>JAFQWC010000129.1 GCA_017407665.1 Clostridia bacterium | reverse complement strand
GCCTTTGCTATGCGGAGCCGGTCACCATCGGCAACGATTGCTGGTTCGGTGCCAACGTGGTGGTTTGCCCGGGCGTGACCATCGGCAACAACTGCGTCATCGGCGCAGGCAGCGTGGTCACCAAGGATATTCCGGATAACAGCATCGCTGTAGGCAATCCGTGCCGCGTGCTGCGCACCCTGTCCGATGCGGACAGCATGAAGCACAGACCGGAACTGTTCGGTGAGGAAGAATTTGTTTTTGATTGATTACAAAAAGCCGGAAGCGGAATTTAAATCTGCTTCCGGCCGATTTTTATAAAAAAAGACGCATACCGGAATGGTATACGTCCAAAATGATAGGGTGATCAGGCCAAAACGCCTGATCTGAAATAAACACATCGGGGCCATTCAAAACAACGCCCAACAATAAGTATTATACCGAATTCTGCATAAAAAGCAAGAAAATAGACACGTGTTCACAAGTTTGTTTTGCGTTTTGTTCCGTACTTGTGTCTGTTTGCGGTGTTCTGCGATCATTTTCTGCCGCAAAACCTGAGGGATGCTTGCGTTTTTCGGGTGGATATGATACGATACAGGTATTAAGATCAGATTTTAAATTGGAAGGACGATGCCCTATGAAAATGTCATTTCGCTGGTACGGCAGTGACGATAAAGTCACGCTGCAGAATATCCGTCAGATCCCCGGCATGGAAGCCATTGTAACCGCGGTTTATGATGTCCCGGTAGGCGAGGTTTGGAGCCGCGAAAGCATTGCCGGCCTGAAAAAGCAGGTGGAAGATGCCGGTCTGCTGTTTGAAGTGATCGAAAGCGTTCCGGTACATGAGGACATCAAACTGGGCAAACCCACCCGTGACCGTTATATCGAAAACTATTGCGAGAACATCCGCCGTCTGGGCGAAGCCGGCATCAAGTGCATCTGCTACAATTTTATGCCCGTCTTTGACTGGACCCGTACCCAGCTGGATCACGTTCTGCCGGACGGTTCCACAAGCCTCGTGTACTATCAGGAGCAGGTGGAAGCCGTCAATCCGCTTGAGAGCGACAGCGACCTGACCCTGCCGGGCTGGGATTCCAGCTACACCCGCGAAGAGCTGAAGAATGTGGTTGCCGAATACAACGCCATGACCGAGGATCAGCTGTGGAACAACCTGCAGTATTTCCTGGAGCGCATCATTCCTGTGGCTGCGGAATGCGACATCAACATGGCCATCCATGAGGATGATCCCTGCTGGAGCATTTTCGGTCTGCCGCGCATCATCACCTGCGAGGAAAATCTGGACCGTTTCCTGAAGCTCGTGGATGACCCGCACAACGGCCTCACCCTGTGCACCGGTTCTCTGGGCTGCAGCGCACAGAACGATGTGGTGCATATGGCTGCAAAGTATGCCGCCATGGGCCGCATCCATTTCGTACACGCCCGCAACGTGGCGGTGCTGGAGAACGGCTTCGAGGAGCGTGCGCACCTGTCCAAATGCGGCTCCCTCGATATGTACGCCATCCTGAACGCTCTGGCTAAGAACGGCTTCAACGGCTACATCCGTCCGGACCACGGCCGAATGATCTGGGGCGAGACCGGCCGCGCCGGCTACGGCCTCTACGACCGCGCCCTCGGTGCTGCGTACCTCAACGGTCTCTGGGAAGCCATCTGCAAGCGCAGCTCCACGTACGAGAGATAATTTTATGATGAAAACCGGCTGCTGTCCGAAAGGGCAGCAGCCGGTTTTCATGTTATGTATTTTTGCTTTGGTTTACCATGGCCACAGATCCTCTATGTTTTTAGCTCTTTTGTATATCGAGAAATCACCAAAAGATATACTTTCAACATAACCGTTATGTCGTGTGGTAACATGCAAAACCTGTTCTGGATGAATCTTAGGGTATGCTTTAACAAATTTCTTTCCGTCATACTTTTTGTTACTCATGAAAAATAACGCGTATTCATTTTCATCCCAAACAGCGACATAACTCCTTTTTCCATATTGTTTTTCATGATCGGTAATTTCTGTCCCAAGAAAATCACTTGTCCAAGAAGCTTCCCATTCCACGTCCAACATATAATGATCGATCTTTGGGTATTTCTTCTCAACCTTAGCATAGGTATCTCCAATGGATAAACCGCCTATGGAAGCCGTGGAAGAATCTTCAATTGCAAAACCTACAATCACATGATTTCCTGTTTTTTCGTTGATATCCAGATATATTCGTGTGTCGTAGTCCGGAGAGAAGTATCTGACAATAGTCTCTTCGGAGCTGTCTGCATTGTAAGTAATGGTGGTGATTGTTGTATTGGTCGGCAATTCTATATCCATTCCGTATTTGTATATCTCTCCGTTATATTCAAGATACGGAAGATCGGGCCCTTTGGCGCTATTAACGATCAGCAGAACAAAAACAAGGATACAAGCCAACAGGATTGTTCCGCCAATCAAAGGCTTGTAGTTTGGCTTTTTAGCTACTGTGGGTGCTATGACTGGCATTGCAGATACAGGCTGCAGTTTGGTTCCGCATTGCGTGCAGAAACGATTGTTATTCTCTGCGCCACAAACAGGACATTTCATATTCATTCCTCCCAGAAATTCTTTATGCATATTTTAGATGAAATTTATCTAAAAGTCAATAGATAAATTTCGTCTAGGTATACTTTGATTAGAAAAATCAGAGTAGGTGATGGTATGCGGAACCGAATTCGGGATCTGCGCGAGGACGCGGATCTGACGCAGCAGAGAGTAGCGGATGCAATTGGAATCACACAGCGCAAGTACAGCTATATCGAAACGGGTCAGCAGCAGGTAACGGATGAAATCTTAATTAAGCTGGCAAATTTATATCAAGTGAGTATTGATTACATTCTTCGGCAGACGGACAACCCGAAAAGGAATAAGTGATTTTCTCGTGTTTTGAACGAGAAAATCAGAAAATGTTGAAAATCCAACAGACTTTTGAAAGGCTGTTCTGTATGATAAAGAAAATCTCAATTTACGTAAGGAGAGATCGAATCTGATGCGGAAATCGCAGAACGAACTGCTGGGTGCCATGATCGGTTTGGTGCGTGCGGCAGAGAAGAACGGCAAAACGAAAGATACGGATGCCCTTCTGCTGGAGAGCCTCTGTGTATGGGACGCGGATGAGAATGTAATTTTGGAGGCAACAGGTAAAATCCGCCGGGAAAAGGCCAACGTGGCCCCGGCGTGTGCGTATTGCGCCATGCCCTGCGGCAGCACGGCGGATGCCGATATGGAAGCGATGTGGAAGATGGAAACAACGGCGAAGGAAGAGATTTTTCGTATTCTTTTTAAGGCTGTCCCCAAGCTGCAGGCGCAGCCGGATAAGGAATTGCTGTATTTGTTCCATATGGGCCTGTTTTTCCTTGGTGCGGACCGGGATGCCTGCGATTTCGGGCAGATTATCCAACATCTGCAGCCGCTTGCGGCCTTGTAAGTCTTGACAAGAACATACGGCTGCGCTATGCTGAATCTTGAATTTGGAGGTGTGCAGCAGATGCATACGTTTACACAGGAACCGATTCAAGGCAAAATACTAAAAAACAGACTGCCGGAAGGCACCGCTCTGGTTTTGGAGGGCGGCGGCCTGCGGGGCTACTACAGCTCCGGCGTGATGGAGGCGTTTCTGGAGCAGGATCTGCTGTTTCCGTATGTCATCGGCGTCTCGGCTGGTGCGGCAAATGCGCTGTCCTATCTTTCCGGGCAGACGCTGCGCAGCCGGCAGATCATAGAAAACTACGTGGGGCATAAAGCGTATGTCAGTAAGCGAAATCTGCTGCTGAAAGGCTCCATGTTCGGCTTTGACTATATCTTCAAAACCATTCCGGAGCAGCACATTCCCTTTGATTGGAAGACTTTCCACGCGCAGAACAGCCGGATGCTGACCGGTGCCATGAACTGTGCGGACGGCAAAACGATCTGGTTTGAGAAGGACGCGCTGAAAGCACCGTTCACCGTAACGCAGGCATCCTGTTCCGTACCGTTTCTCACGAAATCCGTGCACTATAACGGGCTCGAACTGCTCGACGGCGGCGTGACGGACCCGATTCCGATCGAAAAATCCGTGGCGGACGGCAACCGTTTCCATGTCATCATCCTGACGCGCAACGCAGGCTACCGCAAAACACCGTTCGGGCACGAAAAACTGCTGCGTACAATTTGCCGGAAAACCCCGGCTTTAGCGGATGCCATGCTGCAGCGGCATACAATTTACAACCGCCAGCTCGATCTTTGTGAACGGCTGGAACGCGAAGGGAAAGCCGTGATCATCCGCCCGCAGGAGCCCATCCGCGTGGGCCGCACCGGTGCGGATATTCCCGCCCTGCTTGCCCTGCACGATGAAGGTCTGCGCGAGGGCAGAGCGGCCCTGCAGAAAATCCAGGCCATGCTGAAATAAGTTCAAGTAATAAATTCAAATCTCCCGCTGAATGCCGGTTTGCAGCCGGTTCTCAGCGGGAGTTTTTTCATTTGTTCCTGTATTTTTGCAGCAAATGTTCCAGTTTCTGTCCGCCCGCATAAGCGCGGTGCAGGTAGTCGGGCAGGGATTCCGCGGATTCATACCCGCCGGCAGCGTATTCCGATTCCACCGCGATGCAGCCGTGATACGAAGAAACTGCGATCTTCTCCATGATGTGTTCCCAGTCGATTGACCCCTCCAAGGGGATCCGGTGGGCGTCGCGGGTGCCGTCGTTGTCATGCAGGTGCACAGCAAAAATGCGGTTCTTATACAGGGTGAGCCAGTCGGTGTCCGGCGTCCAGAAATGCGCGTGGCCGGCATCATAGCACAGCCCCACATGGGGCAGGGGATAGTGGTCCAGAATATAGCGCGTGTGTTCCGGCTGCCGTACGTTCTCAAACGCCAGACGCACACCTGTGTCCTCAGCCAAACGGAGCAGATATTCCACGCGCTGCAGACCGGACGCGCTGACCGGCGGCGGGTTACTGCCGTTTGTCAGATGCAGAACGAGTGTGGGAATGCCGAATTCCCCGCAGTCATCGATCTCATGCAGAAGCCGGTTGCAGGTGCGGTTGCCCGCCGCACCCTCCAGCCAGAGGGCATTCAGGTCATTTGTCGAGGCGTGCGCATTTTCGATCCGAAGATCGAACGCTTTTGCCAGCCAGACGCGGTCCACCCGTGTAGCCATCTCGTCATTGCCCCACCACAGCAGGATGCTGTCGAATCCGGCTTTCCGGAACAGGGCGTATCGTTCTTCAAAGGGAATACCGTAGCCGTTTCCCGTAGCAATTCCGATCATACGATTCTCCTTACAGTGTGACCGTGCCGCCGGTGGAGGCGAACAGACGGCGCATTTCGGCTTTCAGCCCGCGCAGTGCGGGGTCGGAAAGCAGCGGATCCCGCTCCACAATGCGGCGTGCGCAGGCCTGTGCCTCGCTCAAAACCTGCATATCGTTCATCATATCGGCGATCTTCAGCTTCGGCAGACCGTGCTGGCGCTGGCCGAAGAAATCACCGGGGCCGCGGAGACGCAGGTCCTCATCCGCGACCTTGAAGCCGTCCGTGGTGCTGCAGAACATACGAAGCCGCTGCAGTGCTTCCTCGTTCTGGGCTTCCGTGACCAGAATACAGGTGGATTTATACTTGCCGCGGCCAACGCGTCCTCTGAGCTGATGCAGCTGCGAAAGGCCGTAGCGCTCCGCGTTCTCGATCATCATCAGCACGGCGTTCGGCACGTCCACGCCGACCTCTACCACCGTGGTGGAGAGCAGCAGCTTCGTGCGCCCGGCGGAGAAGTCGGCCATCACGGCGTCTTTTTCCTTCGGCTTCATCCGGCCGTGCAGAATGCCCATCGGCAGATCCCCGAAATACGCGCGGGCAATCTCTGCATAGGCCTTTACGCTCGCCATATCGCTGTCGTTTTCCTCGATCAGCGGGCAAACGATGTACGCCTGCCGTCCCTCGTCGATGTGCTTTTGAATGTATCCAAAAGCGCGACGGCGCTTGGCCGGGTCGATGAGATACGTTTCGATCGGCTGGCGGCCGGAGGGCAGCTCATCGAGGACGGAAACATCGAGATCGCCGTAGATCATCAGCGCCAGCGTGCGGGGGATCGGCGTGGCGCTCATGACGAGCGTGTGCGGGAAATTGCCCTTTTTCGCGAGGGCGGTGCGCTGTCCCACACCGAAGCGGTGCTGCTCGTCCGTGATGACGAGCGCGAGGTCCTTGAACTCCACGCCGTCGCTGATGAGTGCGTGCGTGCCGACGATCAGTTGGATCCCGCCGCTCTGAAGCCCGGCAAGGATCTCGTTTCTCGCTTTCTGCCGTGTGCTGCCGGTGATGAGCGCCACGCGAACGCCCGCCGGCTCAAGCAAAGCGGAGAGGGACTCATAATGCTGGGTGGCGAGGATCTCGGTCGGCGCCATCAGTGCGGCCTGCAGGCCGTTTTGGATCACGTTATAGCACAGAGCGGCAGCCACGGCGGTCTTGCCGCTGCCCACATCGCCCTGAATGAGGCGGTTCATCGGGTGCGCGCCGGCCATGTCGCGCATGGCGTCCGCGATGGCACGCTGCTGCGCACCGGTCATCGTAAAGGGCAGCAGGGCGCAGAAGGCCTCCGTGCAGTTTTTGCGGATGGGGTAGGGGTTATCCCGTGCACCGGCACGGCGCAGCTCCATCATACCCAGCTGCAGCACGAGCAGCTCCTCAAACACCAAACGGCGGCGGGCGGTGGAGAGGGCTTCCGGTGAATTCGGAAAATGAATGGTTTTTAATGCATATTCCAGGCGGCACAGCGCAAATTCCATGCGCAGCGCATCCGGGATGGGGTCATTCACGGTTTCCGGCAGACGTTTCAGCGCTTCCTTCATCGCGTTTGCAATGAGGCGGGAGGTGAGCCCCTCGGTCTGCGGGTAGACGGGCACCATGTCCTGCATACGGGCTTCGGGCACAAATTCCGGAGAGGCCATTTCCCGGCGCGTGAAGGTGCCGGTCACTTTGCCGCGAAAGGCGTAGACCTGTCCCTCCTCCAGCAGATTCATCACAAACCGGTTGTTGAAGAACGTGAGCTGCATGTCGTCCTCGCCGTCGGTGATGGCGGTCTTGTACAGTGTCATGCCGCCGCGGATGCGCTGCTCCGTGGGGCGGCGCAGAACGGTGCCTTTCACAATATTCACTTCGTTCAGGAGTGTATTGCGGATGGGGACCGCGTCCCGCCAATCCTCATAGGCGCGGGGGTACAGCCGCAGCAAATCACCCACGGTGGGGGCACCCAGCTTGCGGAACAGTTCCGCGCGCTTTTGCCCCACCCCTTTCAGGGTGGCAATATCCGCATCAAACAGAGAGGGCATGGTCTGCCTCCTTTCCCAAAATCGTGTAAAGAAAACGGGCAGGGCTTTCGCCCCGCCCGGAAAAAACGGATCTTATTCCACAGAAATGATGAAGTGGTAAACCGGCTGACCACCGTTTACAACGCTGATCTCCACGTCGTCCCCGGCTTTGTTGCGGATGAGACGAACCACTTCGTTGGCGTCATCCTCGGAAACGCCCTCGCCGTAGATCACGGTGATAAAGGAAGTGCTGCGGCTGAGCATCGCCTTGGCTGTCTTGTAGGCGATGCGTACCGGTGCTTCACCGACAAACTCCAGCTTGCCGTTGACGAGACCCATGATGTCGCCTTCCTTGATCTTGAAGCCGCCGAATTCGGAATCGCGGGCAGCGAAGGTGACGTTGCCGGTCTGTACGCCCTGTGCAGCGGCCAGCATGGCTTCTGCATTGGTATCTGCGTCGCTGTCCGGATCAAAGGCGAGCATCGCGGAGAGACCCTGCGGTACGGTACGGGTCGGGATCACATGGATCTGGCGGTCGGTGACCAGCGGGATGGCCTGCTCGGCAGCCATGATGATGTTCTTGTTGTTCGGCAGAACCAGAACGTGCTTGGCCGGTGTAGCCAGAGCCGCAGCAACGATATCCTCGGTGCTGGGGTTCATGGTCTGACCGCCGCTGACGATCTGTGCGCAGCCGAGATCACCGAACAGGGCATGGAGGCCTTCGCCGGCAGCCACAGCCACAAAACCGATCTCTTCTTCCGGCTCAACCGGCTCCAGAGCGGGCTTTTCGGCCTCGGCATTCTTGGCTTCAAACGCAGCGCGCTCGGCTTCGTTCTGCTCGGCAGCCTTTCTGTGCTGCTCTCTCATATTTTCAATCTTTACAGTGAGCAGGGAACCGAAGGTCAGCGCCTTGGTGAGGGCGTCGCCGGGCTGCTCGGTGTGTACGTGTACCTTGATGATCTCCTCGTCATCCACAACGACAACGCAGTCGCCGATGGTCTCGAGGAACATTCTGAGCTCGTTGGGCTCGGTCTTGACTTCCGGATCGCGGCCCACGATGAACTCGGTGCAGTAGGTGAAGGTGATCTCGCTGTCAAACTCTGCGGCAACGCTGGCGAAGAACTCTGCGTTGTCGGCAGCTCTTTCTTCTTCGGTCATACCGGTCTGGATGATCTCGCCGTTCTTGAAGACACTCATCATGCCGTCGAGGATCATGCACAGACCCTGACCGCCGGCGTCCACAACGCCTGCTTTCTTGAGCACGGGGAGAAGATCCGGTGTGGTGGCCAGCGCTTCGGCAGCGCCGAGGCAGATGGCATCCCATACATAGATGGGGTCATTGTCAATTTCAGCAGCGGCGGTGCCCTTTTCCGCACCAACACGGGCTACGGTGAGAATGGTGCCCTCGGTGGGCTTCATGACAGCCTTGTAAGCGGCTTCCACACCGATGGTCAGTGCCTGTGCCAGCTGTGCGCCGTCGGCTTCCACGGTGTCCTCCAGACCCTTGGAGAAACCACGGAACAGGAGAGAGAGGATAACGCCGGAGTTGCCTCTTGCGCCGCGCAGCATAGCGGATGCGGCAGCCTTGGCAGTCTCTGCGGTGGTGACCTCGTCACCGAGTTTCTGCATGGCGTCACTGCCTGCAGAAATCGTCATGGACATATTGGTGCCTGTGTCGCCATCCGGAACGGGGAAGATGTTCAGGCTGTCTACGTACTTTCTGTTCTTCAAAATGTTGTTCGCGCCGGAAATGATGGCATCGCGAAGCAGCTTACCTGTAATCACAGTGTTACACATCCTGTCTAAAATAGTAATGAGGCATCCATTTATACGCCTCTGACGGGGTATTCTTAACTGAAAGTATAGCATAAAGTTTCCAAAATTACAAGGGACGCTTGTGCGTACATCTTGAAAAAATGGAGAATTTCAGCTGTATTTTTCGCTTTTTTCCGGTACTTTTGCAAAGATTACCGGATGGAAAGCCGTTCCGCGCTGCGGCACAGGCCGGTTTTTTCATCAATATCAAACAGGACACAGTCCATTTTACAGTCGCCGTCGGCGTAGTCAAAACGCACGGGCATACGGCTCAGCTGCTTTTTGATCACGAGCTCCGCTTTTACACCGAGCACGGATTCGATCACGCCGGTCATGCCGGCATCGGTGATGTAGCCGGTGCCGTGGGGCAGCACGGTTTCATCCGCGGTCTGCACATGGGTGTGCGTGCCAAAAACGGCGGAGACGCGACCGTCGGCGTAATAGCCCAGCGCGCGTTTTTCGCCGGTGGCTTCCGCGTGGAAGTCCACAATGCAGACTTTCGGCAGGCCCGGTGTTTTCAAAAGCGCATCCAGTGTGCGGAACGGGCAGGC
>JAFQWC010000128.1 GCA_017407665.1 Clostridia bacterium | reverse complement strand
TCTCGTGGAGGGAAAATACGATAAGATCAAGCTTTCCTCTCTCGTGGATGCTTTGATTATTGAAACAAACGGTTTTTCCGTCTACAAAGATGAGGAAAAACGCAGCTATATCCGGACGCTTGCTGCGGAACGCGGTCTTGTCATTCTAACGGACAGCGACAACGCCGGGCGGCAGATCCGAAATTATGTGGCTTCCTTTGTGCCGCAGGAACAAATCCGCCACGCCTATATCCCGGATATCTACGGCAAAGAAAAGCGCAAGGCGGCGCCTTCCAAGGAGGGTAAGCTCGGTGTGGAGGGGATTCCGGCAGACGTTTTGCTGCAGGCACTGCTCGATGCCGGTGTAGCGGCTGAAACCGCGCCCGCCCGGAAAATTACGCTGACCACAACGGACTGCATGGAGCTGGGATTAACAGGCCATCCAAACAGCAGTGATCTTCGAAAAAAGCTCTGTACCGCGTTGGGCCTGCCGGAAAACATGACGCTTAAAATGCTGCAGCGCTGGGTGGATACAGAAGAAAAGCTCTCCCGTATGCTGCGGATTCTGGAGAATTTTGAAGCGGACGCTTGACAAATCCCTGCTTCATGCCTATAATATTCTCAATGGCGATGAAGGAAAGAAGTACGCATTTTCAGTCGGCAAAGAGAGTCTGCGGGTGGTGTAAGCGGATGCGGCGGGATGCGGAAATACATTCCGGAGCTGTCCCCTTGAAAAGCATCCTGAGTAGAGGCGGACCGTGTGCGCACGTTACAGCGTGAGGGTATGTTTGTACCCGTTGAGGTCCCGAATGCGAGTTCGGGATAAACTGAGGTGGTACCGCGGTGATTTCCGCCCTCTGCAACCAATGCAGGGGGCTTTTCTTATGCCCCCGAAACAAGAAAGGAAGATATAGAATGGGTATCTATGAAGAACTTCAGGCCAGAGGCCTGATCGCCCAGGTCACGAACGAGGAGAAGATCCGTGATCTGGTCAACAACGGAAAGGCAACTTTCTACATCGGCTTTGACTGCACAGCAGACAGCCTAACAGCCGGTCACTTTATGGCGCTGACGCTGATGAAGCGTCTGCAGATGGCCGGCAACAAGCCCATTGCCCTCATCGGCGGCGGCACAACCATGATCGGCGACCCCTCCGGCCGCACCGATATGCGCAAGATGCTGACTCTGGAAGACATCAACCACAACGCCGAGTGCTTTAAGCGCCAGATGGAGCGTTTCATCGATTTCTCCGACGGCAAGGCCATGATGGTCAACAACGCAGACTGGCTCCTCAAGCTCAATTACGTCGAGCTGCTCCGCGAAGTGGGCGCCTGCTTCTCCGTCAACAATATGCTGCGCGCAGAATGCTACAAGCAGCGCATGGAGAAGGGCCTCTCCTTCCTCGAGTTCAACTACATGATCATGCAGAGCTACGACTTCTACGCACTCTACAAGCAGTACGGCTGCAACCTGCAGTTCGGCGGCGACGACCAGTGGAGCAATATGCTGGGCGGCACCGAGCTCATCCGCCGCAAGCTCGGCAAGGATGCGGACGCAATGACCATCACCCTGCTGACCGACTCTCAGGGCAAGAAGATGGGCAAAACCGCAGGCAACGCCGTTTGGCTGGATCCGAACAAGACCTCCCCGTTCGATTTCTACCAGTACTGGAGAAATGTGGACGACGCCGATGTGCTCAAGTGCATCAAGCTCCTCACCTTCCTGCCGCTGGAAGAAATCAACGCCATGGAAAGCTGGGAAGGCAGCCAGCTGAACCGTGCCAAGGAGATCCTCGCCTACGAGCTCACCCAGATGGTACACGGCAAGGAAGAAGCCGACAAGGCACAGGCCAGCGCCCGCGCACTGTTTGGCGGCGGCGCCAATGCCGACAATATGCCGACCACCGAAATCACCGCAGACGATCTGACCGACGGCAGCATCGCCATTCTCGATCTGATGCTGAAGGCCGGCCTCATCCCCTCCAAGGGTGAAGGCAGACGCCTTGTGCAGCAGGGCGGTGTTTCCGTGGATGATGTGAAGGTCACCGATATTGCAAAGAGCTTCACCGCAGCCGACTTTGAAAAGGGTCATGTCATCGTGAAGAAGGGCAAGAAGGTCTTCCACAAGGTCGTTCTGAAATAAGAATAAAACAGGAAAAGCCCGCAGCTTGGTTTGAATCAAGCTGCGGGCTGATTTTATATGCTGAGATACGGCGCCAAAGATTCGAGCAGCTTCTGCCCTATTCCCTTGACTTCCGTCAATTCCTGAATATCGTGAAAAGCGCCGTTTTCTTCCCTGTAATCGAGGATGCGTTCGGCGAGAACTTCTCCGATGCCGGGCAGGGACATCCATTCTGCCTTGGATGCTGTGTTGATGTTGATGATCCCCGGAGCTTCCGACACGGAATTCCCGGAGATATTCGCTTCCGTTGTGTGTTCTTCGCGGACGACCTGAACCGGCTGAATCGTACGATTTCCCTGTGCAACACAGAACAGTACACCGCCCATGGCCGCCAGAAACAGTGCATACAGAAGGAGCGTGCGCTGTAAATTCTTCTTCACGTCGATCACGCCTCCGACCGAAGGGTCTGCACAAAATCGGTAAAGTATTTCGGCAGCGGCGCTTCAAACTCCAGGTATTCGCCCGTCCTCGGATGGATAAAACCGATCAGACCGGCGTGCAGACATTGGCCGCCGAGCGAGGTGATCACCTTTTTGGGCCCGTAGACCGGGTCACCGGCAACCGGGTGGCCAATATGCGCCATATGCACACGAATCTGATGCGTGCGGCCTGTTTCCAGCCGCAGCCGCAGCTGGGTGAAGCCGTTGAAATGGTTTGTCACGAAATAATGCGTGACGGCCTCCCGGGAAGACGGAGAATGGATCACCGCCATGCGTTTTCTGTCCTGCGGATGGCGCGCAATGGGTGCATCGACCGTGCCGTCCTCGCGGATGCGTCCGTAAACCACGGCGCGATATTCACGGGTAAAGCTGTGTTCCTTGATCTGTTCAGCAAGATGGCGATGCGCCGTATCGTTCTTCGCAACGATCAGAAGTCCGCTTGTATCCTTATCGATGCGGTGCACGATGCCGGGGCGGATCACGCCGTTGATGCCGGAAAGCGAATCCCCGCAGTGATACAGCAGGGCATTCACCAGCGTGCCGTCGTAATTGCCGGCTGCGGGATGCACCACCATCCCCTTGGGTTTGTTGACGACCAGAAGATCGTCATCTTCGTAAACAATATCCAGCGGGATATTCTCCGGGCATACATCCAGCGGTTTGGCGGGCGGGATCTCCACCGACAAAACCGCGCCGACCGGCAGCTTTGTGCTCTTCTGAATGGGCGTACCATTGCAGAAAACATTTCCGCCGGCAATCAGATTCTGCACGGCGGAACGGGATAAATCCGGCAGCGCTGCGGAAATGATCTTATCCGCACGCAAGCCGGATTCGGTTATAACGATTTCATGCTTCAGCTGATCCGTCATCTTCCTGTTTCGGGACTTCGCCCTTCTCCTTCTTTTCCATAATGAACAAATACCAGATCGCGAACAAAATTGCGCCGATCACCACACAGCAATCCGCAAAGTTGAATACGTACGGGAAAAACTGCACATGAATGTAGTCTACCACATAGCCGAATGCGATGCGGTCGATCAGATTGCCGATGCCGCCCGCTATGATCAGGATGCAGGATGTATAGGACAGAAAAGAATGATGTTTATACCGGAAAATAAAGACCAGCAGCACGAGGATGGTCAGAGAGGTCAACGTGATCAAAAGCCAACCCAACCCGGAAAGTACACCGAACGCAGCACCAATATTTTCCACATAGGTGAAATTCAGGAAACCTGGAATGAACGCGATCGTATCGATGGGTTTAAGATTGGTGATGACCATCATTTTGATGAACTGATCCACAGCTGTGAGCACTGCGATCAGAAAAAGTACGAGAAACGGCAAAGAAATTCTCCTTACAATCCGAAAGGCACAACCCGGAAAAACCGGATTGCACCTTGGATTTCATTGTTTTTTAGGAAAGCGCTTTTGCACAGCGTGCACAGAGTTCCGGATGGTCAGGATCACTGCCCACTGTGGAGGAATAAGCCCAGCAGCGCATGCACTTCTCGCCCTCTGCCTTCTCAACAAGAACAGAGAGACCGAGTGCTTCATCGGTATGTGTGCCGCCCTCGCCGTTCACGATCTCGGTCTGAGATACGATGAACACGGTGGACAGCTCATTTTCGACGGACTTCAGGAAGTCGTAGAGCTCACCTGTGCAGAACAGCGTGACCTTTGCATCCAAAGATGCGCCGATCTTCTTCTCAGCGCGGGCAGTCTCGAGCGCCTTCTTGACAACATCACGGATGTCATGAATCTTATCCCAAGCGGCGACGAACTCTTCGGAAACCGCTTCGCCGGTCAGTTCGCTGACAAGCTTCGGCATCTCATTGTAAACCACGTGACGTGCGTCGCTGTCGCTGCAGTGCGGCATGCTCAGCCAGATCTCATCGGTGGTGAAAGCGAGAATCGGAGCCAGCAGACGGGTCATAGCATCGAGGATGATGTACATGGCGGTCTGTGCGGCACGACGTTCTGTGGAATCCTTCTTCTCGGTGTAGAGACGATCCTTGATGACATCCAGATAGAAGTTGGACATATCTACAACGCAGAAGTTGTGGATGGCATGATAAACCTGATGGAACTCAAACTTATCATAGCTTGCTCGCACCTTACGGTTCAGCTGATCCAGACGGTTCAGTGCCCACTTATCGATGGAGAGCATATCGGAAACCGGTACACTGTCGGTATCCGGGTTGAAATCAGCCAGGTTGCCGAGGATGTAACGGGCGGTGTTGCGGATCTTGCGGTATGCATCGGAAAGCTGCTTCAGGATCTCCGGAGAGATGCGGATGTCCGCATGGTAGTCAGAAGAAGCAACCCACAGACGCAGGATATCGGCGCCGTATTTGTCGATGATCTCCTGCGGTGCGATACCGTTGCCCAAAGACTTATGCATCGCTCTGCCCTGACCGTCAACAACCCAGCCGTGGGTAACGACTGCCTTGTACGGTGCCTTGCCGCGCCATGCAATGGAGGTCAGCAGAGAGGACTGGAACCAGCCGCGGTACTGGTCTGCACCTTCGAGGTACAGGTCAGCCGGCCAGTGGAGATAATCGCGTTCATCGCAGACAGCAGCATGGGTAACACCGGAATCGAACCAAACGTCCATAATGTCGTGCTCCTTGTTGAAGCTGCCGCAGCCGCACTTTGCACACTTGAAGCCTTCCGGCAGGATCTCGGAAGCCTCTTTTGCATACCATACGTCGGAACCGACTTCGCGGAAGAGGTCGGCAACGGCCTGCATGGCTTCCTTGGAGATCAGCGGTTCGCCGCAATCCTTGCAGTAGAAGATCGGGATCGGCACGCCCCAACGACGCTGACGGGAAATACACCAGTCGTTGCGGTCACGGACCATGGAGGAGATTCTCTCCTCGCCCCAGCCCGGGATCCACTCTACGCCCTTGATGGCCTCGAGCGCCTGCTCCTTGATGGCATCTACGGAGCAGAACCACTGCTCTGTTGCACGGAACAGAACCGGGGTCTTGCAGCGCCAGCAGTGCGGATACTGGTGGATGATCTTCTGGAGTGCGAACAGGTTGCCGCTGTCTTCCAGATGCTGTGCGATCACCTTGTTGGCTTCATCGGTGGTGAGACCGGCGGAGAAACCGGCTTCTTCGGTCATGCGGCCGTGGCTGTCCACGGGCACAACAACCGGGATCTCCGGATAATGATCATGGCATACGGTATAGTCTTCCACACCGTGACCGGGCGCTGTATGAACGCAGCCGGTACCGCTTTCGAGCGTGACATGATCGCCGACGATGACAATGGACTTGCGGTCCAGGAACGGATGCTGTGTCTTCATATACTCGAGATCGATGCCCTTCATGGTGCCGAGGATCTCGTACTCGGTTTTGCCGGCAGCCTGCATGGCAGTTTCTGCCAGAGCAGAAGCCATCACGAAGAACTCGCCGTCGCACTGGATGAGTGCATATTCAAACTCCGGACCGACGCAGATCGCAACGTTTGCGGGCAGGGTCCAGGTCGTAGTCGTCCAAATGACAAAATAGGTCTTGCTGAGATCTGCGCCAAGCGCGGTAAGCAGACCCTTATCGTCTGTCACCTGGAACTTGACATAGATGGAATGGCACGGATCCTCCGCGTACTCGATCTCGGCTTCTGCCAGAGCGGTTTCGCAGGACGGGCACCAGTAAACCGGCTTCAGGCCCTTATAGATGAAGCCCTTTGTGGCCATCTCAGAGAAAACCTCGATCTGCTTTGCCTCGAATTCCTTGATCAGTGTAATATACGGATTATCCCACTCACCGATCGCACCGAGGCGCTTGAAGGAATTGCGCTGCTCGTCCAGATAGGACAGTGCGAACTCACGGCAGATCTGACGCAGCTCCACGTCGGAAATGGTGGATGCGTTGGATACGCCGGCCTTCTTTCTGGCCTTCAACTCTGTGGGCAAACCGTGGGTATCCCAGCCCGGAACATACGGAGACTTGAAGCCGGCCATGTTCTTATAACGAACAATAAAGTCCTTCAGGGTCTTGTTCAGCGCAGTACCGAGGTGAATGTCGCCGTTTGCATACGGAGGGCCGTCGTGCAGAACATAGAGCGGCTTTCCTTCATTCTTTTCGATAACGGTTTCGTAAATTTTATCTTCATACCACTTTTCCAGCATGACCGGTTCCTTTTTCGGAAGACCGGCCTGCATGGCAAAATCGGTTTTAGGAAGATTCAGCGTACTTTTGTAATCCATGGTGATTTATCCGTGCCTTTCTGGTAATTTATCTTCTCTTAAACTTTCCCTTTTTCTTGGAAGTATCCTCAAAGCCAAATTCGAGGGTGCTGAAAAGAGACTCTTTTTCCTTCTGCAGGGTTTCCGGAATATCGGAATATGCATTCAGGTCCAGACCGATGCCGTTAAACTGTTCCTGCATATAGGCATCTTTATTATACGCCGGTGCTGCAGGCTGTGCCGGTGTATAGGGCTGGGGCTGTGCGACAGGCTGCTTTACAACGGGCTGCTGTACCGGTGTCGGTACATACGGTGCTGCGGGCTGAGCCGGTGTATACTGTGCAGCGGGTGCTGCGGGCTTTTCCTGAATCTGAGCTGCCGGGACCGGAATAACCTCTTCCTCAGGCTCTGCTTTGACAACCGGAGCCGGTGTTTCCTTTACCGGGGCAGGCTGAAACTTCGGAGCTTCTTCCACCTTCGGCTCTTCCGGAATGTCATATTTCGGAATACGCTCGATGATTGCGAAATGCTCACGGTAAATCTCATAGAGAGAGGAACGGAAAGCGGTGACTTCACGCTTCATTTCGGTCAGTTCGTTTTCCTTCTCTGCAATCTGAACTTTATACATCTCGACCATGGATTCGGACTTCATGCGGGCTTCCGCCAGAATGGCTTCTGCCTTGGCATTGGCATCGGAAACAATGGTCTCCGCCTTGGCTCTGGCCTCACGCAGAGAAGCATTGCCCAAACGCTGTGCGCTCAGGATGGCTTCCTTAATGCCGTCTTCGTCAGCACGGTAGGACTCGATTTTAGCCGCCAGAATGGAAAGCTTTTTCTGCAGCTCGACATTTTTTGCGGTGAGCTCTGCCACCTTCGGAGAATAATCGTCCTTATGGGACTTCATCTCGGCATTCTCTTTCGCAAGGGCAGTAACGGTTTCAATAACCTCATCAATGAAGCGATCTACATCATCCGAGTTGTAGCCGGAGAAATTGGATTTTCTAAAGCTGACTTCATTAATATCCTTAAGCGATAACATAAATATATGCCTCCTAAATATATTTTCTGCATTGTATTGACAAACGGCCCTTTTTGGTCTGCGGACCGATTCCATCAACAATAAATCTTCCGTACCGACGAATGGAAAGAATGTCACCGGGATTGACCCGGGCGGATACGGAGATCGTTTCCCTGTGATTGACGGAAACATAGCCGCCGTGGATCATCTGCGCCGCTTTTTCCCGACCGGAACTGGTCAGAAAAGCAACAAAACAATCCAAACGCTCCGAAGCCACAACACCGCGAAGCGGCTGAAAGCTGTGCGCTACGGGAAGTGGCTCCGAAAAGCCCTCCGTGATCTGAACGCCTACGCGTCCGATTTTTTCCACCTGAGACTGAAAATGCGGTGCCAGCTCGCTTTTCACAAAGAGAACGGCACGGCCTTCTTCAATCAGAATATCACCCAATGATGCGCGAACAACGCCCTGTGCCATAAAGGACCCAAGGAAATCCCTGTGTGTCAGAACATCCTGTTTTCTGTACTGCAGGGTCAACGCTGCCAAGGGAAACAGTACGGGATCCGGATCCAGATAATCCGGAAAAACACCAAGCATCACACGTTCCGCATCGTCCCACCCGCCAAAAAACATATAGTTTCCGGCGTGCATCCGGTGCAGGATCTGTTCCGCTTCCGCGCGCTCGGAAAGTTCCAGAAACCCCAGAAAAGAAGGTCTCTTCTCCCCCAAACGCACACAATCGGCTATTTTAGCCTCAAATAAAGCCTGATCTTCGGTGCTCATAAATCAGAATCTGAAGTTGCCGTGCTCCATATCATCCAGCACTTCAGCTCCGCTGTAATCTACATTGTACGGTGTAATCACATATGTAGTTGTGGACACACGCTTGATCTTGCCCTCGTTTGCATAAGCCACACCGCTGAGGAAATCCAGAATGCGTCTTGCTTCATCCTTCTCTGTTTTTTCCAGATTCAGGATCACGATATTCTTGCTGTTCAGTTCATCTGCAATACCGCTGATCTCTGCGCCAAAGGAAATCGGCTGGAAAGAGCGCACCTGTGCACTGGCACGATTGAAGCTGACAACGCGATTCGGCGCGCTGTTTGCATAGGGGGTACGTGCAGTCTCCGCGCGATCATCATAACCACCGGAAACCGGATTGACCGCCTCTTCTTCGTATACATTATACTCGTCATCGGGGGGATTCCACAACTTCTTAATCTTATCAAACAAACTTGCCATCTATTCATTACCTCCATTTTACTTGTTTTGAGGGTATATTCTTGCACCAAACAGAGACGAGCCTATGCGGACCATTGTAGCGCCGCAGAGAATCGCTTCCTCATAATCGGATGACATGCCCATCGACAGGCAATTCATACTAACATTATCTAATTTTTTTGTCTGAATGTCAATAAAATATTGCTGCATTCGGGAAAAATAATTACAGAGTTCCGTATTATCCTCACAAATCGGCGGAATTGTCATCAATCCGTCGATACGAATACCCGGCAAACCAGCAATTTCCTGCAGAAAATCTTCCAGACCATCCGGTGCGATGCCGCCCTTGTTCTCTTCGGCACCGATGTTGACTTCAACCAAAACCGGCATACGGCGTCCGTTTTTTTCAGCTTGGCGCGAGATCTCCTTCGCGAGCTTCACGGAATCGACGGACTGGATGCAGCTGACTTTATCGACAATGTATTTGACCTTATTGGTCTGCAGCCGTCCGATGATCTGCCCCTGCACACCGGAAGCCCAATCGATGCTCTCGTATTTGCTCAGATATTCCTGCACCCGGTTTTCGCCGACATACCGCAGACCGCAGCGGATCGCATGGTTGATGACTTCCGCCGGCACTGTCTTGGTGGCTGCCAAAAAGGTGATGTCTTCCGGATTTCTGCAGGAACGGACCGCCGCCTGTGCGATGCGCTCCGTGATATATTTGTAGTTTTCTTCCACCGCAAGGAAACGCGGATCAGAGTATTTTTCCGTCATAAAGATCCGTACCTCCTACTACGACTTCATCGTACAGCTGAATGGTCTTTTCGGTCACCAACTGTTCTTTTTCGCTGTCACTCAGGCTGATCTTGCAAATGGCATATCCGTTGATCGTAGCATCACTGAACACCTGAACAAAACGCAGCCGGCTGCCGGACTTCACATAGACGCCGCGCACATTTTCGTACACGACTGGAACCTCGCTGCCGTATGCATCGGTCTCATATACCGTAATATCTTCAAAATGAATGGCTTTTTCGTTGACCAAAACACCGGCATAATCGTTGATGTTGATCCGCAGCGGTTCCTTACGTGCGCCGATCAGATCACTGTTTACATAGGTACACTGGATGATCAGCGCTGCACCGCCGGTTTCCTCGTTGGGGTTTACTTTGATGATGCTGGCCGGGATCTTTTCCACGGAGGCAAACGGCATCTCCACCGTGATCTTCTTGGTTCGGTCCAATCGAACCAAATCATTCTCGTCGATGTTGCAGACGATGTACCAGTTAAAATCCATCGCTACTTTTCCGAGCACAGAACGGTCGGTCGTTTCCGACGCTTCACCGTTCAACAGCGCGTCAATGTCCTCCGTGGTCAGGGAGTCGATCGTTTTGAGATCCACCGCTTCTTCGTAGCCGTCCACATTCTGAATAAAGTATCCGGACGCCGGCGATTTGATCTTGCCCGTACTGGCGGCTGCGCTGCGTTCAAGCGCCTTATACTCCGCACGAAGTGACTCTATATGCGCCAGATATTCTTCGGCAGACTCCGCACCGGTAATGATCTGCTTTTGTCCAAGCAGCAGCTGCAGATCGTTTTTCTCGCCGTCAATCCGATCCCAGGCGCCGTCTTTGATATCGCCCAGAACGGATGTGATCTTCTTACTGATCTGGCTGCCGATCAACTGCGGATTGGATGTTGTGATCTCACCCGGGTTTTCCAGAACCGCCAGACGCAGAAGCTCATCTTCGATACGTTCCATTCTGTTTCTTGCGGCTGCGTCATCCTCCGTGGGATAGATTTCCGCAATGACACCGCCGGATGCGGTCTTCTCGCCATCGTCCACAGTATAGTTCAAGACACCGTTCGCGTGGACGCGGATCAGTTTTTCGTTGCGCACAATGAAGCCCATGGTATCGATGGTATCGGAAACGGACGAATACAGGGCAGTTTCCGTATCCAATCCTTTTTTGAAGCTAGCCAAAAACTGATATCCAACATAGATCAGAAGCAAAATGGCCGCTGCCGTTGCACCGATTCTTCGAATCACTTGATTATCCACATGAGCACCTCCTTTTTTGGATCGGTTTATTTCTCGAAATGATCAGCAGCAATCTCCTCTGCCGCCCGGATCAGGCTTTCTGCGGAATCATAGGCGTCCACATAGAGCCAAACCGTATTTTCTTCGCGCCGGAACCATGTGAGCTGTCGTTTCGCGTAGCGGCGCGTCTCCTTCTTGATATTCTCGACGGCCTCTTCCAGCGTACACTGTCCGTCAAAATACGGGAAAAGTTCTTTATATCCGATGGCCTGCACCGATGTTTTTCCGCGCAGACCGTATTGTTCGTAATACTGTTTCGCCTCATCTAAAAGTCCGTTTTGGATCATTTGATCCACGCGGAGATTGATGCGGGCATAGAGATTGTCGCGGTTCTGAAAGCCGAGACAGATCATTTTATAGTCGTAATCGGATTCCACTTCCCTGGAAGCTTTGGCCTGCACGGAGAAAGGCTCCCCCGCCACAAGGCAGTACTCCAGCGCGCGGATCACGCGCTTTGTGTTGTTGGGATGAATTTCCGCTGCGCCCTCCGGATCAAACGCCTGCAGACGCGCGTAAATCTCCCCGATTCCTTTTTCTTCAAATTCTTTCTGCAGCGCGGCGCGGACTTCGTCGCTGCGGCTGTTCTCCGTGAACGGCACGGAACGCAGCAGAGAACGGGCATACAGGCCGGTGCCGCCGACCAGAATCGGCCGCGTGCCGCGGGCGGTGATGTCTTCGATGCATTCCGCCGCACGGGTGGTATAGTCCACAACGGAGAATGTGGTTTCCGGGTCACAAAAATCCAGAAGATGGTGCGGGATCTCCCCCATCTCCTCTTTGGTCGGCTTTGCGGTGCCGATTTCCATGCCACGATAGATCTGCATGGAATCACAGGAAATAACCTCGCCGCTGTACGCCCTTGCGAGCGCGACGCCGAGCGCGGTCTTTCCGGATGCCGTGGGACCGCACACGGCAAGAAGCTTTATTTTCTTTTCCATGGCGGCCGCCTCCTTTTAGATTCTTCCAAATTCCTTTTCGAGCATCTTCTTTTTCAGCATGACGTAAATCGGTCTGCCGTGCGGGCAATACCGCACATCCGGATTAGCTTCCAGCCGCTCCGCCAGCGCGATCAGCTCTTCCTTTCTCGAAGACGATCCGCCCTTGATGGCTGCACGGCACGCGATGTTGTGGTACACCCAATCCATATGCTCTGTCGTAATGTCCTTGCGGTTTTGTTCGAGATAACCGGCCATTTCGAGGACGGAACTCTCAATATCCGCGCCGTTCAGATTGAGTGGAGCAGAACGCACCAAAATCGTGCCGCTGCCGAAATCCTCCACATCGAATCCGGCTTGCTCAAAAACTTCCGGATGATTCAAAACGGCGGTATATTCGGCTTTGTCCAGCGTGACGGTCACGGGCACGAGCAAGGTCTGTGCCGCTGCCGATTCGTGACGGTTTTTGAGCTGCTCATACAAGAGCCGCTCATGTGCGGCGTGCTTATCGATGAACATCAGCGTTTCGCTGTCGTACTGCACGATGATGTACGTATCAAACGCTTCACCAATCACCGTGTGCACAATTTCCGGCTGTTCTTCATGCAGCACGGGCACCGGAACAACTTCCGTTTTGTTAGTGGCTACCGGCTTTGGCACAGCCGGAATGGGCAAAACGTCCTCATCTTCCACTTCGATATTCAAACGGATCGGCTTTGCGGACGGCACCTGTACGGGCTGCGGTTCCTGATCCAGAATACGCTCAATGGAAGTTTTGACTTCCGCGATGCGGATCGGCTCTTCGGCACGGGGTGCGCTGTCCGAAAGGACAGGACGGGACGGCATTCTGATGATTTCTTCTTTAATTTTCGGCTCTGCCGGACGATTATCCGATATGGCAGCGGGTTTCTGCGGGATGACCGTCTGTGGAATAGGCATCGGTACGCGCGACATGGTCTGCGCGGGCGGCGCAATGCGTGTCTGCACGGGCTTTTCAATGTAATCCGGCTTATAGGGGTTCACGGTCGGCTTTTTGCGGCCGGTCAGATCCAGCGCTTTCGTCTCCCGATTGGAAAGCAGCGCGGACTTCACGCCGTGATAGACGGCATCGAACACAGGACGCTCGTTGACAAAACGCACTTCGAGCTTTGCCGGGTGGACGTTGACATCCACCACCTCACCGGGCAGCTCCAGATGCAGCACGCAGGCCGGGAATTTACCAACCATAATAGAGCCTTTATAGGCTTCTTCCAAAGCGGCGGCTGCAGTACGGCTGCGCACAAAACGACCGTTGATGAAGAAATTCTGCATCGTGCGGTTCGGGCGGCTGCCGGACGGCGCGGAAATATAGCCGTGCACGCGGATGCCGTTATAGGTGTATTCGAGCGGCACGAGGTTTGTGGAAAATTCTTTGCCGAACACCGCATAGATCGCCGACACCAGTTTGCCGTCGCCCGGGGTGTGCAGGGTTTCCTTGCCTTCACGAATTAAGCGAAAGGAGATTTCCGGATGGGACAGGGCAATCTTGTCCATGAGTCCGGCGACCGCGTTACCTTCCGCGGTATCTTTTTTGAGGAATTTCATACGTGCCGGGATGTTGTAGAAAATATCCCGCACGGTAATGGTTGTGCCTACGGGACAGCCGGCATCCTCTACAGAAACCTCGCTGCCGCCGGAACAGGCGTAATGGGTGCCGATCTCACTGTCGGCGGTTTTGGTGATGAGATCCACATGGGATACGGCAGAAATGGAGGCCAGAGCTTCACCGCGGAAGCCAAGTGTCAGAATGGCATCAAGGTCTTCTTTTTCCCGCACCTTACTCGTTGCATGGCGCAGAAAAGCCGTCGCCACATCTTCCCTTGCGATGCCGACACCATTATCCGTAACCCGGATATACGAAACACCGCCGCGGCGGATCTCCACCGTGACAATGGATGCGCCGGCATCGATGGAGTTTTCCACGAGCTCCTTAATGACCGAAGACGGCCGTTCGACAACTTCACCGGCGGCGATCAGTTCCGCCACATGTTTGTCCAGTACATGAATTTTACCCATGCCCGCGCCTCCATTCCTCAATCTTTCAGCATATTGGCAAGTTCAAACAGTATGTTCATGGATTCGATCGGCGTGAGCGTGTTCACATCGATCGATTTCAGACGACGGATGACTTCCCCGTCTTTCGTCAGCATCGTCAGCTGGATGGGTTCTTCCCGTTTCGGGAGTGCGGCATTCTTCGGCACGGTGACCGCTTCGCCGCTTTCCAGGCTCTGCAGGATCTGCTTTGCGCGCTTCACGACTTTGTCCGGTACACCGGCGAGCTTTGCGACTTCGATGCCGAAACTGTCATCCGCGCCGCCGCGGACGATTCGCCGCAGGAAGGTGATGTCATCCCCGCGCTTTTTGACGGCGATGCTGAAATTGCATACGCCGGGCAGCAGGCTTTCGAGATCGGTCAGTTCGTGGTAATGTGTGGCAAACAGCGTTTTGGCGCCGCAGAGCTTTTTGTCGTGCACGTATTCGATCACGGCACGGGCGATGCTCATGCCGTCAAAAGTGGACGTACCGCGGCCGATCTCGTCAAGAATCAGAAGGCTGTTTGGGGTGGCGTTTTTCAGAATATCCGCCACTTCCGCCATTTCCACCATGAAGGTGGACTGGCCGGCGGCAAGATCATCGGATGCACCGACGCGGGTGTAAATGCCATCCACAATGCCGATCTCCGCTGCGGAAGCCGGCACGAAGCAGCCGATCTGCGCCATAATTACAATCACCGCGACCTGCCGCATATACGTGGATTTACCCGCCATATTCGGGCCGGTGATGACGGAGACCCGGTTGTTGTTCGGATCCATATCGAGGTCATTCGGCACAAACGGAGACGCGCCGCTGAGCAGTGCCTCCACAACCGGATGACGGCTGTCTTTTAAGTAGAGGCGTCCGTTCATGGTGATGGTCGGACGCGTATAATCGTTTCGGATGGAAACCACGGCGAAAGACGCGAGCACATCGAGCTGTGCTACGGCCTTGGCGGTTTCCTGAATGCGGGTGAGCTGCGAAGCGATCGTCTTGCGGACGTCTTCAAACAGCTTTGTTTCCATCGCAATAGATTTTTCGCTGGCGCCGAGAATGCGGTTCTCGAGCTCCTTCAGCTCCTGCGTGATGTAGCGCTCGCCGTTTGCAAGCGTCTGCTTGCGGATATAATGCTCGGGGGTCTTTTCCTTAAAGGAATTCGAGACCTCCAGATAATAGCCGAACACACGGTTAAAGCCCACGCGGAGCTTCGGGATGCCGGTGGCTTCCCGTTCTCTGGCTTCCAGTTCGGCGATGAGCTGCTTGCCGTTGACCATATCGTTCTTGACACTGTCCAGCTCCTCGCTGTAGCCCTCACGGATAATACCGCCTTCGCGAATGGTGTGCGGCGGCTCTTCCACAATGGCACGGTCGATCAGATCGCAAATATCTTCGAGGGCATCCATGCTGTTTTCGATCATGCGCAGCTGTGTGGCTTCACAGGAGGCGACCAGTGCTTTGAGCTGCGGCAGACGGGTCAGTGCCGACCACAGCGCACGCAGGTCCTTGCCGTTTGCAGAACCGTAGACCACACGGGTCATGATGCGCTCGAGGTCGAAAATACCGGTCAGGCTTTCTGTGATCGCATCGAGAAGCGGGCGGTTATCGAAAAGTTCCTCCACCGCATTCTGGCGCAGGGTAATTTTCGCCGGGCTCAAAAGCGGCTGCTCGAGCCAAGTGCGGATAAGGCGTTTGCCCATCGCGGTCTTGGTTTTATCCAAAACCCACAGAAGGGAACCGCGGCGCTCCTTGTTGCGCATCGTCTCTAAAAGCTCCAGATTGCGGCGGGTGTTGATATCGAGCCGCATGGTTCTGGCTTCCGTATAAACATTGATTTCTTCCATGCGCTCGAGACCGTTGATCTGCGTGCGCCGGAGATAATCGAGCAGCGCCCCCAGCGCCATGACGATCTCGCGCTGTTCCAACAGCGCGGTGCGCTCCAGAACATCGCCGCGGAACTGCGCCTTGACGGCAGCGTCGCAGTCACGGGGCGTATAGACATCAAAGTCCATACACTCGAGTGCTGCGGAAAGTTTTTCGGAAATGAATTTTGCGACATCCTTATAATCCGTAAATTCGGGATTGATGAGGATCTCACGCGGAGAAAAACGGGAAAGCTCGTTGATGACAAGCTGGGTCATGGCCTCCGGTGTTTTCGCGGAAAGGATGGTTGCATCGAGCGAACCGGTGGAGATATCCGCAAAGCAGATGCCCACATTTTCTCCGTATGCGTAAATGGATGCAATATAATTGTTTTTCGATTCGTCCAGCATACTGCTTTCCATGACGGTACCCGGTGTGATCACACGGATCACACCGCGCTTCACGATGCCCTTGGCCAGCGCCGGGTCTTCCATCTGCTCGCAGATCGCCACTTTGTAGCCCTTTGCCACAAGGCGGGCAATGTACGTTTCTGCGCTGTGAAAGGGTACGCCGCACATCGGGGCGCGCTCCGCCTGACCGCAATCCCGACCGGTCAGCGTCAGCTCCAGTTCGCGGGATACAGTCTTCGCATCGTTGAAAAACATTTCGTAAAAGTCTCCGAGGCGGAAGAAAAGGATCGTGTTCGGATACTTCTCCTTCACCTCAAAGTACTGTTTCATCATGGGGGAATAATCAGCCATGCTTTAACGCTCCGTATCGTTCAGGATAAAACTTAGTGGCAGCCGCCGCAGGATGCGCAGTTGCCGCTGCAGGCGCTCAGGTCGATGTCTGCAGTCTCCGGGTCCTGACCCTCTGCGCACATACCGATGATGGCGGTCACGCGCTGCACAAGCGCATCGAGCTCGTTCTTGGCGTTGTTGTAAGCCTGCATATTCGGGTTCTGCATGATTTCGGCATAAATAGCGCGCAGTTCGTCGTTGTACTGACGCAGCAGATCCTCGCTGCGGTCGTCCTTCTGTGCCTCATTGTTGATCATCATGCGCTTCAGATTGAATTCGCCGATCATGCCCTGCAGCTTTTCGTCTGCATCGCTCTGCTGAATGGCAACCTGTGCGTTGATGAAACGCTGGTCTTCCTGAATGGCTTTGCCGAGGGTTCTTGCAAGTTCGATGATATCCATAGTAATTTCTCCTTTGATTTGTTTGTAAATTTATATTGGACACGCAATATTGCGGGTTCAGCTGATTTTTTCACCGCGGAGGATCCAGTTTCTGGCCTCCGTGACTCTTACATGGCAGAATTCACCGATGAGCGTATCTTCGCCCGGAAATTCCACGATGATGCTGCTTTCCGTGCGGCCGCACAAGAGGCCGTTCTTTTCGTTCCGCTCTTCCACGAGGACGCGTTCCTCGCTGCCCACCATAGCGGCACAGCGTTTTGCGGCAATGGCTTCCTGCGTTTTCAGAAGTTCGGAGAACCATACGGTCTTCTCCTTATAGGAAACGGGGTCCTCCATGCCGGCAGCCTTTGTACCGGGACGGGACGAGAAAATGAACGTGAAGAGAGATGTAAATTCCACCTCTTCGATGAGGCTCAATGTATCTTGGAACTCTTCATAGGTCTCACCCGGGAAGCCGACGATGATGTCGGAGGTCAGGGAAAGATCCGGCATTTTGGATCTGGCATAAGCGATCAGGCTCAGATACTTCTCGCGGTCGTAGCGGCGGTTCATCTCCTTCAGCACACGGCTGTTGCCGGACTGGCACGGCAGATGGATGTGGTGGCAGATATGCCGGCTTTCTGCGATGGTATCGAAGAGCTCGTGGGTGGCATCCTTTGGGTGGGATGTCATGAAGCGCAGGCGATAATCGCCGTCAATGGCATCAATGCGGCGCAGAAGCTCCGAAAAATTGATCTCTTCCGGGAGACCCTTGCCGTAGGAATTGACGTTCTGACCGAGCAGGGTGATCTCCTTATAGCCCTGTTCGATCAGCTCGCGGCACTCATTCACGATGGCATCGGGGTGGCGGCTCTTCTCCCTGCCGCGCACATACGGCACAATACAGTAGGAGCAGAAATTATCGCAGCCGTACATGACCGTGACCCACGCACGGGATTTGCCGTCGCGCCGCACGGGCAGACCTTCGATGATTTCTTTTCTTTCCTGTCCGCGCACAAAAATGCGCTTCGAATCCGTGATGGCCGTGTACATCATTTCCGGCAGCTTATGGATAACGTGTGTGCCGAACACGATATTGACAAACGGGAAGGAATTTTTGATGCGCTCCGCTACACGCTCCTGCTCCATCATACAACCGCACACAGCGATGATGACGGACGGATTGCGGCGCTTCACATTCTTCAACGCGCCGATGTTGCCGAACACACGGTCTTCGGCGTGCTCACGGATGGCACAGGTATTAAAGAGAATAAAATCGGCTTCATTCTCGTCTTCCGTAAAGGCAAAACCCATTTCGGCGAGCATACCTTTGATCTTCTCGCCGTCGGCTACATTCTGCTGGCAGCCGTATGTGCGGACAAAAGCCATCGGAACGGCACCACGTGCACGCACCTGCATGATGGCCGCCATGTCCGCAGTATATAATTTCTGCTTCTGCAGCTCCTCCGCTGCAGGGATCTCCACATTCTGTCTCAAAGGGCACTCTTCTCCTTATACATAATCGATATATAGGATACCACAAAACGCCGCATTTCGCAAGATGTTTATCGATTTTTAAGAAATTGGCAAGCTTTACGTTACTAAAAACAAATACCCTCAGCGCCGAAACGCCGAGGGTACACAGGATTCGATTAAAGTTCCACTTTTGTGCCGCCCGCACTGCGCACAGAAAGTACGTAGCAAGCGCCTTCGCCGAACACAGCCTCGATATCCTTCTTGAAAGACTCGAGCAGTTCGAGCGGAACATACGCCTGCACGGTACCGGCAAAACCGCCGCCGTGCACACGGTAGGCACCCTTGCCGTCGAGCAGCTTTTCGATCACAGCCAGTGCGAGGGTGACGCCCTGCTCTGCCGGGTTGACCACAGCAAACACGTTCTGCAGGTGGGTCGCGGAGGAACGGCCGGATGCGATGACGAGCTGCTTAAAGGTCTCGAAGTCGCCAGCCTTCAGCGCGGCCACTTCCTTTTCCACACCGCGGTTGTCATCGAAGAAATGGATGGCGCGCAGGATGGCACGGTCGCTCACCTTGCCGCGCAGCTGCGGGATGGCCTTCATAAAATCCGCCTCATCCACTTCACGCAGGACGGATTTGCCAAACTGTGCTGCCACGCTCTTCATTTCCACCGGAACAGCGGCATATTCGCCGGTCAGGTCGGCATGGTTGCCGCCGGTATCGACGACGCACAGCGCGTAGCCGTAACGGTTGAGGTCAAAATCGATCTTTTCGATGACCGGCGCTGCGGGGTCACCGAAATCCATCGTTGTAAAACCGCCGACACTGGCTGCCATCTGATCGAGCAGACCGGAGGGCTTGCCGAAATAGACGTTTTCTGCAAACTTGGAGACCTGCGCCGCTTCCACGGGGTCGATCTTGCCTTCATTATACAGGTGGCTCAGGATGGTCACGACCAGCACTTCAAACGCTGCAGAGCTGGACAGACCGGAACCCTTCAGCACGCGGGAAGTCGTAACGGCTTCAAAACCGCCAATGTTGTAGCCCTGTTCCTTGAGGCGGGCGCATACACCACGGATCAGCGCAGCGGATCTTTCCTTCTCCGCTTCCTTGACTTCGAGGTCTGTGGTGTCGATGACATCGATCGGATAACCGACGGATTTCAGGGAAATCACACCGTCATCGGTCTTATGCACGGCAGCGATGACATCCAGATTGACGGCCGCCGCGAGGACCTTACCGTTGTTGTGGTCCGTGTGGTTGCCGCCCACTTCCGTTCTGCCCGGCGCACTGAAAAATTCCAGTGTTTCGTCCGCACGGAATTCCTGTGCAAAATAAGCGGCGAGCTCCTTGTATCGGGCTTCCTGTTCCGGTGCCTCGGCACCATAAAGTGTTTTCAGATCGGTGATCATGGTTTTAACCTCCTGCTGTTTATCGGTTCTTTAATGCTTCTTTTAAGGATCTCTTATGTACCTTGGACTGAATGAACGGTCTGAATGCTGCGAGTGTCTCGGCGGGCATATCCTCCTTGCGGAAAACCATGGACTTGCCGCTGTCAAAATACATATAGAAATGCCGTTTGCTCTCGCCCGTGCCGATCATGTGCACATAGCTCACCTTGGAGCGGTTTTCGTTCTTCAGGTGCACGACGCTGCGAGTCAGGAAAATGAGGGTCGTATCCGTCAGGTACAGGCTCTTCGGGCTGTTCTTGCGGATCTTGGAGATCCAGCGGTTGCAGCGGATCACAACGATCAGCGTGAGCGCCAGATACATGACAACGAGAGACAGGATCAGGTTGCCGGAATAGAATTCACCCTCGTTAAATGCAAACAGGACGGAGAAAATGATCGGTACAATGATAAACGACGGGATCACCCATTTGTGGCGAAGCAGTGTGGAAAACCAGATAAATGCCTTGTGGTCGTCCTCACCGATCTGGCTCGTCACGCGGAAATGCTCCACTTCCGGCTCTTCCTTGGCTTCCTCTTTCTGCGGGACTGCCTTACCGGTCAGTTCCTGAATATACCGGTCGATATCAGCGTCCGGGTTAACGCTCTCCGCAGAGGTTTCCTCCTCTTCCAGATCTTCTTCCAGTTCTTCTACGGCTTCATCCTCAGCTTCGAGCCGCTTGAGTTCTTCGGACATAGTTCATCTTCCTTTCCGTTTATTCCATCATCGCCAGGAGTTCCGCTTCCGTCAGGATCGGAATTCCGAGCGTCTGTGCCTTAATGAGTTTGCTGCCCGCTTCTTCGCCGGCAACGACGTAGGCGGTTTTCTTCGAGACCGAACCGCTGACCTTGCCGCCGTTCTTTTCGATCAGTGCGGAGGCCTCCGCACGGCTCATCGTGGGCAGCGTACCGGTCAGTACAAAGGTTTTGCCGAGGAAGCGTGTATCCAGCACGGTGCTTTCCCCCTGCATATTCACGCCGGCTGCTTTCAGGCGCTCGATGAGCTCCAGAGCCGAGCGCTTCCGGAAGAACGCATACACTTCCTCCGCCATGATCCCGCCGAAACCGTCGATCGCAGCGATTTGCTCCGCGCCGGCTTCAATCAGAGCGTCCATCGAACGGAAGGTCTCGGACAATGTTTTGGCGGCCTTCGCACCGATGTGCGGAATGCCGAGCGCAAACAGCAGGCGGGACAGGTCGTTTTGTTTTGATTTTGCGATCGCCGCGACGAGATTTTCCGCACTCTTTTTGCCGAAGCGTTCGAGCTGCATCAGCTTATCCGCCGTGATCTCATAGAGATCCGCGGGAGAGTGCACATCAAGTGCCTCTGTCAGCTGTTCAAGTGCCGCCGGTCCCAAACCTTCGATATCCATCGCGTCTCTTGAGGCGTAATGGATGAGGTTGCGCAGAATCTGTGCCGGGCACTGGGGATTCGTGCAGCGCACAGCCGCTTCCCCTTCCAACCGTGTGATCTCTTCGCCGCAGGACGGGCAGACAGTCGGCAGACGGTACGGGACGGAATCCTCCGGATTCGACACCACGGAGACAACCTCCGGGATGATCTCTCCAGCTTTGCGGATGACCACTTTAGAACCGATGCGGATATCCTTTTCGGAAATGAAATCCTGGTTGTGCAGTGTGGCACGGCTGACCGTTGTGCCGGCCAGGAAAACCGGTTCAAACACACCGGTGGGTGTCAATACGCCGGTGCGGCCCACAGCCACTTCGATATCGAGCAGCGTGGTCTCCTTTTCTTCCGGCGGGTACTTGTAGGCTTCTGCCCAGCGCGGGAATTTCGCGGTGCTGCCGAGCGCCGTACGCTGTGCAAAGTCATCCACCTTGACGACGGCACCGTCGATCGGGTACGGGAACGTACCGCGCTGATCTCCGATCTCCCGGATCTTTTCGATCACAGTTTCAATATCACCGGAACGGCAATAGAGCGGAGATACAACAAAACCCAGTTCTTCCAGGCGTCTGAGGGCATCGTGATGATTGGTAATGGCTCCGCTGTCCCCCTCGATGACCTGAATGTTGAAAACATAGATATCGAGTTCCCGCTGCGCCGTGATCTTCGGATCCTTCTGGCGCAGGGAGCCGGCCGCCGCATTGCGCGGGTTCTTGAACGGTTTCTCCTCCAGAAGTTCCTGCCGCTCGCAAAGCTTTGTGAAGCTTTCGTCGGACATATAGACTTCGCCGCGCACCTCAAGGAACGGAACCGGATCTTTTAGGGTTTTCGGCACGGAGCGGATGGTGCCGATGTTCAGCGTGACATCCTCGCCGGTCACGCCGTCGCCGCGCGTGGAACCGCGGGTATACACGCCGTTTACGTATTCGAGCGCCACGGAAAGACCGTCAAATTTTGGCTCCACCACGTAGACCGGATCCGGAATCACGCCGCGTACACGCCGGTCAAAATCACGCAGCTCTTCCTCGGAGAAAGAATCGTGCAGACTTTCCATCGGCACGGTATGCGTGACCTCGGCAAAGGTGTTATAGCCGGAAGCACCGACCTTCTCCGTAGGAGAATCGGCGGTTTTCAGCTCGGGAAAAGCGGCTTCCAGATTTTCCAGCCGGCGGTAGAGCATATCGTACTCGTAGTCGCTGATCTCCGGTGCATCTTCCGTATAGTATTTTTTGTTGTGATATTCGATCTGTCGGCGCAGGTCTTCCATCTGCTGCCGGGCTTGTTCTGTTGTCATGCTGTACTCCCAAAATTGATACTGGAGATATTCTACCACATCCCGCGACAAAATCCAATGTCCAAGCTGAAATTTTTCATCTCAGTACCGACGCAATCTGCGGGACGGCGCCCTCATGTACCGATTCATACACGGGATAGGTCACCACAGCGGAAACCGTTCCGGGAAAAGCGACGGATAAGCTGCTGACCTGCACCGTGACCCGCAAGGAAATCTGGACCTGTGTCCGGTTGATTCCCGCCGACGCCATCGAACTCTCAAAGGCGAGATCCGCTGCACATACGGTGGAGAGAATGACCGGGATCCGCGGGCCGCGTCCGTTCAAAAGTGCGATATCCGTTAGGCTGCCGAGCGGCACCCAAAGCACGGCGCGGCCGGTCAGACGCTTCTGCAGCTGCGCCGTTAAGGCGGTCTGTGCCTTTCGCAGCCGGTATGTATCGATCGTCAAAAGCGTGTCGACCGAAATAATTGGGTCGTCTTCGAGAAAATCTGATACGGTATCGGAAATCCTTTCCTGTGCAAAGCCACGCAGGGCTGTCTCACGCACTTCCGGCGGCAGATTCGGCAGACGCTTTTCCGCCCAGATCATCGTGGGCAGGATCAGAAAAAGCAAAAGAAACATGCGATGGATCCGTTTGATCCGATGCCTTCCTCTGCCCACTCTGCGATGTATGTACCGGCGCATATGGATCACCTCCGACGTACCAGTATACGCCGGAGGCCGATAAAGTGTTATTTCTCAAGAAGCTGTTCGATCTCGCGCATCATATGTGCTGCCGGCAGACCGAAAATATTGTTGTAATCGCCGACGATGCCCTCCACAAACAGTGCCGCAGGGCCCTGAATGCCGTAACCGCCGGCCTTTCCTTTCCACTCGCCGCTTTCGATGTACCTCTCCAGCGCCTGATCGGAAATCGGGTAAAAATGAACGTCCGTCGTCTGATAAAACGACACGCGGTGTGTTTTATACGCGATGCAGACGCCGGTGTAAACCACATGGGTTACGCCGGACAGCAGGCGCAGAAACCGGCGCGCTTCCGTCTCATTCGCGGGTTTACCGAGAATCTCCCCGTTGATGGAAACTACGGTGTCCGCCGTGACGACGATATCGTCACAGGCGCAGCGCGGCAGAACGGCTTCCAGCTTGCGACGGGACAATTCGAGCACCAGCGCATCGGGCGCAAGACCTTCTGCAGACTCGTCCGCATCGGAGACCATCCAGTCGAATTCTATGCCGGCACGTTCTAAGATCTGGCGGCGGTTGGGCGAGGATGACGCCAAAATCAATCTGCCCATCAGTCACCGTAACCGTTCGGATTCTGTGTCTGCCAGCGCCAGGAATCCGCGCACATATCGTCGAGTGTCTTTTCGGCCTTCCAGCCAAGCTCTTCGAACGCCTTGGTACTGTCTGCATAGCACTCCGGAATGTCGCCGGGGCGTCTGTCCTTGATCACGTACGGGATCGGATGGCCGACGCATTTTTCAAAGCTATGTACCATATCCAGCACGGAATAGCCGACGCCCGTGCCGAGATTGTAGATGCGGATGCCGCAGTCCGGCTCCTCGAATTTCTTCAGCGCCGCAACATGACCGGCAGCGAGGTCCACCACATGGATGTAATCGCGCACACCGGTGCCGTCCTTTGTGGGGTAATCATCACCGAACACACCGAGGCACTCGAGCTTGCCCACGGCAACCTGTGTGATGTACGGCACGAGGTTGTTCGGGATGCCGTTCGGGTCTTCACCGATGGT
>JAFQWC010000127.1 GCA_017407665.1 Clostridia bacterium | reverse complement strand
GCGGTCATCACCGTTCCGGCATACTTCACCGACGCACAGCGTCAGGCAACCAAGGACGCAGGCCGCATCGCCGGTCTCGACGTAAAGCGTATCATCAACGAGCCGACCGCAGCTGCGCTGTCCTACGGCATCGATAAGGAAGACGACCAGAAGATCATGGTGTACGACCTCGGCGGCGGTACATTCGACGTTTCCATCATCGAGATGGGCGACGGTGTGCAGGAAGTTCTGGCAACTGCCGGCAATAACCGTCTCGGCGGCGACGACTTTGACAAGCGCGTTATGGACTGGATCGTTTCCAGCTTCAAGGTAGCCGAGGGCATTGATCTCTCCGGCGATAAGATGGCCATGCAGCGCATCAAGGAAGCTGCAGAGAAGGCTAAGATCGAGCTTTCCGGCATGACCAGCGCTTCCATCAACCTCCCGTTCATTACCGCAGATGCTACCGGTCCGAAGCATCTGGATCTCACCCTCACCAGAGCGAAATTCAACGAACTGACCGCAGATCTGGTTGAAGCTACCATGGGCCCGGTCCGCCGCGCACTCAGCGACTCCGGTCTGGCCCTCGGCGAGATCAACAAGGTCCTCATGGTCGGCGGTTCCTCCAGAATCCCGGCTGTTCAGGATGCGGTTAAGAAGCTCATCGGCAAGGAGCCGTTCAAGGGCATCAACCCGGATGAGTGCGTTGCCATCGGTGCTGCACTGCAGGCCGGCGTTCTGGGCGGCGAAGTTCAGGGCCTGCTGCTCCTCGACGTTACCCCGCTTTCTCTGGGCGTTGAGACCATGGGCGGCGTTATGACCAAGATCATCGACAGAAATACAACCATTCCGACCAAGAAGAGCCAGATCTTCTCCACTGCAGCCGACGGTCAGACCCAGGTTGAGGTCAACGTGCTGCAGGGCGAGCGTGAGTTTGCCCGCGACAACAAGCAGCTGGGCATCTTTAAGCTCGACGGCATCGCTCCGGCTCCGCGCGGCATCCCCCAGATCGAAGTTACCTTCGACATCGACGCCAACGGCATCGTAAACGTATCCGCTAAGGATCTCGGCACCGGCAAGGAGCAGAAGATCACCATCGCTTCCTCTTCCAACATGAGCAAGGAAGACATCGACCGCGCTGTGAAGGCTGCTGAGCAGTTCGCGGAGGAAGATAAGAAGCGCCGCGAAGAAGTGGATACCAAGAACAACGCAGAAAACCTCTGCTATCAGGTAGAGAAGCTGCTGAACGAGAACGGCGACAAGCTGCCCGAGGCAGACAAGAACGAGCTGAACAGCAAGGTTTCCGCTCTGAAGACCACCATGCAGAACGGCTCCGTGGATGCCATCAAGTCCGGTATGGATGATCTGCAGAAGGCGATGTACGCCGTCAGCGAGAAGATGTACCAGGCGGCCAACCCGCAGGGTCAGGCTCCGTACGGCGCACCGGGCGCAGGCCCCGACATGGGCGGCCAGCCGGGCGGCCCCGCAGGTGACGTCTACGACGCAGACTTCAAGGACGTAGAATAAAGCATATTGAACCAAGCGCAAGGGGTCGTATCGCGGCCCCTTGCTTTTGGAGTATCCGAGGAGATGACAGCGGATGGCGGAAAACAAGAGAGATTATTACGAGGTGCTCGGCGTACAGAAGGGCGCTTCCGATGATGAGCTGAAAAAAGCATACCGCAAGCTGGCCAAACAGTACCACCCGGACCTGAACCCCGGCGATAAGGAAGCCGAGGCGAAGTTCAAGGAGGCCAACGAGGCGTACGAGGTGCTGTCCGACAGCGACAAGCGCGCCCGGTACGACCAGTTCGGCTTTGCCGGTGTGGATCCCAATTTCGGCGGCGGCGCGGGCGGAAACCCGTACGGCGCAGGCGGTATGGGCTTTGATTTCAGCGATATTTTTGACAGCTTCTTCGGCGGCGGTTTCGGCGGCGCAGGCCGCAGAGCCAACCCGAATGCCCCGCGGCGCGGCACCGATGTGGAGGCCAGCGTGGTGGTTTCCTTTGAGGAAGCGGCGAAGGGCTGTAAGAAGAATGTGTCCTACCACCAGATCGAAAACTGCCCGGACTGTAATGGTTCCGGCGCGGCAGCGGGTACACAGCCCAAAACCTGTCCGCACTGCAACGGTTCCGGTCAGGTGCGCATCAACCAGCGCACACCGTTCGGCGTGGTGCAGTCCACCACAACGTGTGACCGCTGCGGCGGCAAGGGCAAGATTGTGGAGACACCCTGCAAAACCTGCGACGGTAAGGGCAGAATCCGCAGACAGAAGACAATCGAGATCACGATCCCGGCGGGTATTGACGACGAGCAGGTGCTCAATGTGAGCGGCAGGGGCAACGCCGGCACGAACGGCGGCCCGATGGGCGATCTGCACGTGTACGTGTCCGTGCGCCCGCACGCGATCTTCAATCGCCGCGGCAACGACGTCTGGTGCGAGATGCCGATCACCTTCACACAGGCGGCGCTGGGCGCGGATATCACCGTGCCGACGCTGGACGGCAAGGTCAGCTACCATGTACATGAGGGCACACAGCCCGGCGATGTCTTTAAGCTCAAGGGCAAGGGCATCCCGAGTCTTCATGGCCGCGGCCGCGGTGACCAGTATGTGCAGGTGACCGTGGAGGTGCCGAAGAATCTCAGCAAGCGCCAGAAGGAGATCCTCGCCGAGTTTGATCAGAATGCGGATGAGAAGAACTACCAGAAGCGCAAGAGCTTTTTCAGCAAGCTCAAGGATTTTGTAGACGACATTACCTAATGATAAAGAAAAAGCGACAGGCGTACCGAAAGGCGGCCTGTCGTTTTTTGCATTGTGTAGGGAGGGGGGGACGGCATTGGAGATGTTTGCCTTTTGGAACGTGGAATTCTTACGTTGCAATTTGTCGAAAAATACGGTATAATGGGTGCAAACCAGTAACACAGGAGGTTCTTATGAAGAAAAGATTTGTGCGCATTGTGGCTCTTGTTCTGAGCCTTGCGCTTGTGTTCTCTCTTGCAGCCTGCAAGAAAGCCGAACCGGAGGTCAGTGCACCGGAAGCAACGGCAGAGCCCACCGCGGAACCCACCGCAACACCGGAGCCGACACCCGAGCCGACCGAAGAGCCCACTCCGACGCCCGAACCCACCCCGGAACCGCTGCCGGAAAACCTGAGCATCCTGACCGGTCTGCCCACTCTGACCGAGGAAGCCATCGGCGCACGCCCGGTCGCGGTTATGATCAACAACGCCCGCGGCGCGCTGCCGCAGAACGGCGTCGGCCATGCGGACATTCTGTTTGAGGTGCCCGTGGAAGGCGACGAGACCCGTCTGATGGGCGTTTTCAGCGACTATACCAAGATCCCGACCGTCGGTTCCGTGCGCAGCTGCCGCTACTATTTCCCGATCATCGCGCTGAGCTTTGATGCGATCTACGTCAACTGGGGTATGGATCCGACCATCGCCACACAGACCGTTGCGAGACTCGATCTCGACCAGCTTGACGGTATCCGCGTGGGCTTCGGTTTCGGACGCGATCAGGAACGCCTGAACCGCGGCGTCGCGCTGGAGCATACCGCCATGCTCTACGGCGAAAAGTTCCCGGAACTGCTCAGCCGCAGAGAGATCCGCACCGAGCTCAAGGAAGAGTGGGAAAACGATGCATTCTGCTTTGCTCCGTATGAAGAAGTGATTGTACCGGACGGCGAAGCCGTGGACTTTATCAAGATCAATTTCGGTGCGCAGACCAGCCGCTTTACTTACAACGAAGAGACCCACCTCTTTGAAAAGCTGTACGGCAAGAACCCGCACATCGACAACCTGACCGGCGAACAGATCGCCTTCACCAATGTGGTCGTGCTGGAAACCGATATTTCCGTGCGTGACAAGACCGGCCGTAAGAACGTCAACTGGCAGGGCGGCCCCGAATACACGGGCTACTACTTCACGGAAGGCACCAAGCAGGAGATCACCTGGAGCAAGGAAGACGAATACAGCAAGATCGAGCTGTTTAACACGGACGGCACACCGCTCGTGATGAATCGCGGCAAGACCTACATCGCGATCGTCTACCGAGACAGAGTTTCTCTGGAAAGCGACCTCGAAGCGTAAAAGAATCAAAGACATAAAGGAAGCCTGCACAGCGAAAAGTTGTGCAGGCTTTGGTGTTGTTATACGTCTTTGCGGAAGATATCCAGTGTGTGATGGGAGTAGCCGATGAGATCCGGGCGCTCGCAGGTGGCCAGATGGTATTTGAGGTAGATCTCGTAAACATCATCGGGCATTTGAGATATGGTGTCGCGCATGTGGTTCGTGTAGCCGTCCGCCGCGACAAAGTGCAGCTGCGTGACGGGGAAGCGGGCGCGCAGGGCATCGATATCCTCTTTGCGGTACAGCTCGAACAGATCCCACGGTTTGGAATACGTCTCGAAGGTTTCCGGGTTCAGCATACACTTTTCGATGATCTCATGGATATGCCCGCGGACAAACCCGTAGCTGAGAATGGAAGCATCGCCCATGCAGTACGCGGCAAAAACGATGCTGCCGGGCTTTGTGACACGGATCGCCTCGGAAAGCGCTTTCAGCTTTTCCTCTTCCGTGAACAGATGGTACATCGGGCCGAGGAGCAGGGTGAGATCATAGGTGTCGTCCGCGAAACCGGAAAGGTCCGTGGCGTTGCCCTGTGTGATCGTGACCGGCTCACCGGGCTTGGTGTTCTGCTGAAAGATCTCGATGTTATGCTCGACGAGCTCCACGGCATCGACGGTGCAGCCTTGCTGAGCAAGTACATGACTGTAGCGGCCGGTGCCGGCGCCGATCTCTAAAATCCGCATATCCGGCTGCAGGTATTTTTCCACATAGTGCATGGTGGTGATGAATTCCACCGCGCCGTACCTCGTTTGCAGGCGGCCGTCTTCGTCGTAGTTTGCGTAGTAATTGGACAGATGAATTTGGGTATCCATCGTTTCGCCTCCTCAAAATAAAAAACAGTGCGGGCTCCGGAATCAAAAGCCTGCACTGCATACTGCGGATTCATGAAAAAAGAACGGGAGTTATAAATCCGGGTATGGCAAAGCAGGTCCGAAGCACGGGCGCCAAAAAGCGGGTGCTGCGAACGGGGCGTGAGCAGTCTTGTACATACGGTTCATCATCGCTTTGCCTCCTTGCGTATTTTCTTCATTATATATCCGCGCGGCGGAAGAAGTCAAGAAAAAGGAGAGAAGCCCGAAAACTTCTCTCCTTTGCGATGCGATGGATTATTCTTCTTCCACGTCGTGGCAGTCTTCGCACTCTTCCAGCACGCCGACGATCGGGGTGGGGTCGATGCCCTGACGGACATAGTAGTCGGAAACCGCTGCCTTGATGGCCTGTTCAGCCAGAACGGAGCAGTGTACCTTGACAGCCGGGAGACCATCCAGTGCTTCCATAACCGCCTGATTGGTCAGCTTGAGCGCGTCCTGAATGGACTTGCCCTTTACAAGCTCTGTAGCCATGCTGCTGGTGGCGATGGCAGCGCCACAGCCGAAGGTCATAAACTTAACGTCGGTGAGGATCTCGTCCTCCACCTTGATGTACATACGCATGATGTCGCCGCACTTGGAGTTGCCGACTTCACCCACGCCGCTCGGATTTTCCATTTCACCAACATTGCGCGGATTCGCGAAATGTTCCATTACCTTTTCACTGTATGCCATTTTGATTCATTTCCTTTCGTGATCTTGAATATCTGTTTTATGCACGGCCGTGGATGATCGCATCCCACAGCGGGCTCATAGCGCGCAGACGCTCTACGATCTGCGGCAGGATTTCGATGATATAGTCGACGTCGCTCTCTTCGTTGACGTCACTGAAGCTGAGACGCAGGGAACCGTGTGCGACCTCATGCTTCAGGCCGATGGCCAGCAGAACGTGGCTCGGGTCGAGAGAACCGCTGGTGCAGGCACTGCCGGAGGAGGCGCATACGCCCTTCAGATCCAGCATGAGCAGCAGGGATTCGCCCTCAATGCCCTCAAAGCAGAAGCTGATGTTGCCGGGCAGGCGCTTCTCGCGGTCACCGTTCAGGCGGCTGCGGTCGATCTTGAGGATCTCGGTGATCAGCTTGTCCTGCATACGGCGGAGCTTTTCGTTCTTCTCGTCCATGATCTCATGGGCGATCTCCATAGCCTTGGCCAGACCGACGATACCGGCGACGTTTTCTGTGCCGGCGCGGCGGTTTCTCTCCTGTGCACCGCCGTCGATGAGGTTCGGCAGTACAAGGCCGCGGCGGACATACAGTGCACCGACGCCCTTCGGGGCATGGAGCTTGTGGCCGCTGAGGGAGAGCATATCGATGTTCTGGGCTTTTACGTCAATGTGGACATTGCCGACAGCCTGCACAGCGTCTGTGTGGAACAGCACACCGTGCTTCTTGCAGATGGCGCCGATCTCCGCGATGGGCTGAATGGTGCCGATCTCGTTGTTTGCGTACATAATGGTTACGAGCGCGGTCTTGTCGGTGATCGCCGCTTCCACTTCTTCCGGCACGACGATGCCGTTTTCGTGGACATCCAGATAGGTGACAGTGAAGCCTTCCTTCTCCAGTGCTGCGCAGGTGTGCAGCACGGCATGGTGCTCAAACTTCGAGGTGATGATGTGTGTCTTGCCCTGCTTTGCCATCTTGTGCGCTGCGCCCTTAATGGCCCAGTTGTCGCTTTCGCTTCCGCCGCTGGTGAAGAAGATCTCTGTGGGCAGTGCGCCGAGGCACTTGGCTACCGTGGCTCTGGCGTCTTCCAGAGGTTTCTTGGCTGCGTTGCCGATGGAATATAAGCTGGACGGGTTGCCGAATACTTCCTTGTAAAACGGCAGCATAGCGTCCAGAACAGCGGGGGTAACACAGGTGGTGGCTGCGTTATCCGCGTAAATGATTTTTTTGCCGTTCAGTTCCATGATTTTATCGTACCTTTCGGGAATAGATTGGGTTTTGGTTCAGGATTTACGTCTAGTGTTTCCTTTCCCAGATAAATATACACCATTTTGGTATACGATTCAATACCTAATTTCAATTCTGTGCAAAAAAATTTAGAAAATGGTATTTTTGGAAAAAAGATGCGGTGCGCGCAAATTTTTCTTTCCGGCACAGAATACTTTCGGTGTGATCCGGCGAAACTGCATGATAGAGCCCGCCCGCGTGCCCATCGTAGCCACCCTTGACATCGGCGGAAGAATCGCGTAAAATAGTATTATCTCTAGGTATGCCCAGATGCAGAAGACGGCAGGTGCCGATCGTTTTCTGCAGTGCTCTCCCGGAATTTCGGAGCACCGCCGTGCGGTTATGCGGTGCATGTCCATATATCCAATATCACACAGAAATCGTATCAGAAAAGTTCGAAAAGCAAGATGCCATCCGGCTGCGTACTATGCCGATGCAGCCGACAAATGGAAAGGAAGGTTATTTATTTGGCAGAAAAGAAAGTAAAGAGAATCACAAAGCCCGCATCCCTCGGGGATGTACCCGCCAAAAAGCAGCAGGATCAGCCGCTGCGCAGTGCGGATGCGCTGACGACCATCGGGAAGATTGCAGACCCGCTCCCGGCACAGAAGCCGAAGACAACACGCAAAAGCAAGTCTGCTGCGGACGCTGTAAGCAAGACGGAAGAAAAAGCTGTGCAGAACGGAGCAAAGTCTGCAGCGGAAAAAACACCGGCCCCGGCAAAGAAGACTGCCGCGCGCGGAAAGCAGACCAAGAATACGGCTGCGGAGAAGCCGCAGACCCAGAAATCTAAGACCCGCAAAGGCCAGAAGGCCAAAGCGGAAAAACCGAAGATGTCTGTCCGGGCGTATTTCCTCGGCGGCCTGAATGAGATCGGTAAGAACTTCACGCTGTTTGAATGCGGCGAGGATATGATCATCGTGGACTGCGGCCTCGCGTTTCCGGACGAGGATATGCCCGGCATCGACGCCGTGATCCCGGATTTCTCCTTTGTGGAAAAGAACCAGAGCCGCATCCTCGGTATTTTCATCACGCATGGCCATGAGGACCACATCGGTTCCCTGCCGTATCTTCTGAAGCGGATCAACGTGCCGGTTTACGGTACGTCTCTGACACTCGCGCTCATCGAGAGCAAGCTCAAGGAACACAACATGGGCTGGGTGCAGCTGAATGTCACACCCGCCGGCAGCCATGTGCTCCTCGGCAATTTTGATGTGGAGCTGATCCACGTCAACCACTCCATCTCCGATGCCGTCGCACTGGCCATGCACACCCCAGCCGGTACGATCGTGCACACCGGCGACTTCAAGGTGGACTTTACCCCCACGCAGGGCGGCATGATTGATCTGGCTCGCTTTGCGCAGCTGGGGCAGGAGGGCGTACTCGTGCTGCTGGCCGAATCCACCAACGCGGAGCGCCCCGGCTATACCCAGACCGAACAGACCGTAAACGCGACCTTCGATGCACTCTTTGCCCGCGCGGAGGCGCACAAAAAGCGTCTGATCATCGCGACCTTTGCCTCCAACATCAGCCGTGTGCAGCAGATCATTGACTGCGCGGAAAAGTACGGACGCAAGGTGGCGCTCTCCGGCCGCAGCATGGTCAATGTCATGACCATCGCGAGCGAGCTCGGCTATCTGAATATCCCGGACGGTCTTTTGATCGACCTGAATATGATCTCCCGCTACACCAAGGATCAGATTGTTCTGATCACCACCGGAAGCCAGGGCGAGCCCATGTCCGCGCTGACCCGTATGGCGTTTGCCGATCACCGTCAGGTGGCGGTCGGCGAGGAGGACATGATCATCATCTCCGCCCGTCCGATCCCCGGCAACGAGAAAATGGTGGGCACCGTCGTGGATGAACTTCTGAAGCGCGGCTGCGATGTGGTGTATGAGTCCATGTACGAGGTACACGTTTCCGGTCATGCCTGCCAGGAAGAGCTGAAGCTGATCCACGCACTGACCAAACCGAAGTATTTTGTGCCGATCCACGGTGAGCAGAAGCATCTGCGCAAGCACGCCAATCTGGCGATGAGCATGGGTATGCCGGAGGAGAACATCTTCATCGGCGATGTCGGCAGCGCAGTGGAATTCAACGACGCTTTCATGAAGCAGCTTCCGGATGTTCCCGCCGGCGCCGTCATGGTGGACGGTCTCGGTGTGGGCGATGTCGGCAGCATCGTGCTGCGGGACAGAAAGCATCTCTCGGAAGACGGCCTGATCATCGCTGTATGCACCATCGATTCTGCTTCCGGCGAAGTGGTTTCCGGCCCGGATATTGTTTCCCGAGGATTCGTTTACGTGCGGGAGTCCGAAGATCTGATGGAAGAGGCACGCCAGCTGGTGGACAACATCATCCGCCAGTGCACACAGGAGCGCATCCGGGAATGGAGCGCCATCAAGATCCGTGTGCGGGACGGTCTCTCCAAGTTCCTGTATCAGCGCACCAAACGCAGCCCCATGATCCTGCCCATTATCATGGAGGTTTGATTTCCGAATACTCTGACGGAGAGGAGGGCGGCATATGAAAAAAAGACGCATCTGGATGACATCCCCGATCTGCTACGCCATGGTCGTCGTGCTGTTTGTGATGACGGCTCTGAGCTGGAAACACAATAAGGTCCTGTTTGCGGTGGAGCTGACGATCTCCATTCTTGCCGCCGTGTCGGTTCTGATGACCGACCTGCATTACAGACTACACATTCATACCGCCCTGCGCACGGCACGGAAGGTGCTGTCTGCGGATGAGGAGCATGAGTTTGACCAGTTTGCCCTGCCCATTGTGGTGCTGGGCAATCTGGGTGATATCATCTGGTCCAACCAGCGTTTCCGGGATCAGTTCGCGGAAAACGAAGAGAGCCGGGGCAACAACATCGCCGCGTACATCTATCCGAAGACCCTGCGGCAGATCCTGTCCGAAAGCGGCACGGCGATCTCCTTTGGCGAAAAGGAGTACACGGCGTACGGTCTCCGTGCGGGCAGCAGCTGCGTGGTGTATTTTGTGGACGATACGTATTACAAGCAGATCCACAGAGAGTTCCGCGAAAAGCATACGGTCGTCGCGCTGATCTCGTTTGATAACCGCGAAGAGCTGGCCCGGGACTCCGCCGGCGGCGAGGATTCCCGCCTCACAGCCGAAGTGGAAAACGTACTGCGCCGCTGGGCGACGGACGAAATGGGCGGTTTCCTGCGTCGTCTCACGAACGGACGGTATATGCTGATCACCGACGAGCAGCACATCGTGCAGGCCAGGCAGAAGCGTTTCTCGGTGCTGGACCAGGTCCGCGCCATCAAGGACGACAGCGATCTGCCGGCTACGGTTTCCGTGGGCATCGGCCGTGGTTCCCCCACGGCGGCGCTCAGTGAGCTGCACGCCCGTCAGGCACTGGATATGGCACTGGGCCGCGGCGGCGACCAGGTGGCGGTCCGCCTGCAGGACGGTACATACGAGTTCTTCGGCGGCCTTTCCAAGGGCGTGGAAAAGCGGGACAAGGTACGTACCCGTGTTATTGCCGCCACACTTTCCGACCATATCAAATCCAGCGACCGTGTGTTCATCATGGGTCACGCCAATTCCGACCTCGACAGCGTGGGTTCTGCTGTGGGTATGTGGGCAGCGGTCACGAAGGGCCTGCAGTGCCGCGCGAGCGTTGTCATCGACCGCAACCGCTCCATGGCGTCCGGTCTCATCCATACCTTCGATCACCTCCCCGAGTATGCGGATCTGTTCATCACGCCGCAGGAGGCGCTGGATCTCTGTACGCCGCGTTCCCTGCTGATCGTGGTGGATACACATTCCACAAACTTTGTGGAGAGTCAGGATGTTCTCCGTGCCATTTCCCGTGTCGTGGTCATCGACCATCACCGCATGATGGTCACGCACATCAAAAACGCCATCATCTTCTACCATGAGCCGTATGCCAGCTCCGCTTCGGAAATGGTGGGCGAGCTCGTGCAGTACATCAACAGTTCTGCACTCAATAAGCGTGAAGCCACCGCCATGCTGGCCGGCATCATGCTGGATACTAAGAACTTCGTGCTGAAGACCGGTGTGCGTACCTTTGAAGCCTCCGCGTATCTCAAGCGCCGCGGCGCCGATACGGTGGAAGTCAAGAAAATGTTTGCAAACTCTCTCGATACCTACAAGGAGCGTTCGCAGCTCGTTGCCGGTGCCGAGGTTTATAAAAACTGTGCAATTGCCTGCTCCAACTGGGAATTCCCCAACATCCGCATCGCGGCGGCGCAGGCGGCCGACGAACTGCTTTCCATCCAGAATGTGCGCGCGTCGTTCGTCCTTTTCCGTGTGGGCAATGAGATCTGCATCTCGGCCCGCAGTCTGGGCGACGTAAACGTGCAGATCCTGCTGGAGGAATTCGGCGGCGGCGGTCATCTCAATATGGCCGGTGCACAGGTCAAAAACAGCACCACGGAAGAAGTCCGCAAGGCGCTCCTCCGCGTGCTGGATCAGAAGCTGCTGGAAGCTTCCAGAAACGACAATTAACACAGTGGGCGTGTATCGCCCGGTCCTTGGAGAGGGACGCGAAACACTACTACAATCAAGATACTAAGAGGGAAAAATCATGAAAGTTGTACTTTTGGCAGACGTAAAAGGCGTGGGCAAGAAGGGCGAGCTGATCAATGCCGCCGAGGGTTATGCCCGCAATTTCCTGCTGCCCCGCAAGCTGGCTAAGGAAGCCAATGCGCAGGTCATGAACGAGCTGAAGAATGCGGAAGCCTCCAAGGCGTATAAGATCAAGACCGAGACCGAGGAAGCCCAGAAGGCTGCAGCGGCGCTCGAGGGCAAGATCGTCCGCATCACCGCAAAGTCCGGTACCGGCGGCAGACTGTTCGGCTCCGTCACCGCAAAGGAGATCGCACAGGAGATCAAGAAGCAGTTTGGCGTCGAGATCGACAAGCGCAAGATCGTGCTGTCCGGCGACATCAAAGCCTTCGGCACCTATCAGTTTGAGATCAAACTGTACAGCGGCATTGCAGCCAAGCTGTCGGTTTCCGTGACCGAAGCCTGATTTTTAGACAAAATTCCAATGGTTTGATGGGAGTTCTGCGTTATGACGGACGCGAATTTTGAACTGAATACCTTGGCGGTACCCGGTATGGTGCTGCCTTTCAGCGCGGAGGCGGAGCAATCCGTGCTCGGCGCCGTTCTGCTGGAGCCGTCCTGCCTGTCCATCGTGGCGGAGATGCTCCCCCGCAGCGACTTTTTCTATCAGGTGAACAACCGCACGATCTACAGCGCCATGCTGGAGATGTTCACGGCGGGCAAGCCGGTGGATCTGGTCACGCTGCTGGAACGCCTGCGCGACGAAGATACCTTCGAAGAGGGCACCGGCAAGGTCTATCTGATGCAGCTGGCACAGCTTGTGCCCAGCATCTCCAATGTGGAGGAATACTGCAAGATCGTCCGCGATAAATATGATGTGCGTATGCTCATTCAGGCAGCCCGCAGCATCCTGAGCGATGCCACGGACGGCGGCGGAGAGACCTCCCTGCTGCTGGATTCCGCGGAGCAGCGTATCTTTGACATTCGCCGCGGCAAGGCACTGGCCGGCCTGCAGCGATTGAGCGATGTGCTGTTCGATACGTTCGAGCGTCTGGACCGCCTGAATTCCCCGGACAAGGACCTCTACCGCGGCCTGCCCACCGGCATCCGCGAGCTGGACAACACCATCACCGGCCTCAACCGTTCGGACCTGATCATCCTCGGTGCCCGTCCCGGTATGGGTAAAACGGCCTTTGCGCTGAACATTGCCCGCCACGTCAGTGTGGTGACCGGCAAACGCGTGGCGTTCTTCTCGCTGGAAATGTCCAGGGAGCAGCTCGCGTCCCGTGTGCTCTCGTCCGAAGCGCTCGTGGGCGGCACCAAGCTGCGCACCGGCGAGCTTTCCGAAAGCGAGTGGACGCGTCTGGTGGAAGCCGGCGACATCCTCTCCAAAGCGGAACTGTATCTGGATGACACCCCCGGCATCACCGTGCCGGAAATGAAGGCGAAGATCCGCCGCCTCAAAGATGTGGATCTCGTGATGATCGACTACCTGCAGCTGATGAACAGCGCCCAGCGCATCGACAACCGTGTGCAGGAAATTTCGGAGATCACCCGAAGCCTCAAGATCATGGCGAAGGAGCTGAACATCCCCGTGGTCACTTTGGCGCAGCTGGCCCGTGCGGGCGAGAAGCGTCAGGAGCACCGCCCGGTGCTGTCCGACCTCAGAGACTCCGGCTCCATCGAGCAGGACGCGGATATTGTTCTGTTCCTGTACCGAGACGCATATTACTCCAATGAATCCAAAAACCCGGAGGACGTGGACAAGAACAGCGCGGAGTGCATCGTGGCCAAAAACCGTCACGGTGAGCTCAGAAGCGTGCCGCTGCACTGGCAGGGCGAGTTCATGCGCTTTACCTCGCAGGAGGTCGTGCGCCGTGAAGGCTGAGGCGATCCTCCGGAAGGTGCGGTTTGATTTTCCGGAGACCGGGGAGATCGTCGTCGGCTTGTCCGGCGGGGCGGATTCCGTCCTGCTGACGTACCTGCTGCTTCAAAGATACGGCGCGGCGCGTCTGCACTGTGTGCACGTGCACCATGGTATCCGCGGCGGGGAAGCAGACCGCGACGCGGATTTCGTCCGGGATTTCTGTGCTTTCCACAGTCTGAAGTGCTCCGTGTTCAAAAAAGATGTTCCTGCTTTGGCGGCGGAGTGCGGCGAAGGCCTTGAAGAATGTGCCCGCCATGTGCGGTACGCGGTTTTTACGGAACTTGCGGGGGACACGGGCAGCATTGCGACGGCGCATAATGCGGACGACAATGCGGAAACTATCCTCTTGAACCTCACGCGCGGCATGGGGCCGAAGGGTGCCTGCGGCATCCCGGAAAGGCGCGGCAATATTTACCGGCCGCTGCTGCGGGTCTCCAGAGCGGAGGTGGAATATCTCTGCGCGCAGTACGGCCTTACCTATGTGCAGGACAGCACGAATCTCGATCCGGCGTATACAAGGAATCACCTGCGGCACCATGTGCTGCCGGCGCTCAAAACCGTGAACCCCCGGATGACGGAAGCGGTGTCCCGTTTCACGGAATCCATGACGCTGCAGCAGGATTATATGGCGCAGCAGGCATCGGCGCTTTTGAATGACGCTCAAACGCAGTGGGGCTATGCCTTGCCTGTGCTTAGGCAGGCGCATCCGGCGCTTCTGCGGGCGGCCCTCGAAGAGCTGCTGCGGGACACAGACCGGCTCAGTGCGGAGCTGCTTTTGCAGGCACAGTCCTGTGTGCTGGAAGGTGGCAGCATGACGATGCCTTCCGGTCTGCGGCTCGATGCAAAGCAGGATACCTTTACACTCTCCGAAGGCCGGGAAGCGGGGTTTTGCGTGCCGCTTCTGGGAGAACAAACACCACTGCCCGACGGCAGAACACTGGTTGTTCTCAAAAAGTTTACACAAAATGGGAAAAACGGCGGGAAAGTTCATAATTTGTTGTTTAAAAACGATCCCGTCTGTGATAAAATTACAAATATTGCAGTAGTTCGCACGCGGCGCAGCGGCGACCGGTTCCGGCCGGTTGGGCGCGGTGTGTCGAAGTCTGTAAAAAAGCTGCTGAACGAGATGCATATCCCGGCGGCAGTGCGCGACAAGCTCCTGCTTTTGGAGCTGAACGGAGAGATCCTGTGGATCGAATCCGTGGGTATAGCAGAGGGATGGGCAGCAGACGGAGCATCTCCTTACGCATGGGAGATCACGGCTGTAACGTCCGAAATACATTGAGGATGAAAGGACAAAAGGACATGGAAAACAACAATATGATGCAGGACATTCAGGAAGTATTGTACAGCGAAGAGACCATTGCGGGCATGGTTAAGCGCGTTGGTGCGGAAATCGCCCGTGACTATGCGGATAAGAACCTGCTGCTTGTCAGCGTTCTCAAAGGCTCTGTGGCCTTTATGGCAGACCTGATGCGCGCCATTGACATCCCGGCCCGTATCGACTTTATGTCTGTTTCCAGCTACGGTTCCGGCACCAAGACCAGCGGTGTGGTTAAGATCGTGAAGGACCTGGACATCAACCTGGAAGGTTATGATATTGTGATCGTAGAGGATATTCTGGACAGCGGCAAGACGCTGAACTACCTGATGAATATGCTCAGAGAGCGCGGCCCGGCCAGCATTGAGATCTGCACCCTGTTTGATAAGCCGGAGCGCCGTGAAGTGGATGTCTACGCCAAATACAGAGGCTGTGAGATCCCCGATGCCTTCATCGTGGGTTACGGCCTGGATTATGATGAAAAATACAGAAACCTGCCCTATGTGGGCATCCTGAAGCCGGAAGTATACGGCGGATGATCCGTTTCTGCAGAATATAATTTATTCCGGGAGGTCGGAACTTGGACAACAACAAAAGAGTATTAAGGAATCTGCTCATCTATATGGGCATTCCGATCGTGATTTTTTTCATGCTCATGTTCTTCATGAGGGGCAGCGATGCCGAAAAGGTGGGTCTGAAATATTCGGATGTGATCGGGTATTTTGAAGACGGCAAGGTGCGCGCCTATGAACTGGATCTCGGTACCGGCGAAATGGAATTCGTCGTGACCGATGATGCGGGCAAGGAAACCAAGTATGCGTACATTGTGCCGAACGTCAACCTGTTCTACAACAACGTCACGGACGATATCGAGGCCTACAACGAAGCCCATCCCACCGATAAGATGACGCAGGACGTGATCCGTCCCAAGGAGACGAGCTGGCTTCTGAGCCTGCTGCCGTCCCTCCTCACCGTAGCGCTGCTCATCGTTCTGTGGATCGTGATGATGCGCCGCATGAACGGCGGCGGTGCCGGGAACCAGATGAACTTCGGCAAGGCGAAGGTGAAGCAGATCGGCGACGAAAAGCGCCGTACTACCTTTGCGGATGTGGCCGGTGCGGACGAGGAAAAGGAAGAGCTGCGCGAGATCGTGGAGTTCCTCAAGCGCCCGAACAAGTTCAACGAGCTTGGTGCCCGCATTCCGAAGGGCGTGCTGCTCGTTGGCCCTCCGGGTACCGGTAAGACCCTGCTGGCCCGTGCTGTGGCCGGTGAGGCCGGCGTACCGTTCTTCTCCATTTCCGGTTCGGATTTCGTGGAGATGTTCGTCGGTGTCGGTGCATCCCGTGTGCGCGACCTGTTTGATAAAGCGAAGAAAAACAAGCCCTGCATCATTTTCATCGATGAGATCGACGCCGTAGGCAGACAGCGCGGTGCAGGTCTCGGCGGCGGCCATGACGAGCGCGAGCAGACCCTCAATCAGCTGCTCGTCGAGATGGACGGCTTCGGTGCAAACGAAGGCGTCATCATGATCGCAGCCACCAACCGCCCGGACATTCTGGACCCGGCTCTGATGCGTCCCGGCCGCTTTGACCGTCAGGTCACGGTGGGTTATCCGGATGTGCGCGGCCGTGAGGAGATCCTGCGTGTACACGCCAAGGGCAAGCCCCTTGCGCCGGACGTCGTACTCTCTACGATCGCCAAGTCCACCGCGGGCTTCACCGGTGCGGATCTCGAAAACCTCCTCAACGAAGCGGCTCTGCTGGCCGCCCGTAAGGAGCGCCGTGCCATCACGATGGAAGAGATTGAAGAAGCCACCATCAAGGTGGTCGTCGGCACGGAGAAAAAGAGCCGTGTCATGACGCAGCGCGAGAAGAAGCTGACTGCGTACCATGAGGCCGGTCACGCGATCGCCACCTATTACTGCGAGACGCAGGACCCCGTGCATCAGATCTCCATCATTCCGCGCGGCATGGCGGGCGGCTACACGATGCATCTGCCGAGCGAGGACAGATCCTACCGCAGCCGCAACGAAATGAAAGAGGAGTTGGTCGTCCTGCTGGGCGGCCGTGTGGCGGAAGCCCTTGTGCTGGAGGACATCTCCACCGGCGCTTCCAGCGATATTGAGCGCGCTTCCAAGATCGTGCGCTCCATGGTCACAAAGTACGGCATGAGCGACGCGCTGGGCCCGATCACCTACGGTTCGGACGGCAGCAACCCGTTCCTCGGCAAGGAGATGGGCCACGTCAGCAACTATTCCGAGCAGACCGCTGCGGCCATCGATGCGGAGGTCAAGAGCATCATGACCGCGGCGTACAGGAAGACCGAGAAGATCCTCTCTGACCACATGGATATCCTCCACCGTCTGGCTGCCGTGCTGTTTGAGCGCGAGAAGCTGGATGCGGATGAGTTCATCGGCGTCATCGAGGGCACCCTGCTCCCGGCCAGTGCCGGCCAGAGCGAGGCTGCTGCGGACTTCGCGGCAGAAATGACCGGCGAAACACCGGCCGAAGACAACGAATAACTTCCAAACAAAGGGAATGTGATCTTTACATTCCCTTTAAGTTTGTTTTTAGAGGTATTCCTTGTGAAAGGAGAAAAGCTATGGCAAAGAAGAAAAACTACGGCGACGAGAGCATCACGAGCCTAAAAGGTGCGGACCGCGTCCGTCTGCGCCCGGCGGTCATCTTCGGCTCGGACGGGCTGGACGGCTGCGAGCACGCGATCTTTGAGATCCTCTCCAACTCCATCGACGAAGCCCGGCAGGGATACGGACGGGAGATCACCGTGACGCGCTATCTGGACCATGCCGTGGAAATCGAGGACCACGGCCGCGGCATCCCGGTCGATTACAACAAGCGCGAGGAGCGCTACAACTGGGAGCTCGTGTTCTGCGAGCTGTACGCCGGCGGCAAATACGACAACAACGCCGGCGGCAATTACGATTATTCCCTGGGCCTGAACGGCCTCGGTCTGTGCGCCACGCAGTACGCCTCCGAATACATGGATGCGGACATCCGCTACGACGGCACGCGCTACACGCTGCATTTTGAACACGGCGAAAACGTGGGCGGTCTCCAGAAAGAGCCGTACAGCAAAAAGGGTACGGGCTCCATCATCCGCTGGAAGCCGGACCTCAAGGTGTTCACGGACATTGCCGTGCCGGCGGAATATTATCAGGACATCCTGCGCCGGCAGGCCATCGTCAACGCGGGCATCAAGTTCATTTTCAAGAATGAAGTCGCCCCGAAGAAGTTTGAGACGGAGGTCTTCCTCTACGAAAACGGCATTCAGGATCACGTAAAAGAGCTCTGCGGCGAAGATGCCCTGACTTCCACCCAGTTCTGGCAGGCGGAGAAAAAGGTGCGGGACCGCGAGGACCTGCCGCTCTACAACGTAAAGATCAACGCGGCGGTCGCGTTCTCGAACCGGCTGCACGTGACGGAATATTACCACAACTCCAGCTGGCTGGAGCACGGCGGCGCACCGGACAAGGCGGTGCAGAACGCCTTTGTGTACCAGATCGATGCCTACTTAAAGCAGCAGAATAAGTACAATAAATCTGAATCGAAGATCAAATTCCAGGACGTGGAGGACTGCCTCATCATCGTGATGTCGTCTTTCTCCACGCTGACCTCCTACGAAAACCAGACGAAGAAGGCCATCAACAACAAGGGCATTCAGGATGCCATGGTGGAGATGCTCCGGCACAATCTGGAGGTCTATTTCATCGAAAACCCGCTGGAGGCGGAAAAAATCGCCCAGCAGGTGCTCATCAACAAGCGCTCCCGTGAGGACGCGGAGAAGACCCGCCTGAACCTCAAGGGTAAGCTCACCGCCAAGATGGATATTACCGGCCGCGTCGCAAAATTCGTGGACTGCCGTAGTAAGGACGTCAGCGAGCGCGAGATCTTCATCGTGGAGGGCGATTCCGCACTCGGCGCCGTAAAGCAGGCCAGAGACCCGAACTTCCAGGCGGTCATGCCCATCCGCGGCAAGATCCTCAATTGCCTCAAGGCGGATTACGACCGCATTTTCAAAAGCGAGATCATCACAGATCTCATCAAGGTGCTCGGCTGCGGCGTGCAGGTGAAGACGAAGGCGAACAAGAAGATCGCGAGCTTCGATATGGACGCCCTGCGCTGGAACAAGATCATCCTCTGCACCGATGCCGACGTGGACGGCTTCCACATCCGCACGATGCTGCTCACCATGCTCTACCGCCTCACACCGGACCTCATCCACGCGGGCAAGGTGTTCATCGCGGAATCCCCGCTGTATGAGATCACCGCGAAGGACAAAACCTATTTTGCTTACAACGAGCGTGAGAAGGAGCAGTTTTTAAGCGAACTGCAGGGTAAGAAGTACACGATCCAGCGCTCGAAAGGTCTGGGTGAAAATGACCCGGACATGATGAACCTCACCACCATGAACCCGAAGACCCGCCGTCTCATTCAGGTGAACCCCGGCGATGTGGAGCAGACAGCCGCGATGTTTGATATCCTGCTCGGCGATAACCTCAACGGCCGCAAGGATTACATCGCGGAGCACGGCAGCGAGTTCATGGACGATCTGGATGTATCCTGACGGGAAGGAGTGAAGCACAATGGCCAGAAAAAAACAGCAGAGGGAAGCGGAGCGCAGCACCAAAATGCAGGGCTTTATCGCAGGCGCGGGCGAGATCGTCCAGCAGGACATTCACGAGACCGTGCGCCAGAATTTTATGCCCTACGCCATGAGCGTCATCCTTTCCCGCGCGATCCCGGAGATCGACGGCTTCAAGCCATCCCACCGCAAGCTGCTCTATACCATGTATAAGATGAAGCTGCTCGGCTCGGCCCGCACGAAGAGTGCGAACATCGTGGGCCAGACGATGAAGCTCAACCCCCACGGCGACAGCGCCATCTACGATACCATGGTGCGCCTGTCCCGCGGTTACGAAGCTCTTCTGCACCCGTATGTGGACTCGAAGGGCAACTTCGGCAAGTTCTATTCACGCGATATGGCGTGGGCCGCCGCGCGTTACACCGAGGCGCGGCTCGATGACATCTGCCAGGAGCTGTTCCGGGACATCGATAAGGACACCGTCGATTTCGTAGACAACTACGACAGCACCATGCAGGAACCCACGCTTCTGCCGGCGGCGTTCCCCTCCGTGCTCGTCAATGCCAACACCGGCATCGCGGTGGGCATGGCGTCCTCCATCTGCCCGTTCAACCTCAGTGAGGTCTGCACCACCACGGCGGAGCTGATCCGCAACCCGAACCACGACCTGTTCAGCACGATGCAGGCGCCGGATTTCCCGGGCGGCGGACAGATCCTCTTTGACCGCGCCGCCATGGAGCAGGTCTATAACACCGGCCGCGGCGGCATCCGGGTGCGCGCGCGGTATACGTACGACAAATCCGAAAACTGTATTGATATTACGCAGATCCCGCCGACCACGACGATCGAAGTGATCGTGGAGAAGGTCATCGACCTCGTGAAGCAGGGCAAGCTCAAGGAGATCACCGACATCCGCGACGAGACGGGTCTCGACGGCCTCAAGATCACGATCGATTTGAAGCGCGGCGTGGATCCCGAACGCCTGATGCAGCGCCTGTTCAAGATGACCACGCTGGAGGACAGCTTCTCCTGCAACTTCAACGTGCTCATCGCCGGCGTGCCGAAGGTGATGGGCGTGCGCGAGCTCCTCGAGGAATGGATCGCGTTCCGCATTGAGTGTGTGCGCCGCCGCACGCATTTTGACCTCACCGGCAAGCGCGAAAAGCTGCACCTGCTGCGCGGCCTGCAGATGATCCTTCTGGACATCGACAAGGCCATCCGCATCGTGCGCGAGACGGAGGAGGAGAGCGAGGTCGTCCCGAACCTGATGATCGGCTTCGGCATCGACGAGGTGCAGGCCGAGTACGTGGCGGAGATCCGCCTGCGGCATTTGAACCGCGCATTTATTTTGAAGCGCACCGCGGAGATCGAAGCCCTCGAGGAAGAGATCCGCGATCTGGAAGCGATCCTCGCATCCAAGAACCGCGTGAAGACGATCATCATCCGCGAGCTGACCGAGATCGCCAAAAAGTACGGCCAGCCGCGCCGCAGCCTGATCCTCTACGCCGACGAGATCGAGGAGGACGAGCCCGTGGAGACCGTGCCGGATTACCCCGTGCACCTGTTCTTCACGAAGGAGGGGTACTTTAAGAAGATCACCCCGCTGTCGCTCCGCATGGGCGGCGAGCAGAAGCTCAAGGAGGGCGATGCCATCGCCATGCAGCTGGAATCCTCGAACGCGGTGGATCTGCTGTTTTTCTCGGACAAGGCGCAGGTCTATAAGATGAAAGCGGCGGATTTTGCCGATACCAAGGCCAGCGTGATGGGCGAGTACATCCCGGCCAAGGCCCAGATGGACGAGGGGGAGAGCGCTGCCGCCATGGCCGTGACCGCGGATTACAGCGGCTTCATGCTCTTTGTCTTCGAGAACGGCAAGGCCGCGAAGGTGGAGCTCTCCGCCTACAGCACCAAGACGAACCGCCGCAAGCTCCTCAATGCCTACGCGGCGCAGTCGCCGCTGGTGGCCGCACTGCAGCTTAAAGAAGACTGCGACGTGCTGCTCACGGCATCGAGCGGGCGGATGCTGCTCTTCAACACCGGGCTCATCGCCCCGAAGACCACGAAGAACACGCAGGGCGTGGCCGCGATGAACCTCAAGAAGGGCCAGCGCGTGCTGCGTGCCGAGCTCTACCGCGAGGGCACCCTGCAGAACGCCGCGCGGTTTAAGAAGAAGATCCCCGCCCTCGGCGCCCTGCCGAACGGGGAGGAGTATGCCGACGGGCAGATTGTTTTGTGAATCGGGAATAGTGAATAAGTTTGGACGCGTACCTATTCACTATTCACTCTGACTTCTTACTTCAAGCATGGTTCATGCTGTGACGATATTTGCGTGACGATAACCGGGTATATAAAAGTATCGTCACACCGTCACACCGTCACAGCTGTCACGTTGTCACACCTGTCACACCTGTCACGTTGTCACGCTGTCACACCTGTCACGCGGGAACGTCCCGCAGCGGCGTCGCGGAGTCGAATGCGTAAGCATTTGATAGCTGTGCGCAGCACAGGTTTCGTTTGTGTGCACACGCTTCGCCGCAGTAAGAAATAAACCCGGAGGGCGCGGACGGAAGATGCTGCCGACCTGCGCGCCAAAGATTTCGGCGCCCGGAGGGCGGGCTCAACGAAAAGTCCATTATCAATTATCCATTATCCATTCCTTTGGGGGTAGCTATGATTTCCATCGATCTTCGCGGGAAGACCGCGCTTGTCACCGGCGGTTCCGGTCAGCTGGGCCGCGTGATGGCCCGCCGTCTGGCGGATGCCGGTGCGGATGTCATCATCCATTACTATCAGAATGAAACGAAGGCCAACGCCCTCACAGAGGAGCTCACCGAAAAGGGCGTGCGTGCCATGGCCGTGCAGGCCGATGTCACCGATCCCGAAAGCGTCCGCCGTATGGCGCAGGCCGCAGAGGGATTCGGGATGCCGGATATTGTTGTGAACAACGCGGTGATCCAGTACGACTGGAAAAACGTGCTGGAGCAGGACGACAAGGACTTCTACAGCCAGTTTGAATCCACCGTGATGCACAACGTGTATATGTTCAAGGCCTTTGCCCCCGCTATGATCGAAAAGGGCGGCGGCAAGTTCATCGTGATCAACACCGAGTGCTCCATGCGGTGCGATCCCGGCGCGGCGGCGTATTCCTCCGCCAAGCGCGGACTGGACGGCCTCTGCCGTTCGTTTGCGAAGGAGGTGGGCCCCCACGGCATCACCGTCAATCAGATCGCCCCGGGCTGGATGGTCACCGAGAAGCAGCGCGAAGCCGGTGCCGACTGGCACGGCGCCTACACCGATACCGTGCCCATGCACCGCCGCGGCACGGACGAGGATATTGCAGACAGCGTGCTGTTCTTTGCCAGCTCCCTCTCCGATTACATCACCGGCGCGTACCTCTCCGTTTCCGGCGGCCGCGTGATGCCGACGATATGAGCGGGAACGTCCCGCAGCGGCGTCGCGGAGTCGTTTGTGTGCACAAACTTCGCCGCAGTAAGAAATACACCGAGCCAACGCGTACGGAAGACACTGCCGGGAGTATCCTGAAGAACGTGACCGGCGCGTTTGTTTCTTTCACTGTCGAGCACGTCAAAACGTGCGAAACCTGTGCTGCGCACAGCTATCAAATGCTTACGCATTCGACCCTGCGGGCATTCGCCGTCCGTCGTACGGACCGTGACAACAGAATACTCTATATATATCTGTTGTCACACCTGTCACACCTGTCACGCTGTCACACCTGTCACGCTGTCACGCTGTCACGCGGTAACGTCCCGCAGCGGCGTC
>JAFQWC010000126.1 GCA_017407665.1 Clostridia bacterium | reverse complement strand
TTTCCGTCCACGAAGAATGCCGTTCCGATGGAAAGTCCTTCATCAAACACGGTTTCCGCTTTGCCGCCATCGGTCGGTATCCGCATAAACCGCGAGGACTGCACATCCGAGGAAACGTGTTCTTCCATCGGGTCGTACTTTTTGTTGTAGTACCCCTGCTGGAAATACAGATATCCGTCCGCATACTGCATATTGGGAGACGAGTTGCCCGTGGCATCATAGGTGTGGAGCAGCTTGAAGTTTGAGCCGTCCTGATTTACCGAGAAAATCTGACGGTACATGATACCGTCCTGATCGGTCAGAAGAGGATTGAGTGCGTTCAAGTAAAGTTTCTCACCGTCCGTGATCAGCGTTTTCAGCCACAGATTGGTCGATGACGGACAGAGGCTGTCGGTGCTGTCGTGACTGCACAGTGGATCGCGGCAGAGACCTTCTATCGGCGCGTCCCATGCGGGGTTCCAGAGCTGAATATCCATTGCCGTCATATGTTGATAATAGGTATTGCCAAGCATACAGCCTTCTTCGGTGTTGTAGTAGTCAAGAGTTTCCGTTTTGGAGCATGAGGTCAGCAGTGCAAGCAGAACCATCGCTGAAATATATATTCTTTTCATTTTTATCTATCCTTTTAGATATCACTTCACAAACATCCGCTTTGCGGGCATCATCATCGCCGATACCGCCGCGATTGCCACCGCAAGCCACAGCGTCAGCATTGCGTAGCCATTGCCGAACAGCGCCATTTCAGCCGAGCGCAGGAACAGCGGCGTGCCTGCCAGCAGATTGAGGAAATTCACGTGCTCCGCCGCCGCAAGTCCGAAGTAGGCGCAGAGTGCGGGCAGGAGCGTCAGAATCACCGCCGTGCCGAGGACCGGAATGTACCGTGCCAGCAGCTCCGACAGCGCGCAGACGAGCATCGCCATCAGCAGTGCGCCCGCGATCCGCATGACGAAGAACACTGCGAAATACTGTGCCACCGTGATGGAGCCGGTCACGTCCGCAAACATCTGCATGGATACAAGCGGCGCGTTCATTGCCGGGAGATCGTAGCCCATCGTGATAACCGTGGTATCCACCAGTCCCGTGAGCAGTGCCAGCACCACCGCAATCATGCCGGAGGAAATCAGCTTTGCGTAAAACGTCTTGTGGCGTCCGTTTTTGGTCGAGCGGAGCAGCTGTGCAAAGCCGCCGGAGGAAGATTTCGATACATATTCTGCAGCAAATGAACCGGTCAGAAGCAGTAGTATTACTGCATACAGGAACAGGTCTGCGTCTTCGTTGTACATCTTCTGCCATCCGGTGTCGTAGATGAACCATCCGCGCACGCCGGTCTCCGCTTCTTTCTGTGTGAGATACTCCGCGTGCTTTTCGATCACAGACAAGAGTTCCGAGCGGGAGTAGGCGTAGTTATAGTCGGAGAGGTAGTCGCGGTACTCGTCGAACGTGATTTCCTCGTTGACATACGCCTGCTGCATCATGGTCTGCTTGGCGAGGGTTTCATTGATCATCGCGCGTTCTTCGGCGAGATAAGCCAGCTTTTCTTCGGTTACTTCACCCTCAAGCGTGGTCATGTACTCCTTGTATACCGCGTCGGCGTAGGAGTTGACCGGGGAGTTGGTGTCGTAGGAGTACCATGTTTTCACGCATAGGATGAGCAGAACAATGACGATAAAGCGGGAGGAAATCAGCGTTTTGAAGACCTCCGCGAGAATGAGAGAATGGCTGTAAGTGCGTGCCTTATGCTTGCGTTCTGCCTTGGCAAAGGTGAATCTGTGACGGATTGCCGCCGCTTTGGTCATGCACCATGCGATGCTGTTATCGATCCAGCCAATACGGATGCCGTTTGAGCCGCGGACGTATAGCAGGATCGTCACCGCGATGCACGCCGCGATCAGGAGCGAGAAGATCACGCACATACTCGGCACAAATCCTGCAACCGCACCGAAGAAGTTCATGGCGCGATACCGCACGAACAGCGGA
>JAFQWC010000125.1 GCA_017407665.1 Clostridia bacterium | reverse complement strand
GCCCATGGAGGCTGCCATACCCATGCAGATGGTGGAAACATCGCACTTGATGTACTGCATGGTATCGTAAATGGCCATACCGGCTGTGATCACACCGCCGGGGCTGTTGATATAGAAGCTGATATCCTTGTCCGGGTCCTGACCTTCCAGGTACAGCATCTGGGCAATGACCAGACTGGCTGTGGTGTTGTTCACTTCATCGTTCAGCATAATGATGCGGTCGTTCAGCAGTCTGGAAAAAATATCATAGGAACGCTCGCCTCTGCTTGTCTGTTCTACTACATAAGGGATAAAACTCATCGTGCAAACTCCTTTCTCTAAAAAGCTCCGGTTTTTGCTTCGCCCGCTATCAAACACAGGCTTGACAGCGGGCGCGCATTACCGTTATATACTTACCAATTTGAGGGAAAATTATTCCTCAGTCTTTACAACTGCGTTGGCCTTTACGAACTCGACAGCCTTCTGGCTCTGGAGGTCACCCTTGACCTGAGCTTCTGCCACGATGTTCTTGATCTTGTCGGCTTCCATATCGTACATCTTAGCGAGGTTCTCGTACTCTGCGTTCAGCTCTTCCTCGGTCGGCTCCAGACCTTCCAGAGCAGCGATCTTCTCGAGAGCCAGTCTGAGCTTAACCTGCTTCTCGGACTGCGGCATGAACTGCTCCTTCAGAGCGTTCACGTCCATACCGGTATACTTGAGGTAGGTCTCGAGGTTCAGGCCCTGAGACTGCAGGCGGTATGCGAAGTTGTTGATGCTCTCCTCAACCTCGTTCTCATACATTTCTTCCGGGATCTCGCCCTCCACGAGGCCAATCAGGGTCTCGAGGATCTGATTCTCCACAGCGGATTCTGCGGACTTGGTGCGGTCATTCACGAGCTTCTCGCGGAGGCTGTTCTTGTACTCCTCGAGGGTATCGAACTCGCTGACGTCCTTTGCGAACTCATCGTCCAGAACCGGCAGTTCCTTGGCCTTGATCTCATGCAGCTTGATCTTGAAGGTCGCGTCCTTACCCTTCAGCTCTTCTGCCTGATACTCTTCCGGGAACTTTACTTCGATGTCAAACTCTTCGCCGACATTGTGGCCAACGACCTGCTCCTCAAAGCCCGGGATGAACTGGCCGGAACCGAGGGACAGCTCGAAGCCTTCGCCCTTGCCGCCGTCGAATGCAACGCCGTCGCAGAAGCCTTCAAAATCGATAACAGCGGTGTCACCCATCTCGGCAGCTCTGTCTTCTACGGTGATCATTCTGGAGTTTCTGTCCTGTACCTTTACAAGCTCTGCAGCGACATCTGTATCGGTAACTTCAACCTTCGGCTGGGTTGCCTCTATGCCCTTGTAGCCCTCGATGGTGATCTCCGGCTTTACAACGACAACGACCTTCAGCTGAACGCCGTTCTCCTTGCTGACCTCTGTGATATCAGCCTGACCAACGCTGATGACCTCGAGACCGGAAGCCTCGATGGCGTCCATCAGAGCCGGGCGGTACAGCTTATCCACAGCGCCCTCAAAGAAGACGTTCTCGCCGTAGTACTTTTCAATGAAAGCCTTCGGAGCCTTGCCCTTGCGGAAGCCCGGGATCTGGATCTTCTTGGCTTCTGCCTTGTAAACCTCGTCGATCGCCTTGTTGAAATCCTCTGCGGGGATCTCAATTTCCAGCTCGTACTTGTTTGTTTCTACATTGTTTGTTGCCTTCAGGTTCATGATTTTTCTATCCTCTCAAAAATAAAATGCTTTATGAGTCAAGCCATTATACCACATGAAATCGGAATATTCCACAGGTTTGGCTCATTTTTTAAAATTTATTCATACTCGCCGCTCAACCGGACCAGCTTCGGCATAAACCGGATGTAATCGCAGGAAACCAGGTGCATCCGGATGCCCTTGTATTCCCCGATGGGGGCCTTTTTCGCGGCATGATCGCCGTGGATATGGCCGAAATAGCAGTCTTTGATGCCGTATTCCAACATGGTATTCAAAAGCTCGGTGCATTCTGCCGTATCATAGACCGGCGGATAGTGCAGGAACACCACCGGCGTACCGCCCAGTGCCTGCGCCGCTTTGATGGACGTCACAAGCCGCCCGTTTTCGCGCGCGACGATCTTCCGATCCTCAGGCGTTTCTGCGTTATAGAGCCAGCCGCGGGTACCGCACACCGTGATCTCCCCCACGCGCACCGCGGAGTTGAACACGATCTCCAGGGAATCAAATCCCTTTTCCTTCAGGTAACCATCGATCTTATTGCGAGTGGACCACCAATAATCGTGGTTGCCTTTTAGAAGCAGCTTTTTTCCGGGCAGACTGTGCAGAAAGGCAAAGTCCTTTTCGGTCTCTTCCAGCTTCATTCCCCAGGAAACGTCGCCGGCGATCACCACGGTATCTTCGTCCGTGACAAGGTTTCGCCAGTTTTTTTCCAGCCGTTCCACGTAATTTTCCCAGCCGCGGAACACATCCATCGGCTTATCCGCACCCAGAGACAGGTGCAGGTCTGCAATCGCATACAGGGCCATACGTGCTTACACTCCCACCGTTTTGCAGACGAAATCCGACATGGCATCGGCTGCAACGCAGTTTGTAAAGCGGATCGGCTTGCCGCGCAGCAGCTGGATCGGCTGCGGAATCTCGGTATCGGAAATCTCGGAAAGCAGTTCCGCTTCCTCAAATTCATCGATCGGCTTTTCCACATCGAACGCATTCAGCACACTGTCCGAGAACTTATACGGACTGGCCGTGGATGCGATCACCGTGGGCGTCTCATCGTTGGTCTCCACGGAGTACTGGTTATAGACATGGAGTGCAACCGCCGTATGGGTATCGCAGAGGTATCCGTCTTCACAGAATACACGCCGGATGGTCTCCACCGTCTGGCGGTCATCGCAGCAG
>JAFQWC010000124.1 GCA_017407665.1 Clostridia bacterium | reverse complement strand
TTCCGCGGAGAGCGTGGGACGGAGCAGCAGGCTCATATACAGGCCGGTGCCGACCGGCGAGTGGAACGAACGCCCCAGCCGGCCGCGCCCCGCGGTCTGGGATTCCGCCGCGAGCACAAAGCCCTCCGGCACTCCCTGTTCCGCCAGACCTTTGAGGAGGGTATTTGTGGAGGTGACTTCCCGCTGTACGTCCAGCGTGACCGGAAATTCTGTTTTCATGTATCGCTTGACCTGCGCCGCTGTCAGCACCGCAGGTGTGTTCTTTTCATTCATAAGGAACCTTCCATGTTCATTTTTCTACAGTTTAGCACGGACCGCCCTTTTCGTCAATGAATCGGAAATGTAAAGGGAATGCTGCATTGCACAACATTCCCTTCTCGAAACTTATTTCATTTTGAAGCTGTCCTTCAGGGATACGGAGCGGTTGAACACGAGATGTTCTGCGGAGGAATCCTTGTTATCCACGCAGAAGTAACCCTGACGCAGGAACTGGAAGGAAGCCGGGGCGGCAGCTGCCTCGAGGCTCTTTTCCACCTTACAGCCGGAAAGTACTTCCAGAGAATGCGGATTCATGCAGCTGAGGTAATCCTTGCCGGCTGCATCGGGATCCGGATCGTCAAAAAGATTGGAATACTGACGAACCTCTGCCTCACAGCAGTTGTTGGCATCCACCCAATGGATGGTGGCGCCCTTCACCTTGCGGCCGTCGGCCGGGTCACCGCCGCGGGATTCCGGATCATAGGTCGCCAGAACTTCAACGACATTGCCGTTCTCATCGGTGACACAACCGGTGCACTTGATGAGGTAAGCACCCTTCAGGCGGCACTCCGGGCCTTCCGGATACAGGCGCTTGTACTTCGGAATCGGCTGTGCGAGGAAGTCATCGGCTTCGATCCAGAGATTTCTGGAGAAGGTGATCTCGCGGGTGCCGTCTTCCGGACGGTTCGGGTTATTTTCTACCACGACGGTCTCGCTCTGTCCCTCGGGATAGTTTGTGATCGTCAGCTTAATGGGCTTGAGGACTGCCATCACGCGCTGTGCGGTCTCGTTCAGGTCCTCTCTGAGGCAGAACTCGAGGAAGGCAAACGGGATGGTGTTCGGAGATTTGGCAACACCGACACGTTCGCAGAAATTTCGGATGGACTTCGGTGTATAGCCGCGGCGGCGCAGACCGCAGAGTGTGGGAATACGGGGATCATCCCAGCCGGAGACATAGCCGTTCTCTACGAGGTTTCTCAGCTTACGCTTAGAAAGCACGGTGTGGTCGATGCCGAGACGGGCAAACTCGATCTGACGCGGGGTGTGCAGTACGGAGACATTCTCCACCACCCAGTTGTACAGCGGGCGGTGATTCTCAAACTCCAGAGAGCAAAGAGAATGGGTGATGCCTTCGAGCGCGTCCTGAATCGGGTGGGCAAAGTCGTACATCGGATAGATGCACCACTTGTCCCCCTGACGGTGATGGTGCATATGACGGATGCGGTAGATGACCGGGTCACGCATATTGAAGTTGCCGGAAGCCAGATCGATCTTCGCACGGAGCGTCATGGCGTTGTCCGGAAACTCGCCGTTCTTCATGCGCTCGAAGAGATCGAGGCTCTCCTCGACGGGACGGTCACGGTACGGGGACTGTGCCGGGGTCTCGGTATCGCCGCGCATTTCCTTGAACTGCTCGGGGGTCAGCTCACAGACGTAAGCGAGGCCCTTTTTGATCAGCTCCACCGCAAACTCATAGTCCTTTTCAAAGTAATCGGAGCCATAGAAGAAACGGTCGCCCCAATCAAAGCCCAGCCAGTGGATGTCTTCCTTAATGGCTTCGACGAACTCGACGTCTTCCTTGGTGGGGTTGGTATCGTCCATGCGCAGATTGCACAGACCGCCGAACTTTTCGGCAGTGCCGAAGTCAATGGTCAGCGCCTTGCAGTGGCCGATGTGCAGGTAGCCGTTCGGCTCCGGCGGGAAACGGGTATGCACGGTCTCGCCGGCATATCTGCCGCCCTCTGCGATGTCTTCGATGATGAAGGCATCGATGAAATTGGTACCGACTTCCGAAGAAACCGGTTCTTTTTTAATATTTTCACTCATAGGGTATCGTACCTTTCAAATATTTACAGATCAGCCGATCTTCTCGAGGCCGATGTTCAGACGGCGAAGCGCCTCTTCCTTGCCAAGAACTGCCAGAATCTCCATGGCACCGCCGGGGGTGACGGTCTGACCGGCTGCGGCAATACGAACCGGCCACAGCAGTGTGCCGTTCTTGACACTGAGGGTCTGTGCCAGCTCGATGAGCACATCATGGATGGAATCCACTGTCCATGTCTCCACAGCGGAAAGCGCTTCGATGGCAGCCTTCAGCATCACAGGGGAATTCTCGAGGTTCGTCTTGCTCTTCTTGTTGACGAAAAGATCTGCGGCATACTCCGGCAGTTCCTTGAAGAAGCCGAGCAGCTGCGGGATCTCGCTGAATTTCAGAATACGGGGCTGGAGAATGGTATCCAGAACCGCATAGGGCTTCTCTGCATCGCCAAATACTTCCTTATAATACGGCATGGCGTTCTCGCGGAATTCCTCGGCCGTCATCTTGCGGATGTACTCACCGTTGAACCAAAGGAGCTTGTCATAATCAAATACAGCGGGAGACTTGCTGATGCCGTCGATGGAGAACGCCTGCTCCAGTTCCTTGAGGGAGAAGATTTCCTGGTTGTCCTTCGGTGCCCAGCCGAGCAGGGCAATGTAGTTTGTGATGACCGGGGACAGATAGCCGTCATCGATGAGGCCCTGGAAGCTGGTGGAGCCGTGGCGCTTACTGAGCTTCGAGACCGTGCCGTCCGCATTCTTGCCCATGATGAGGGGCAGGTGCACATACACCGGCTTTTCCCAGCCGAATGCCTCATACAGCAGGTTGTACTTAGGGGTGGAGGTGAGGTACTCACTGCCGCGCACCACGTGTGTGATGTGCATGAGGTGGTCGTCGATGACGTTCGCGAAGTTGTAGGTCGGATAACCGTCAGACTTCAGCAGGACCTGATCCTCGATCTCCTTATTCTCAATGGTGATGGTGCCATAAACGGTATCCTCAAAGGAGGTTGCTCCCTCCAGCGGGACACGCTGACGAATGACGTACGGGGTGCCGGCATCGAGCAGGCGCTGTACTTCCTCCGCAGGCAGGTCACGGCAGTGGCGGTCATAGCCGCCGAAAGAGCCGTCCGCATGGATGGACTCCAGACGCTCCTTGGTGCAGAAGCAGTAGTAGGCCTTGCCTTCGCGGACAAGCTGCTCGGCAAAGGGCTTGTAGAGATCCTTGCGCTCGCTCTGCACATAGGGGCCAAACTCACCGCCAAGGTCCGGGCCTTCGTCATGCTGCAGACCGACTTGCTTGAGTGTATTATAAATGACCTCGGTTGCGCCTTCCACAAAGCGTTCCTGGTCGGTATCTTCAATTCTCAGCACAAAAGTACCCTGTTGGCTCTTGGCAACAAGATATTCGTACAGCGCCGTTCTCAGATTACCCACGTGCATAAAACCGGTGGGACTCGGCGCAAAGCGTGTGCGTACCATAAATGACCACATTCCTTTCCCTGAGGCTGAAATTTGCAGCCCTGCCCTGCAGGATGCTGCCGCCTCTTCTTGCGGCGAATACGGGACCGGACAGCTCAAAAAGACCGCCGAACACATAACTCGCCAATAGTCCATAGATAAGGTTTATTATATATCTCAAACCGCAAATTTGCAATACAAAAAACGGGGAAAGTACCCCTTCCCCGCTCAGAATTTTCAGTTTACGCCGCCGGACTGGAGATACGCCACATATTCTTCCAGACACATCTGCAGATTCTGCATCGCAAGTGCGTGTTCCCGGCCCACGTACCGATAATGCCACGGTTCGTAATCGATGCCCGTGATGTGCACCTTGTCCGCCGGATAGCGCTGCACAAACCCGTATTCCGCCGCGTGCGCCGTAAGCCAGTCATATTCTTTCGTATCTTCAAAAGCGTAATTGACTTCATTAAAATCGATTGCAAGCCCCGTGTGATGCTCGCTATACCCCGGCGCCTGAATCGTGAGGCGGGCATCCTCATATGCTGCTTCCCGCGTCATACCCTGATTCATGCGGTTTTCCACCGCCTGCTCCAAAATGGAGGATTGTGTTTCCACGTCGCGATACCCGGAAGCGATCCACAGCACGCAATCGGCCGACCATGCGTCCTCGAGCAAGGCGCACAAATCGGTGTACATCAGTGCGTTGACTTCGATCCCGCCGTAGAGGCGCGGTGTGACCGCATAGCCTGCGGGCAAGGGATGCGTTTCATTCACGAGCACGAGGCAGGGGTCCTCCGGCAGGATGACTGCCGGTGTGGGCGCTGCGGATGGGGATATTTCTGCCTGCACCATTGCTTCCGGCTGCGCCGCAACCTCCTGCGGTTCCTGAACCAGATGCGGTGCAGCCAAGAGCGCCGTGATCACCAGTGCCGCCAGAACACCGAATACATCGGCCAGCGTATTCCGGGCTCTTTTTTGCTGTGTGATCTCCTGCATTCTGCGGGAAGCGGACTGCAGTTTATAGGGGCCGCGCGTCCGTCCGCCCACCGCAAAAAACGGACGATACGGCTTTTTTCCGTAATCTTTCTGATCCATAGGATTTTGATCTCCTTTTCCGAAGCATCATCCGGCAGAAGTTCTATTGAAACACAAACCGGACTATGCTATACTGAGACTGTCGAAAAAGTATTTTCTCCAGTCTCGACGGATTTCAAACTTTCTTTGAAAGTCTGAAATCCTACCTGATTGTACGCGAAAGACAACCCTGACGGTTTTCTTTCACACTATCTTTCCCTCCGAAGTCCTTGGCTCAGAGGTTTCTCGACAAGCTGACTATACCAAGTTATGAGGGTTTTATTTTTGTTTTCTGTTCTGCAGAATTGATTTTTTGGAGGTATTTTGATGATCAAGATATTCATGCGTGCCAATCCCGGCGAATTTGTAAATTACGTGAACGCACTGACCGCCTGCGGTGCAGAGCCCGTCCTTTCCATGGATCTGTCTTTGGCGGATGAATGCGACGGTCTGCTGGTGCCCGGCGGTGCAGACGTCAACCCCGTTCTGTACGGACAGGAAAACACCGCAAGTTACGGCATCGACGACGATAAGGACCGGGATGAGATCTTCCTCGTCCGGAAATTTGTCTCCGAGAACAAGCCCGTGCTCGGCATCTGCCGCGGGCATCAGGTGATCAATGTGGCGCTGGGCGGCGATATGATCCAGAACGTGCCCGACGCCCCGCACCATGTATCCCTCGGAGAACGCGGAGACAACATCCACGAAGCCCGTGCCCTGCACCCCTTTATCCGGGATCTGTACGGCGAGGATTTTGTGATCAACAGCTCCCATCACCAGGCAGTTGATCGTCTGGCGGACGGCCTTCTCCCCACCTGTGTCAGCGACGACGGCATTCTGGAGGGCTTTGTGCATGAAAACGGCCGGGTGATCGGCGTGCAGTTCCACCCGGAACGCATCGGTTTTGCACACAGACGCCCGGACACCGTGAACGGTGAGGCCATTTTCCACGCGTTTTTCGCTCTGTTTTAACCCACTATACCACACCCGAAGCGCGATTCCTGCCGAATCCTGCGCTGAACGAAAAATTGCTTTTCTAACAAAAAGGATTTTGGATCTATGCTTTTTCTGATTCTCGCCGTGTTCTGCAGTGCACTGGTCGCTTTGGCGTTAAGAGCGAGCAGCGGCAAAACCAGCGGCACGTACGGCATTTACGTCTTCAATTACATCACCTGCTTTATCACCGGTTTTCTGTTCCTGCCGGATAAAAACCTGCTGCATACGCCGCCTTTTGTGGTCAGTTTCGGTGCGTTCAGCGGATTTCTGTTTCTGGCTTCCCTTGCGCTGTATCAGTACAACATCCAGCGCAACGGCACGGTGCTCTCCGCGGTCTTCTCCAAGCTCGGCATCATCATCCCGACGGTGATGTCCTTTGCGCTGTTCGGCGAAACACCGCGCGCACTGCAGATCATCGGCATCCTGCTGGCGATTCTTGCCATTTTGGTGATCAACATCCGAAAGCAGGACCCGTCCGTCTCTCTGACGGAGCGAAAAAATCACACACGCACCGCACTGCAGCTTTTGATCCTGCTTCTGGTCGGCGGTGCCTGTGATTCCATGACGAAGGTCTTCGAGTTTGTGGGCGACCGCGCGGACGACGACCGGTTCATGTTCTTCAATTTCTTCTTCGCCTGCCTCTACTCCCTTGTGATGCTCGTGCGGGAAAAGAAAAAACTCAACCGGTACGATGTACTCTTCGGCGTGCTTTTGGGCGTACCCAATTA
>JAFQWC010000123.1 GCA_017407665.1 Clostridia bacterium | reverse complement strand
TCTGGCGCATATCCGGCTGGCCGAAGAACAGCGCAATCTGTTCGGCGCCATATTCCTCACCGGCGAATACGGGACCCGCACCGTGGAGCAGATCGTCTCCGCCGACTGGAACCGCGAGACCATTGAATGCACGGCACAGCAGTTCGGCATAACCGTGAAAGCGGCCGAAGCCGTGTACCGCGACGTGCGCTTTTATACCTTCGGTATCGCCAGAGAAGTCTATGCGGGCGCAGTGATCCTGCAGCCCGGCGAAACGGAACAATTGCTGCGCGGCGCGATCGAAAGCTTCTGCCGCACGGCTGCATTCAGAAAGGAATGAACGGATATGGCAATCCCCGCAGAACATCTGGAATACATGAAGGGCCTCAAAGGCTGGCTCGATTCGGAAGAAAACACACCGCTTGAGGAAATGGGCAGCTTTTTTGCTGCGCGGCTCGGCGACTATGAAGAGCATATGCTGAAATACTGGGCTTTCGGCTACGAGTACCTTGCAAAGCTCATCCCTGCCGACGCAAAGCACGTGCTGGATCTCGGCTGCGGCACGGGTCTGGAGCTGGATGAGCTCTTCAAGCTCCGCCCGGACATCAAAGTGACCGGCATTGACCTCGCCGAAGCCATGATTGAAGAGCTCAAAAAGAAGCACCCGGATAAGAACCTCGTACTCATCTGCGGCAGCTATTTTGACGAACCCTTCCCGCAGGGCGTGGACGCCGTGATCTCTTTCGAGTCCCTGCACCATTTCACCGCAGCGGAGAAGCTCCCGCTCTTTAAGAAGGCTTATGAAGCCCTTGTCCCGGGCGGCGTTTTCATGAACGGCGACTACTTTGCCTGCTGTGACGAGGAAGAAACCCTTCTGCGCGAGACCTGCGACCGCCGCCGTGCAAAGCAGGGCATCCCGGCAGAACAGTTCGTGCACTTTGATACCCCGCTCACGGAGGAACACGAGATGCAGGTGCTGCGTGACGCCGGCTTCAGCGAAGTTTACGTTGATCCCACACCGGAAGACTCGCACATCGTCATTGCGAAAAAGTAAAAACAGACATAGAAAAGGGATAGCCGCCGCACGCCGCTATCCCTTATTTTTATGCTTTTTCCTGCGCCCACAGCGTGAGGAGCTTCTTCGCCACACCGTCTTCCCGGTTTGAGCCGATGACTGCGGTCGCCGCAGCCTTCAGGGCTTCGTCCGCGTTATCCACGGCGTAGCATTCGTCGGCTGTTTCAAACATCGGCAGGTCATTCACACCGTCGCCAAAGCACACGATACGGTCGCAGCCGCAGCGCTCTGCCAGCCGCCGCACGGCGTTCGCTTTGGTCGTACGCTTCGGCACGACCTCGAAATAATAGCTTTCCGAATACAGATCCTTCTGCAGATATACAGCAAAGCGCCCGTCCCCACGGATCCGCGCCGCTGCGGCCTCCACCTCCTCCAAACGATCCCGAATGGTGGTAAAATAGAAGATATTGCCCGTGAACAGCGCCTCCGGCGACACCGCGCGCAGGCGTTTGTCACCCGTTCTGGTCTTAAGGTAATACAGCATCCCCTGACTCAGATCCTCCGGCACATAGGCGACACGCTCTGAATCAGCCCGGTCGCCGCTTCTCGAATATACCATGGGGCTGAGTCCGGCTTCCCGCAGGACTGTTTTCACAAAATCGATCTCATCCGGTTCAAAATACACGGCTTCCAGGATTTTCCCGTCGGCCGCATCAAGAATACCGCCGCCGTTGTTGACGATGACCGGCAGATGCAGCGCACCGAGCGCCGACGTGACCTTCCTCGCTGTGGAAAGGGACCGCGCTGTCGCATAAGAAAACAGCATCCCCTCAGCCGTCAGGCGGCGAATGGTTTCTGCCGTGAACGGAGAAAGGCACTCCTCCGGTAAAAGAAGAGTGCCGTCGAGATCTGAAACATACAGTGTTTTGGTTTTCATCCCGACCTCCCGTGCATTACGCGTTGACCGCGGAATTTGCACTGAAGATGGTGCCGCGCACACCGTCCAGCTTAACGGTAATGCCGGATTTGAGCAGGTCCGTAGCATGGGCTGCGCCGACGATCGCGGGAATGCCCAGTGCCATCGCCGCAATGGCGGCGTGGGAGTTTTCGCCGTCGATCTCCGTAACCAGACCGGAAGCCTGACGGATGATCGGCATAAGCGTATTGGAGGTCTTCGGGATAACAAGGATATCGCCGCGCTTGAATTCCTGCAGGGCCTCTTCCTCGGTTTTACAGACACAGAGTCTGCCGGTGACGCTTTCTTCCGTAACGACTGTACCGGAAACCAGTACGTCGCCGACGAGATGCACCTTCAGCATATTGGTCGTACCGGAAATGCCCAGCGGGATACCGGCCGTGATGACCGCGATATCGCCGGATTTGACGAGGCCGCGCTTTTCAGCCACATCGACCACGTGCTCAAACAGGTCATCGGTGCTGGTCTTTTCCTCCAGCATGATCGGTACAACGCCCCAGGACAGCCCCATCTGATGCAGAACTTTTTTATCGGTGGTGCCGGAGATGATCGGGCAGGCCGGGCGGAACTTGGAAATGCTGCGCGCGGTGAGACCCGTCTTGGATACGGTCATGATCGCGACGGCGCCGAGGTCGTGCGCGGTGGTACAGGTCGCGTGAGAAATGGCGGAAGTAACGTCCTTTGTGGTTTCGCCTTCCCAGTTTTCAAGCTGACGGATATAGTCGATCTCGCTTTCGGTGCGCTCTGCAATGCGCACCATCGTCTTGATGGATTCGATCGGATATGCACCCGCAGCCGTCTCGCCGCTAAGCATGATGGCACTGGTGCCGTCATAGATGGCGTTGGCCACGTCGGTGGCTTCCGCACGGGTGGGACGCGGATTCTTGACCATGGAGTCCAGCATCTGGGTTGCGGTGATGACCTGCTTGCCCGCCGCGTACGCCTTGCGGATAAGCTGCTTCTGGAGCACCGGGATCTCCTCCATCGGGATCTCTACGCCAAGGTCACCGCGGGCGACCATGATGCCATCGGATACGCGGATGATGTCATCGATATTCTCCACGCCGTCGGTATTTTCAATTTTCGCAATAATGCGGATGTTTCTGCAGTTGTGGCTTTCCAGCTCGTTGCGGATCATCACGATGTCATCTGCGGAGCGGGTAAAAGAAGCGGCGATGAACTCAAAATCTTCTTCCACGCAGAAAGCCAGATCATCGCGGTCCTTCTCGCTGATGTACGGCATGGACAGGGTGACGCCCGGTACATTGATGCCCTTGTAGGAGGTGATCGGGCCGCCGTTCAGAACACGGCACTCGATCTCGGTCTCGGTGACACGCTCGACGACCATTTCGATCAAACCGTCGTCCACGAGGATGCGTGTGCCGGACTGCACATCCTTGGGCAGGTCCTTAAAGGTGATGGAACAGCCGGTCTTATCGCCGGGGCGTTCGTTGATGGACAGGGTATACTTCTGCCCGGCATCCAGCATAACTTTTTCCGCAAACTGGCCGGTACGGATCTCCGGGCCCTTGGTATCCAGCAGAATGGCCACCGGCATATCCAGCTCGTCGCGGAGCTTCTTGACCATATCGGCACGGCGCTTATGCTGCTCATGCGTGCCGTGAGACATATTCAGACGCGCAACATTCATGCCGCTGAGGATCAGCTGACGCAGGACAAATTCATCATCCGTTGCGGGACCCAGCGTACAAACAATCTTTGTTTTTCTCATATTCTGACCACTGACCTTTCTCTGCGGACCGACAGCACCGGCCCGCCCTTATTTTTTCGGTCAAATCCGAAACTTCTTTCTTATACTATACCGAAAAACAAACGGAATAGCAAGTCAAAACGTCAGAATTTTCAGCAATTTCGCCGAATTTTCCACTTTATTCCCCGCTTTTATTTCTTCCCTTCGGTTTTTTCTCTGCAAGCAGTCTTTTCTCGGCCTCACAAAGCAGCAAGGGCAGCACAGACAGCAGTGCGGTGATCATCCACTGTGTGGCCGTCAGAGATACCGCACCGAACAGCGCTGCCGCAGGCGGGAACAGGATCACCGCAGCCATCAGCCCGGCACAGACCAGAAACGCCAGATTGAGGAGACGATTTTTCAGGAGACCGCTGCCCACAAGCGGCTTTTCGCTGCGCACATTGAAGCTGTGTACCAACTGAGACAAACTCAGCACCGCGAACGCCATGGTGCGTCCTGTGACCGGTACAGCGGGATCCGCATCAAAGCAGAACCGTCCGATGGAAAACGCCAGCAGGGACAGAACGCCGATCATCACGCCTTCGACCAGCATGGTGAAACCGAGTCCACCGGAAAACACCGTTTTGGTCTGCGGGGTCGGCGGTTCCCGCATGACATCGGCCTCGGGCGGGTCGCTGCCCAGCGCAAGTGCCGGGAGGGCATCCGTCACGAGATTCACCCACAGAAGCTGCGCCGGCAAAAGTGGAGACGGTGCCCGGAGCAGAAAAGCCGTGAGCACCACCAGGATCTCGCCGATATTACAGGACATAAGAAAGTGGATAGTCTTTCGGATGTTGCGGTAAACGGTTCTGCCCTCCCGCACAGCGGACACGATCGTTGCGAAATTGTCATCGGTCAGCACCATATCAGCTGCGTTTTTGGCCACTTCCGTCCCGTTTTTCCCCATCGCGCAGCCGATGTCCGCGGCTTTCAGCGCCGGGGCATCATTCACGCCGTCGCCGGTCATGGCGGTAACCAGATGCAGTCGCCGGAAGGCTTTCACGATCCGCATTTTGTGCGCCGGCGAGACCCGCGCATAGACCGAGCAGGTTTTCACCGCCTCCAGCAGCTTTTCCTCCGAAAGTCCGTCCAGCTGCGCGCCGGTCATGGCTTTTGTACAGTCCATATCCAGCCGCTCCGCGATCGCCGCCGCCGTGGAGGGCTGGTCTCCGGTGATCATCACCGGGCGGATCCCGGCCGCCAAACACTCCTGCACCGCCTGTTTCACTTCCGGCCGCGGCGGATCCTCTAGGCCGATCAGACCGAGGAAACACAATCCGCTTTCCGCCGCCTCGTCGCTCTGCGGCAGTGCAGAAAGTGTTTTCTCCGCTGCCCCCAACACCCGCAGGGCCTCTCCGGCCATTTCCGCATTTTGCAGCAGGATCCGCTGGCGCAGTTCTGCGGTCATGGGGACGGTCTTTCCACGCAGCTGTACAGCCGTGCATCGCTGTAAAAGAAGATCCGGTGCACCCTTTGTGATCACGCGATAGCCGTTTTCCGTATGCAAAACCACGGTCATGCGCTTTCTTTCCGACGAAAACGGGATCTCCGCGGCCTTTTGGCGTTTATACAGTATAGCTGCGGGATTCGGCAGTGCGGCGGCAAGCGCTGTTTCCGTCGGCGCGCCGATCAACCGCTGTCCCTCGATCTCCACATTGGTGCAAAGTGCAGCAGCTTCCAGCAGAGGGATGCGGTCCGTCTCGGAAAGCACGCCCTCACCGTCCGTGCAGCGCACCACCGTCATTTTATTCTGTGTCAGCGTACCGGTTTTGTCAGAACAAATGACCTGACAGCTGCCAAGTGTCTCCACCGCCTGCAAATGGCGGATCACAGCGCGTTTGGCAGCCATGCGGCGCACGCCCAGCGCCAGAACGATCGTGACAACCGCCGGCAGCCCCTCGGGAATCGCGGCCACCGCAAGACTGATGGCAATCATAAACATCTCAAGCGGCGGCGTTTTCTGGAACAATCCGATCACGAACAAAACCGCGCAGATTCCCACCACCACAAGGCCGATCACCTTGCCGGTTTTGTGCAGGCGGGCTTTCAGCGGCGTTTCGGGCGCGTCCTCTTCTCCCAGCATCGCGGCAATGCGCCCCATCTCCGTGTTCATGCCGGTGGCGGTCACAACGCCGATGCCGTGCCCCACAGCGATCCCCGTGCCGGAAAAGAGCATATTTTTACGTTCTGCCGCCGGTGTTTTTTCGCCGCCCGTCCACGTTGCGTCTTTCTCGGCGGGAACCGATTCCCCGGTGAGCGCGCTTTCCTCGGCACCAAGCTGTGTAGATTCCAACAGCCGTATATCTGCCGGCACCACATCGCCCGCTTTGATCCGGACGAGATCGCCGGGCACCAGCTCTGCCCCCGGGACGATCTGCCGTTTCCCGTCCCGCAGTACTTCGGCTTTCGGCGCTGACAAATTCTGCAGCGCCTCCAAAGCGCGTTCCGCTCGCGCTTCCTGAACCGTGCCGATCAGCGCGTTCGCGATCACGATGCCGAGGATCAGCAGCGGGTCGGCAAAATCCGCCTCACCCTGCAGGCAGGAGACCGCAAAGGACACCGCCGCTGCCGCTAAGAGGATCAGCACCATGAAATCGCCGAACTGCAGCATGAAACGCTGCAGGAATCCTTTTTTCTTGCCCTTCTTTAACGCATTTTCTCCGCAGCGCCGCAAGCGGGCTTCCGCTTCCGCGGTGCGCAGTCCATTTTTATCGTCTGTGCGCAGTTGCTCAACGGCCTCCTGCGGCGAAATTGTATGAAACAGTACAAAATCCTGTGTTGGCTTTGACATGTCCCTGCCCCCCTTTGGGAAAATTCTATGCGCCGCGTCCGCGCTTTAGAAGAATTTTGGGGTGGCGGGAGCCATAAATCTATGGTATACTGTTTTCACTGTTTGATGGAGGGAGGAAGAATCTCATGCAGCTGGCCGGTGTTCCCGGTTTTGATGCGGTCATCATGGAATTTATCCAGAACACGCTGCATAACACCGTAACCGATACCGTATTTCCGTTTCTGACCCGTCTTGGAGAGGCTGGTGCCGTGTGGCTGATTCTGGCCGCCGTCCTGCTCTGCTTCAAAAAAACACGCACCACGGGCGTTTTGGTCCTCATCGCCATGGCGCTCACGTTCGTGACGGGTGAACTCGGGCTGAAAAATCTCATCTGCCGCCCGCGTCCCTGCCATACCTTCCCGGAAGTGCCGCTATTGATCCCCTGCCCGGATTCCTTCTCGTTTCCCTCCGGACACAGCGCCTCGAGCTTTACAGCCGCCGTGATGCTCTTCCTCCGGCATAAAAAGCAGGCGTGGCCCGCACTGATTCTCGCCGCACTCATCGCCTTTTCGCGTGTATTTTTGTTCGTGCACTACCCCACGGATATTCTGGCCGGTGCACTGCTGGGCACGCTGTTTGCCTGCGCGGTGTATACGGTTTATAAACGCAAATTCGAATCCAAACTGCACTGAAAAACGCCTGTATGCTCTTTTTTCGAGCACACAGGCGTTTCTGATTTTTATTATTTTAGCAGCGCTTCCAGCGTTTTGCGCAGGTTGCGCGCGGCGTCAGACTGGATCTCCACAACGTGCGCGCCGCGGTATTTGGCTACATCCCTCAGGTCACACGCGATGGCGGTGTGATAGGAGCAGCCCACTACCAGCAGGATGTCCCCCTTTCCGAGGCTCATCACCATTTCATACGCTTTTTCGTAATTCGGCGCAGGATCGCCGTACAGGACGGGCTTATTGTACAGGGACCACGCAACGTCCATTTCGTCGTCCTCCGGCAGGCCGCCGTGGAGCTCCAGTGCTTTCGTGCCCGCCTTCGCGTGGAGGCCGTCAATGTTCATGGTGATGACGGGAATCCCGTATTCCGCAAGGGCATAGTGCGCGTCATTGGG
>JAFQWC010000020.1 GCA_017407665.1 Clostridia bacterium | reverse complement strand
GGCATGAAATACGGAACCTGCTTGTACCACCAGTCCCAATCGTGGTTCACATCGAAGCCCCAGAAATCCACCCAGAGGTGTACACCGAGACGATCGAACTGCTCCTTGATCTGCCGTGTGGTCTCCGGCTGCTCCCATGCACCCTGACCCACACAGATCACGCCGCGGCGGCTGTTATACAGATCCACATAGGGGTGATCCGGCGCCATATTGGCCAGGAAGTGTACCGGAGAATTTTCATAGACCGCGCCGTCCATGTAATTGCCGAAGCCGTACTCCGCGGTGTAAATGCCACTCAGGGCGAGCACGCCGCTGAATAGATCCGGGCGGCGGAGGAACAGATTGGCGGCATGGGTGGCGCCCAGGCTGCAGCCGAACGTGATGGGGCCGCCGCAGTCCGGCCAGCCGTTCACGCGGCAGGCCCATTCCTTGATAAACGGCACCACTTCATCGGTGATGTATCGCATCCACTGCTCGTGGCGCTGAATGCGCCATGCGGGGTCGCCCTTGCCGGACCAGGTCTCAATGTCCTTCGTGTCGATGGAGAAGACCATGATCTTACCGGAATCAATCCACGGCGCCAGCGTGTCGGTCATTTTGAAATTCTCAAAGTCAAAGAAGCGGCCGTCCTGACACGGGATGAACAGCATGGGGCGTCCGGCGTGTCCGTAAAGCTTCATTTCCATATCGCAGCCCAGAGCGGGGCTGTACTGTCTGAAATATTCTGTATACATGGGTCTCAATTATCCTTTCGTGGTCTTTTTCGGCGATTCTTCCACCTCTTTGGCTTTTATGCCGTACAGCAGGGCACCGATGCAGAACGGCAGCTGCTGCTCCCAACTGGCCTCGCAATGGTTGCCGTTCGGCACGATGCGCATGGTCAGATGAATGCGGCGGGACAGCATCTCAGCACCCAGCGCAGCAAAGGATTTTTCATTGCCGGCGTGGAAATTCATCTCCCGGGAGCCGTAGTCCATGTAGACCACGGTATCCGGCGAAAGCGGTGTGCTGCGGATGAGCTCCCCCAGCTTTTCCACGGACACCCAGATGGAAGGCGAAAGTGCCGCAGCGCGGGAGAACACTTTGTTGTATTTCAGAACCGCGTACAGGCTCATCAGGCCGCCCATGGAGCTGCCCATGATGAACGTGTGGTCACGGTCTTTCAGCGTACGGAAATCCCGGTCGATCTGCGGCTTGAGCGTGTGGATGAACCACGCCATCGTCTCATCGCCGCGGCCGATAAACTTTCCGTAGTGCGGATTGTCGATATCATAGGGGGAATATTCGGAGAGGCGGTCATTTTTCGGGCTGTGGTTGCATTCCACCGCAACCACGATCAGCTCTGCGGCTTCCTTGTCCAGATACTGACCCAATCCCCAGCTTTTTCCGTATGTAGCATCTCGGTCGTAAAACGCGTTGTGGCCGTCAAACATATACAGAACGGGATAGTATTTTCTCTCCTCGTACTCGTAATTCAGCGGCAGGTAAACATATACATTGCGCGGCTCCGGACCCGTGTGGGCCGGGTAGGTCACGCTCCATTTTTTGATCATAAGCCGTGGTTTCCTTTCTGCATGGATGTGCTTCGGTACCGGCAGCACCGTGATAACAAGCATACATCGGGCTGCAGGGCTGATGCAGCACCCCGACTGTTAAAGGGTATTATATCATATGTTTCCGAAAAAAACAATTAAAACTGTACTGATATCCGAAAAAACACAGATTTTATGCGGTTTTTCGGGCCGAAAACGCGCCGCACCCGACAAACCGCACGTCGCCGCTTCATCCGCCGGCAATTTCCCCTTGCAATCCAACCCACACTTTCTTATAATGAAAGAAAAAGTTTACACCGTTTGAGGTGCAGATTATGTTTAGAAAAGTAATTTCATGGCTGGTCATCCTCGGTCTGCTGTCCGTGTGTGTTTCCGGCTGTGCGGCTCCCGAAGAAATTGAGCCTGTTTCCATTCTTTTTGCGACCGACACCCATTACCTCTCGCCCGAACTCACCGACGGCGGACCGTTTTTCAAGGATTCCATTGCAAAAGGCGACGGCAAGGTGATCGAATATGCCGAGGAGATCCACGAGGCATTCTTCTCGGAGGTCATCGCCAAGCAGCCCGATCT
>JAFQWC010000122.1 GCA_017407665.1 Clostridia bacterium | reverse complement strand
GGTTTGAGGAAGCCCGGATCGAGCTGATGGATCAGCTTGGACTTCCGTACAAAACGATGGAGGAAGCACAGGTTTTGATCCCTGTTTTGGGTGTGGATTGCGCCTATAAGCATCCGATCCGTTTTGGCGAGACGATCGTTCTGGAGCTGCGGATCCAAAATTATACCGGTACACGGTTTGAGGTGACCTACACCGGGTATTGCCGGGAGACAGGACAGCTCAGCTGTACCGGGACAACACAGCATTGCTTCACGACGCCGGATCTCAGACCGATCCGACTGAATCGCAGCCACCCCGAGTGGCACGAGGTTTTCCTGAAAGCCTCGTCAGAAGAATAAAAAGCAGCGGGCTTCCCGAATCCGGGAGACCCGCTGTTTTTGCGTTTGTAAGGGATTTATTCGTGACGCAGGGCATCGATGGGATTAAGGTTAGCGGCCTTAAAGGAGGGGATCAGACCAAAGATGATGCCGATGCCCATGGAGAACACAACGGCGATCAGAATGAACGGAACACTGATCGCGACCGGGGCAGAGGTTATACCGGATATGATCTGCGCCAGTGCGATACCGGCACCGACGCCGAGTATGCCGCCGAGGCTGGTCAGCACGGCAGCTTCTGTTAAAAACTGCCACAGAATACGGCTCTTTTTAGCGCCGATGGCTTTCTTGAGGCCGATTTCCCGTGTACGCTCCGTGACGGAAACAAGCATGATGTTCATAACACCGATGCCGCCGACCAGCAAGGAAATGCTGGCGATCCAGATAAGCTGGCTGTTGGTGGCGTTACTGAGGTTCTGCAGTTCTTCCGCCTGCTTGAGCAGATCCTCCGCCTGATAGCGGATGTTAGTGGATTCAAAAATCTGTGCGTTCAGAATCTCTGCGCCCAATCGACCGGCATCCGTCATGTCTTCGGTGCGATTTACGCGCAGGGAGACATTCTGCGGCTCGTCAAAGGTGTATACAGCGGGCCAAACCGCGTGCGGCAGGAAAATACGGGAGGTGGACTGCCCGTAAAAATACGTGTAATACTCATCGATGGTGTTGATGACTGGTTCAAACTGTGCATCGTCATCCACAACGCCGATGACGGTGAACGGCATCTGACCGATTTCGAGTGTCTTGCCGAGCGGATCTGTATCGCTGAAAATGGATTCCGCCGTGCCGGCGTCGATGATCACCACAGGACGGAAAGCGGAGAAATCACTGTCCACAAACAACCGGCCCTGTTTCAGTACCAGACCGTTCGCAGAGAAATACGCGTTGTCCGTACCGAAGATCTGACAGCCGGAAAGACCGGTATTTCCATAGAAAACGGAGTTGTTATAATCCATGCGGGTGGTGTACAGCGCAACGGATTCCACATTCGGGATGGCGCGCAGTTCTTCCACCGTGGATTCCGAAATCACCGGAATGCCGTTCGGCAGGCCGTTATAGAGCATCTCATACGGCCAGTCGTTCTGATACAGCTGGATCTGCACGGTGTTCGTGCCCGAACCGATCAGATTCTTCTTGATCTGCTCATTCGTGCCTTTGATGGTGGATACAATGGAGATGATGGAAGCAATGCCGATGATGATGCCCAGCATCGTCAGGAAAGAACGCATCTTATGGGACCAAATGCCCTGAAAAGAAAGTCGGATATTCTCGATCATCCGATCATCACCTCGCCTTCAAAGAACTCTTCTTCAAATTCGTCTTCCGGAAGATCAGCTTTGGCGCCTTCCGTAGCACCGGGGCCATAGGGGAAGGCCACATAATCCGTGCCGGAAAGTGAGCCATCCTTCAGTTCCATATATTCGTTGTAAATGGTCCTGCCGGTTTGAATGTATGTCTTGTGAATACGTCGGTCTTCACCAACCTTCATAACGTATCGTCCGTTTTCATCCTCACGGATGTATGCTTTGGAAAGATACAGTGTATCCGAGGGAGATGCATTCTGTTCTCCGTTGTTCAGAATGATGTCCAGATACATCCCGTTCTGCAAGCCTTCCGCGTATTCGATGAAGGCTGTGAACGAGTAATTGGAGGAGTTGGGGTTGGAAATACCGTCCCAATATCCGCCGGTCGTGGGGAAGTCGGAGATCTTCACGATCTGTGCCGGCAGTTCCATGCCAAGTTCCCAGGAGTTCACGGTGACCGTATTGCCCACATGAACCTGATCGAGAAGCCCCTCGTTCAGTGTACCGGTGACGTAGAATCCGTCTCCGCCGGAAACAACAAGGAACGGTGTGCCGTTCATCAGGGCAGTTTCGAGATCGATCAGGGTCTTGACCGTACCGTTCACGGCGGAAACAACGGTGGTGTTCTGCAGTTCCATCTGAGAGCGCTTCAGCGTGATCTCCGCCTGCTTGACTTCGAGTTCCAGTGTCTGGATTTCCAGTTTCTTCTGTGCGATCAGCTCCTTGAGTTCTGCGGCGGTATACATCGGGCCGCTGGGGAGCGTTGTGACCCAGTTGTCGTCTTCGGTCACACCGTCCATGTCTACGCCATCGTCGGCATCCGGAAGATCCAGGAAGAATCCGCCGCGCAGCTCGAAGCCGTCCATAGCCCAGCCTTTGAGCATCGGCAGGTGTTCGTTATTCTCCTCGTGTACCTCAAGCCGTGCGGCAAACGGTCCGTTTGGCAGGACCCATTCGGGCATTGGTGTCGGGGTGGGGTCCGATACAGGCTGCGGCTGAGACTCCGTTTCGGGTTCCGCTGTGGGCAGCGGCGTGGGTTCCGGTGTGGATGTCGGTTCTGCGGATGCGGCCGGCGTCGGCGCCGGGGAGGATTCAGGCGTCGGCTCTGCGGAAGGCGGTGTGGTCGGTGCTGGGGTCGCTTCCGAATAGAAACCGAACAGACGCAGCAGAAAGCCGGATTTTAATGTGCAGTCTTCCGTACAGAGGAAGACATAGGGGTCCTCCGCTGTGCCGGTGCCCTGATAAGGCTTCGAGAATTCATCAATTTCACTGTAAAGCACCGCAGTGGATTCCGGAATGGGTGCGATTGTGGGCTCCGGGGTCGGTGTCGGCGGTACATAGGGCTTTGTGTTCTGCAGACGAACCAGCTCTTTTTTGGCCTGCTGCAGTTCGTACTGCTTTTTCTGCAGCTCGAGGTCGTTGCTTTCCACAGTGAGATTCATTTTCGTCGTGTCATACTGGAGCAGAATATCGCCGATTTTAACGCTCTGTCCTTCTTCGACATAGAGCTCCGCGATGGAGGTCTCCGTGTTGGGGTAGAGCTCCTGCACGAAATCACTGGTGGCAAATCCGTATGTGGTCGTCTGATCGCCCCAGTACATGGTGGAAACCCATTCCACCTGCTGAACCTCCACAACAATGTTCTGCGCTTTTCTATGCAGTGCAAATACAATGCCGCCAAAGATCAACGCGGCAGCCAAAACACTGCTTGTCAGAACAATGATCAGCTTTTTAATTTTCTTTCCGCCACGATGATTCATACCTGCACCTCCGTTTCCACAGCAGAGGCCTCAGCGAACTGACCGTCCTTAATGTGCAGAACACGCTTGGCGTGAGCCGCAACCTCGCGGTCGTGTGTGATCATAATGACGGTCACACCCTCGTCGTTCAGCGTCTGGAACAATTCCATGATCTGCGCACCGGATTGGCTGTCCAGTGCACCGGTAGGCTCATCCGCCAAAAGAATCTTCGGGTTATTGACGATCGCTCTGGCGATGGCCACGCGCTGGCACTGACCGCCGGAGAGCTGATTGGGTTTGAAATGTACACGGTCGCCGAGTCCGACACGCTCCAAGGCACGCCGGGCACGCTCCTGACGCTGCTTCTTTGGCACACCGGCATAAAGAAGGGGAAGGGCGACGTTTTCCAAAGCACTCTGGCGGGGGAGCAAGTGAAAACTCTGAAAAACAAAACCGATGGAGTTCAGGCGGATTTCAGAGAGCTTGTTTTCGCTGTTGCCGAGCACATTTTCTCCGTCGAGAATATAGCTTCCCGCGGTGGGCAGATCCAGACAGCCGATGATATTCATCAGCGTTGTCTTTCCGGAACCGGAAGGCCCCATGATAGCGAGATACTCACCTTCTTCTACAGAAAGGGAGATGTTCTTCAGAACCGGAACGTCCAGTTTGCCCTGCACATAGGTTTTATCGATGCCGCACAGTTCCAGGATCATTCCCAGCCTCCGATCTCCGCGAAATCATCCGCGGGATAAGTTTCCGTGCCCGGCATATTTCCGGTATCTCCGATATTTACCGCGTACATACCGTCGTGCATATTTTCTCCGTGGAACGCAATGGCGTCTTCCGGAGAAAGGCCGTCCAGAATTTCATATTCGTCGGTCTCTGCATCGTATCCGCCGAGAGAAACCTTGCGCTTTTCGATGCGGTCCCGTGCATCGGCCGCCCATACATAGCTCTGGCTGCCTTCCGTGTACAGATAGCTGCCGGGCAGCCAAATGCCGGTTTTGGCCTGCGCTCCGGTATCCGGTTCGGCATACACATGCTGGCCCAGAATGAGGCCTTCGTAATCATCCAGCAGGATGTAGAAATTGTATTTGGAAGCCGGGGTGAAGGAATCTTCCGAACCATACATGACATAATTGTTTTCGTTGGTGATCGGTTCGTATTCGATGCGCTCGATCATACCGGTCCAGGACTGCTCCGGATTGACGCGGGAGATGACGCGGATCGGCATACCTTCCCAGAGGGAGGGCAGGTTGAGTTCCGTGACGGTCGCCTTTACGCGGTACTGGCCGGTTGCAAGAATGGTGATAAACGCATTGCTCTGTTCGCCGGGCGCATAATAATCGTAATTGTTGTTATTGGAATTTTCGTTGATCTCCTTGATCATGCCGGCCATTTCCGCCAGAACATCGGAGTTTTCCAGAGACATGCGCAGATGCTCGATCTCCTTGGCTTTGGAGGATTGGTCATACTCCGTTGTTTTGATCTCCAGCTCCAGTGACTGGATCTGCAGCGTGTAATACAGCTTGTCATCGGAAGAAGCATTCTTCTTTTCCTTTTCCAGACTCTGAATCTGATCTTTCAGCGTATCGATGCGGTTTCTGAGGCTTTCCAGCTGCAGTTCCGCTTCCTGAAGCTGCAGGGAAAGATCGTCCATATCGTAACTGAACAGCGGATCTCCGACTTCCACCTGCTGTCCGACGGTGACGTAAAGGCGATCCACCTTCTTACTGTCATCCTTCTGAACGGCAAGCGTCTGCTGCGGCTCCACAACGCCGGAGAATCTGGTGTTAAGGCCCAGCCCGCCACCGCCGATGATGTCGGAAACCGGTGTCACATAGGCAAGCTCATTCGGATCCTCAGGCTGCTTGGTCTGTCTGAAAAAGAGCAGCCAAACCACAGCGGCAGCCAGCAAGGCCAGCACCGCAGCGGAAATGCCGATGATCCATCCGATTTTCTTTTTGGTCATATCAACCATCCTTTCTCAACCGTAATGCATTTCACGCAACCCCTGTATACGTGGAATCATACTGAATCCATTATACTGTATTTGTGTACAAATAACAACTTACAATATTCTCACAAATAGCGAATTTTCAAATCGGACTTGACCTTGTGTTCGTCCCGCTTTAGAATAAAACTATCCCATGATGGAGGCATGAATCATGAAGCATATTGTACATTCCGTTTACGAATTGATCGGCCATACACCCTTACTGCGTGCAAGCCGTTTTGCAGAAGCCTGCGGGCTGAAATCCGCACCGCTTTTGAAGCTCGAATACTTGAATCCCACCGGTAGTGTGAAGGACCGTGCGGCCCTTAAAATGATTGAAGACGCGGAGAACACCGGCAAACTCCGTCCCGGTGCGGTGATCATCGAACCGACGTCCGGCAATACCGGCATCGGTCTGGCATCCGTTGCGGCCGCCAAAGGGTACAAGGTCATTCTCACGATGCCGGACACCATGAGCGTGGAGCGCCGCAAATTGTTGGCCGTATATGGTGCGGAGATCGTGCTGACCCCCGGTGCGGACGGTATGCGCGGGTCCATCGAAAAGGCCGAAGAATTGGCCGCATCCATAGAAAACAGCTTTATTCCGGCGCAGTTTGAGAATCCGTCGAATCCGCTTGCGCATGAGGAAACCACCGGCCCGGAAATCTATATACAGACGGACGGCGAAATCGACCTGTTTGTAGCAGGCATCGGAACGGGCGGTACCATCACCGGTACGGCGAGGTATCTGAAAGGGAAGAATCCCGGCATTCGCGTGGTTGGTGTGGAGCCGGCATCCTCGCCGCTGATCACACAGGGGAGAAGCGGTACGCATGGATTACAGGGCATCGGCGCGAACTTTGTTCCGGCAAACTATCAGACGGACCTCGTGGATCTCGTTCTTGCAATCACAGAAGAAGAAGCCTATGCGGCCGCAAAACAGCTTGCCAAAACAGAGGGTATTTTGGTGGGCATCACAGCCGGTGCGGCATTGGCGGCAGCGAAGCAGCTGCTGCAGAAACCGGAGTATGCGGAAAAGACATTGGTTGCGCTGCTTCCGGACAGCGGAGACCGCTATTTTTCAACACCGATTTTTGATTGACAAAGAGAAAGCCGCTCAGCAGCTTGTACTGCCGGGCGGCTGATTTGTTACGGTTCGGTTGGATAGCGGGTCTGCACCAGCACATAATCGCCAAGACGGCGCAGCTCCTGCTTTGTGAATTTACGTCCCCACTGGATTTGGCAGCTGTCGTAATCGGCATTGACATCGGTGGCGTAGAAGTACGTTTCACCGTTTTCGTCCTTGCACACCTTTGTCACCAGCATGGAGTGATCCCACAGAACGAGGCGCACATGATCGCCCACGCGGATGCGGTCAAAACTTCCGTGTGACGAAACCGGTGCCTCCGTGCCAAAAACCAGATCGCTGAGCAGATTGACGTATCCGAAGCACTGCATCGCCGTGCTGTATTCCGGATACGCATTACACAGAGTACCGGTATAGATGTTGCAGTAGCTGTATCCCTGACTCGGATGGTGACATGGCGTTTCGGTGATCAGAAACAGATTGTCCTTGCTTTGACGTTGACCGGTCCCGATGCAGTTCCAGTAAAATCCATGCTGGAAATATGCAGAAAGTTCCTGCAGACGCGCGGCGGCTTCTTCCTCCGTCACAGCACCGGCTGCAGACAATTCCGGAACGGTTCTTATCAGTGCGGGCTGTTCGTATTGATGCTGCAGGGCATCTTCTTCTATGTAACCCATTTTTCTGTTTTGGAGCTGGACCATGCAGAAGCCGTCGACACCTTCCGCCAAAACCGTTACAAGTGCATTGGCGGGTAAGCGGGCGAGAGGCTCGGAGTCAGTGTCCGGGGACTGAAAAACGATCGCAGCAGTTCTTGTGCGAACGGCACCAATCAGCCGCTCGGCTTCCGTTTCGATGTCCAGAAACATTTTTCCGAGGAGCGCGGCATCACAGTAGCCGGTCGTGCCGTCGTTCAAGCGAACCCGGTTCCACAGCGGTGAAACGGTATCCAACAGGGTGACGGAATCTCCGACGGAAAAAGATCCGCATACTGCAGAAGCCGCATGGGGCGCTGTGTAGAGCGCGTATGAAGAGGAAGAGTTTTCCTCTTCTGCATATACCGGCACAGCATTTATAAACAGAGTGCAGACCAAAACCCAGAGAAGAAGTCTGCGGAAAAATAAATTGCGTTTTTTATGCATATAGGGAATCTCCTTTCCTTACTTATTCATTCTAGCGTGGATTCCGGAAGCCGTCAACAAAAAACGACAAAATAGGCTTGCAGTTCTTTTCGTGGCCTGTTATACTGTTGAAATCAAGACAAGGTGGTTTTATGATGGCAAAGAAATATTACGCTGTCCGCGCAGGCCGGCAGCCGGGCATATATAACACATGGGATGAATGCAAGGCGCAGACCATAGGCTTTAAGGGTGCTGCCTTTAAGAGTTTTCCGACGTTGGAAGAGGCTGAAGCATTCATGCGCGGCGAGAATGCGGTGACTGCCGCTGCACCCGCGGAAAACGAGCCGGTATCCGGTGCCGTCGCGTATGTGGACGGCAGTTATCATGTGGGGACAAAGGAATTTTCCTGCGGTGCCGTGTTGTTCCATAACGGCGAAGAACTGCATTTTTCGCAGAAGTTTCAGGATACTCAATTGGCCGAAATGCGCAATGTGGCCGGCGAGATCAAGGGTTCCGAATTGATCCTGACCTACTGCGCAGAGCACGATATTTCGGAAGTTACGATTTATCACGACTACGAAGGCGTGGCCAAATGGGCGACCGGAGAATGGAAGGCCAATAAAGAGGGCACAAAGGCGTACCGTGATTTCTGTATCCGCATGGCGCAGAAAATCCGGTTCCGGTTTGTGAAGGTCAAGGGACATTCCGGAGACCGGTACAATGACCTTGCCGACCGCCTCGCAAAAGACGCACTGGGCATTACGTAAATCGTCATCCACATCAGATTCGTATTATATTTGTTTAATAGGTCAAAAAGTCCCGTACAGGCTGTACGGGACTTTTGCTATGTACGAATATTACAGCTGGGACCAGTATCTCTTCAGGTTGTCCAGGCCGATCTTCAATGCGGTGGGAACCGGCTCGAGGCCTTCAAACTCGATGGATACGTAATCGTCGTAGCCGGCTTTCTTGACCATGGCGAGGCACTGCTTCACCGGGACATTGCCGTGGCCGACGATGGTGCCGCGCAGCCAGTTGCCGGAACGGGTCTGGAAAGCGCCCATGCCCGGATCGGACTCAAACGGCTTCACGATGAAGTCCTTCGCATGAACATAAGCGACATACGGAGCTACACGGGCAAAAGCCAGAGCCGGATTTTCGTCTGCGCAGAGGAAGTTGCCCATATCGCAGAGGAGGCCAAAGTTCTTGTGGTTGATGGCGGCGTGCAGCTTTTCCACACGGTCGGAATCCTGCGCATAGAAGCCGTGATTCTCGATCATGGTGCGGATGCCGAACTGCTCGGCATATTCGGTAACGGTTCTGCAGGCGTCAGCCAGGCGGGGCAGCAGGGAATCAAATGCGCAGTACTTGCCGGAATTCCAGGCATATCCGACGGTTGCGTCGTGACGCATACGCTTGACGCCGAGAATCGCGCCGAGGTCGACGAACTTCTTGACGCGCTCAATTTCCTTTTCCACATCGCCGTCGCTGCCGTTGATGAAGTCGGCACCGATGGTCAGGCAGGAGATCTCTAGACCAACACGCTCAGCCTCTGCGCGGAGCTTTCTGGCGTGTTCGGGACGATCTTCTTCCGGAATGGACAGGAAATCGATGAAATCCACGAACTCAATGGCGTCAAAACCGAGTTCCTTGGTCTTGGCGATGACCTCAAACGGGGTAATCTCGCCGGCACGGATCATGCTGGCATAGCTGTAAGAACTGACGGAAAATTTCATGATGCATACATCCTTTCTAAAATAGATGGTTCAAAATCAGTCACCAAAGGAAATGCCGATTTCCTTTGCGGCACGGATCTCTTCGCAGTCCACGGGAACGGTCTTCAGCTTGCCGGCGCATTCGCTCAGCGGAACCGGAACGATTTTGCCGTCCACAAGGCCCACCATATAGCCGTACTTCTTTTCGCGAATCAGCTTTGCGGCTGCCGCGCCGAAGCGTGTGGAGAGGATGCGGTCGTACGCGCAGGGGCTGCCGCCTCTCTGGAAATGACCCGGCACGCAGACACGGATCTCGTTGTCCACACGGGAGGAGAGCTCATCCGCAATACGGTACACGATGGAAGGATGCTTCATTTCGGCACGGGCCTTTTTGAATTCCTTCTTCTTCATGGCTGCTTCTTCCTTGGAGATGGCACCTTCGGCCACCGCAAGGATGGAGAACTTTTTACCCTTGGCAATTCTATTATTCAATGTTTTTGCTACTTTGTCAATATCATACGGGATTTCCGGCAGCAAAATGACGTCTGCGCCGCCGGCGATACCGGCATACAGCGGCAGCCAGCCCACCTTGTGACCCATGATCTCCACGCAGAAGATGCGGCCGTGGGAAGTAGCCGTGGTGTGGAGGCAATCGATGACTTCTGTGGCGATCTCCACAGAGCTGTGGAAGCCGAAGGTCATATCGGTGCCCCAAACGTCGTTGTCGATGGTCTTCGGCAGATGCACCACATTCAGGCCTTCCTCGCGCAGGAGGTTGGCGGTTTTCTGTGTGCCGTTGCCGCCAAGGATCACGAGACAATCGAGGTTCATCTTCCTGTAATTGTCCTTCATGTTCTTGACTTTGTCCACGCTGTTCTCGTCGATGACGCGCATCAGCTTGAACGGCTGACGGGAGGTACCGAGAATGGTGCCGCCGAGGGTCAGGATGCCGGAGAAATCTTCCGGCTTCATCAGCTTGTATTCGCCGAAGATCAGGCCCTTATAGCCGTCCTTGATGCCGTAGATCTCAACTTCATTGCCGAATTCCTCATACAGGGATTTCGCAACGCCGCGGATGGAGGCGTTCAGACCCTGGCAGTCGCCGCCGCTGGTCAGAATACCGATTCTTTTCATGTGTCTCAACCTTTCTGAAATGGATTTAAAAATTCCGTTATCTTTATTCTTCCGCCGAATGGATCGGGATCAGAATACTGTCCTTTTCAATGGCCTGCAGTTCTTTCAGCCGTTCCTGCGCCTCATGGTAGAAGTTAAGCTGCGAGCTGATCTTCTGTTTGCCGCGCAGGTCCACGTGCACGTAGCTGGTGTCACTCTGCATATAGCGTGCATTGGTTGTGTCGGAGAGCATGGTGTCGAGAATCGAGAACGCACGCGCTTTCTGCTTCTCGTCTTCGATCGGGAACACAAGCTCTATGCGGCGGTCCAGATTTCTGGGCATCCAGTCCGCGCTGCCCACGTAGATGCGCGGGCTGCCGCCGTTTTCAAAGCGGAAGATACGGCTGTGCTCCAATAGCTGACCGACGATGCTCATCACGGTGATGTTCTCGCTGACGCCCGGAATACCGGGGATCAGGCAGCAGATGCCGCGTACGATCAGCTTGATCTGCACACCGGCCTGCGAAGCTTCATACAGCAGATCGATGAGCTCCGGGTCTACAAGGGAATTGACCTTCACCGTAATGCCGCTGGGCAGACCGTCCTTTGCGTTCTCAATCTCTCTGCGGATCATATAAACGAAGAAGCTGCGCATCCCGTGCGGTGCCACGATGAAATGCTTGTATTCCGGCGGACGGGAATAGCCCGTGATCACATTGAAGAGGGAGGAGGCGTCGGAGCCGTACTGCGCATTGCAGGTGAAGAGTCCGAGGTCCGTGTAGATCTTCGCCGTGGAATCGTTGTAGTTGCCGGTACCCAGATGCAGATAGCGGCGAATGCCGTCTTCTTCGCGGCGCACAACAAGCGCGATCTTGCAGTGTGTCTTCAGACCGGTCAGGCCATAAATGACGTGGCAGCCGGCTTTCTCGAGTTTCCTGGCCCAGTTGATGTTGTTCTCTTCATCGAAACGCGCTTTCAGCTCCACAAGAACCGTGACCTGTTTTCCGTTTTCAGCCGCTTTGATCAGCGATGCGATAATGGGCGAGTTGCCGCTCACACGGTACAGGGTCTGTTTGATGGCCAGCACGTTTTCATCCTCCGCAGCCTGTGCAATGAACTGCACCACGTGGTCGAAGGTTTCATACGGATGATGCACCAGACGGTCACCGTCGCGAATGGCCTCGAAAATATCGGTATAGCCCCAGAAATCACCGGCCGGTGTGGTCGGGCGAATCGGCGCAAAGCAGAGGTGATCGCAGCCGGGGAGGTTGGCGAATTTGGAGAAGAAGGTGAGATCCAGCGGACCCGGCACCTCATACACTTCGGAGTCGCCGATCTCCATGGTTTTCATAAGGAATTTCCGTGTGTCCTTATCGGCGTGCTGGATCAGCTCCAAACGCACCGGACGGCCGCGCTTGCGGCGTTTGATGGACTTTTCGATCTCATACATGAAGTCATCGGCTTCTTCGTCGATGGTGAGATCGGAATTTCTTGTGATGCGGAAGGGGCACACCGCCTTGATTTCATGCAGTTCGAAAAGCTCCTCAAGATACGCGGTGATGATGTCTTCCAACAGGACAAAGCAGCGGGTCTCGCCGATTTTCGGCAGTTCCGTAAAACGCGGCAGAATGGCCGGCACCTGTACAACGGCAAAGCATTTTTCACCCGGGTCATCCTTGGAGGTCAGACGCACCGCAAGGTTCAAACTCTTATTTGCGAGCATGGGGAAGGGGCGGCTGCTGTCCACGGCAAGCGGCGTCAGCACGGGGAAAAGCACCTGGTGGAAATACGCATCGATGTGACGCTTCTGTGCGTCGGTCATCTTGTCCGGTGTGATAAATTCGATGTCCGCCTGCTTTTTCAGCATCGGCAGAATGGAGCGGTACAGGCAGGAATACTGCTTTTCCATAAAAGCGTGCGTCTTCTTATCGAGTTCATTCAGGAGCTCTTTGGGGGTCAGGCCCGAAGCGTCGGGCTTTGTGTATCCGGCGTTTACCTGATTGCTTACTCCGGCGACACGTACCATAAAAAATTCGTCCAGATTGGAACCCGTAATGGCCAGAAAACGCAGGCGCTCCATGATGGGATTGTCCTTTTTCTGCGCTTCTTCCAGAACACGGGCGTTAAAATCCATCCAGCTCAGTTCTCGGTTGTAGTAAAACTTCTTTTTATCGGGTGCCATATTCGGCGTCACATTCCTTTCGGTGATGGTTTAAAGCAGATTGCTGCGGATATGAAGTTCTGGACTCAGGCCGAAAACTTCCTCAAAGAAGCCGGCACATTCATCAAAGGCCCATTTTTCCAGCAGAGCCGGAGCGTCCGTTGTCGTTTTGATCTCCAGCTTGTCGTTCGAAACGCGGATCTTTCCAATCTGCAGCTTCTGATGCTTGGATTTATCCAACGCGTTGGCCAGACGAAAAATCGCGATCAATTTAGAGATCTCCAGCTTCTGTGCCTCGGAGAGCGTCAGGAAGGAGGCGTCGGAGTAGTTGGGGGCGGAAAGCTCTTCATAGCCGGAAACAAAGGCAGTTTCCAGAATCTGCGCACTGGTCATGCCGAAAATATCCAGATTTTTGATCAGATCAAAGGAGCACTGGTTATGGATGCGCATGTTGATGTACTGGCCGCAGCTGTGCAGAATGGCAGAAAGCTCCAGAATGATCTTCTTGTCCGGCGACAGACCGTGTATGTTCTTCAGTTTGTCGAACAGTTCACAGGCAAAGCCGGCCACGGTTTCGGCATGCGCGGTGTGGCAGTTGTATTTCGATGCAATCCGCCGTGCCGAAGCCAAAGCGCTTTCGTGTGTCTGTGCCCAATACTCCTTCTGGGCGCCGGGTACCAGCATATGCCGTGTGATCGCGTCACAGATGTCGATATCCGGGCAGATCAGCTTCTGCGGCTCCTTGGAGAGACGCAGCATACCGTTATAAATCGAGAGTGCCGTGAACAGGATCTCGGCCTCTTCTTCCGTGATATTGTAGCGGCGGGCGGCGGCAGAAGGGGACATGGTGCGCAGGGTCTTATAGGTGCTGCGCAGCTCTTTGGCGGAAATGGAATAGATATCCCCGCTCTTTTCGGCTTCGCAGACGGAGGCGACCAGCGCGAGATCGGAACCCGTCAGGATGATGCTGCGGATCTCCGAAGCGGGGATATCAATGCGGTCAAAAATCAGATCCAGATATTCTTCCACTACGGGGTAAAAGTCGTCGCTTTCCCGGCTGATGGACCGCAGGGCGTCGTGGAGCTTCACGGAGCCCACAGGGATATTCTGCGAGGTGCTGATGACCGTGCCGTTGTAATGTACGATACCGATGCTGCCCGTGCCGATGTATGCCAGAACCGCGTTCTCCGTATCCAGCTTCTGTTCGGTGTGCAGCAGGCGGAGGATCTCGGAGCAAATGAGCGCTTTTTCTTCGCTGTATTCCAGTATCTCCAGATCCAGATGATTGCGGATCTTGATCTGATCCTTCACAAAGGAACGGTTTTTTGCTTCGCGCAGGACCGTGGAGGAGACCAGACGTACGTTTTTACACCCGTAGCTTTCTAAAGTCGCCGTGTATTTGGAGAGAATACCGGAGAGCTGACGCAGGCTTTCAAAGCGAATGCTGCCTTCGGTAAAAACTTCGTGTCCTAAAAAAACGGGATATTCCAGAGAATCCAGCACTTCCGTTTTGCCACGGCGCAGCTGCGAGACGCGCATACGCACGGCACTGGAACCAATTTCGATCACCGCAGCCAGATTTCCCGTACTTTTCTTATTCAAATTCAGGCACCACCTTGTTGTTAGATGCTTATATTGCCTATATTATAGCAAGTCTTATTGAAAAAATCACTAGGAAATTACAGTTTTTTATGCAAAATTCAATAGATTTGTACAGGATCCCTCGAGAAAAAATTTTTTCAAAAAAAATGGAAATAGGGGTTGATTTTTTGCCGAACATGGTATATAATACAATTCGTGCCATGGAGAGGTATTCTAATGGTAAGGAGCCACATTGGAAATGTGGTGTGCCGCAAGGCATTGTGCGTTCGAGTCGCATCCTCTCCGCCATGTGCCGCATCCTCCGGGGTGCGGCGCGTTTC
>JAFQWC010000121.1 GCA_017407665.1 Clostridia bacterium | reverse complement strand
GCGTGCTCTCTGTAGTAGAGTTTTCTCAGGTGCAGCTTCGCAGCGTCGGCCTTCGGCAGCGGGTAATCCTCACCGTTTTCGGTGAACAGCAGATAGCCCCACATCTCCGGCATATGGATGTCGATGACGCCGGTCGGCGCCCAGACCCAGTTGTGTTCCGGCAGCGGGAGCCCGGTTTCCGGGTCCTTGTCCTTGACGTAGGTGTTGTTCTCCGTGTGCACATCGTATTCCACGCGGGAGAAATTGAGCCGCCAGATCTCACCCGCGTCCGGTGCAAAATGGGTGGGATAGCACTCGTCCTCGCCGCACTCGCGCAGGGAGAACCATGGGATCTTCAGTTCCAGCGACCAGCCTTTGTTCTCTGCGGACGGGTCATTCAGTACGCCGCTGATCTTCACGGCGCTTTCCAGGCCCTGAATGTCCCAGCCTATGATACGGCGCACGCAGTCGCGCTGCGGCTTTTCCATCAGAAGATCCCAAACGGCATTGGCTGCGTTCATCTCCAGCTCAAAATAGCGGTGGGAGGAATCCTGCGGAGCGAGAAAAACCTCAAAATCGTTGTCTATGTAGATCAGCTCGTCTCGGTGCATCACGGTCGCCCAGATGGTGTCATCCAGAAGCTCCGCGCCGACGTACAGCGCTTCCTCATCCCAAAGGAGCTTTACGCGCGTGTATTTCCACGGGCGGGGCAGGGAATCGCCCTCGATGTCGTGAAAGTCGTCGATCCACGTGCCGGTCTGCCAGAAGGGCTTATTCATGTCGCCGTCGAGTGTGCCGGGTTTGCCGACGGCGCGGTGGCAGTGATACACCGGCGGATCGCAGGGGATGATCGGCTCTTTGACACGCGGATTACACTTCACGGGGCTTTCCTCCGTTATCGATGATGGGCAGCACTTCCACCACCTGCGGCTCACCGTTTTCGCGGATAGCGGTGTAGGTGAAATCCTGGTGGTTGCAGGCGGCGCCCACATTGCCGTTCATATCCATGCAGACCATGGCGATGTTGTCGCAGTAATAACCGGTTTTCGCAATCTGCTGTGTGGCGGTGAGCACGACCTTCTCGGCGGCTTCCTGCGCGCTCAGACCGGCTTCCATCAGCGCGACGGCACGGAAACAGCAGCAGGTACGCATGATGTCTTCGCCGAGACCCGTGGCAACCGCGGCGCCGCCGGTGTTGGAGGCGTAGAAACCGCTGCCGATGATCGGGGAATCGCCCACGCGGCCCGGAGTTTTCATGCTTGCGCCGCTCGTGGAGGTGGCGCATACGATGGTGCCGCTTTCATCCAGTGCGATTAGACCGATGGTATCGTGGCCCTTGACTTCGTCACTCAGTTTCGCGATGTTTTCTTCATATAGCTTGCGGGCGGCGGGCATGATCAGGCGTTCTTCGTCCGCGCGTTCGATGCCCATGCGGTCGGCAAATTCTTCGGCGCCCTTGCCGACGAGAATATTGTGAATGCTCTTTTCCATCACGGCACGGGCAATGGTGACCGGATGCTCAAAGCCCTGCACGGCGGCCACAGCGCCGACGCGAAGCGTGCTGCCGTCCATCATGGCGGCGTCAAGTTCCAGTTCGCCATTGGCATTCAGCCAGCCGCCGCGGGCCACGGAATCCACATTCGGGTCGGATTCCACAAGGTGGATGCCGGCTTCCGCAGCGTCTGCCGCGCTGCCGCCATTTTTCAGGATCTGCGCCGCAGCTTCAACGGCCTGCAGGGAAAACGGCCAGGTTGCAATTGTACTCCACATGGTTTTGAAACCTCCTGAGAGAATCGTAATTTGTGTATCGGATTATTCGGTGCACAGGGCGAGCAGATCTTCCACACGTGCGGTGGCAAGGCAGGTCACGGTGTCACTGGCGCCGTAGTAGATCTTCACTTCGCCGTCGTCCTCCAGAATCATACCGCAGGGGAAGATCACATCCTGACGGAAGCCATCCTCGTTTTCGTACGGGAGGTCGGCTGCGATCAGCGGTTCCTTGCAGATGCCGATCACCTTGGAGGGATCCTCGAGATCGAGCAGCATGATGCCGGCGGTGTAGCGCTTCTTCCAGCTCTTTTCCCAGCCGTTCTTGCCGCGGCTTTCATCGCGGTCTACGGCATGGATGAGGGTCAGCCAGCCTTTTTCGGTCTTGATGGGCGGTGCGGCGGGGCCAACCTTGTCGTCGGCGTACGGCACGTCTTCCACGCCGAGCACGAACTGTACGTTGCCCCAGTAGCGCAGGTCGGGGGAATCGGAGAACCATACGTCGAAACGGTCACGGCCGCGGCTGTACACCGGCATGGGGCGCTCGAGGCGGCAGTACATACCGTTGATCTTCTCCGGGAACAGAACCATGTTGCGGTTGTCCGGCACGGAGGCGCTCAG
>JAFQWC010000120.1 GCA_017407665.1 Clostridia bacterium | reverse complement strand
TTAATGTCTTTCATTAGACAATCCTCCTATAAATTTTAGTTCGGTTGGCAGACCTCACCTTTAATTTACTAGGAGGATTTCTTTTTGTCCATATCTAAAGATTTTATCCACCGGCAGAGCCGGTGGTTGCTTTACTAAAGCCAAAGGACGTGTATCACCGCGATACACGTCCTTTTTGTTATGTATTATTCCATTTCCTCAAAGAAATACTCCAGATCCTTAATGGAATACACCAGCTTACCTTCTTTGCGCAGCTGCGCGACTTCTTCTCTGTGCATCCATTTTACCTGCGCAACCTCATTCGTCGTCGCATTTTGGACAACATCGATCTCACCATTGTAGAGGAACTGCCACACGTCTACAATATCATTATAGCGCTTGTCATCCTTTGTGCCCCGGATCTTTGTGAATAACAGCTCCCCTTCTTCGGCACGCAGCTGCACGCCGACTTCTTCCGCCGTTTCCCGCACCGCAGCCTGTATGCTGCTTTCTCCCCGCAGCACGGACCCGCCAACACATTCCCAGTATAACGGGAATGTCGGTCGGCTTGCCGCACGCTGTGTCAGAAGATATCGCCCCTCTCTGTCTTTCAGCCACACATGAACCACAAGGTGATACCCGTTCTCCGGCAATTCTGTGCCGCGAACGTGTGTGCCGATGACTTCACGATTCAAGTTATACAGATCCCAGATTTCCATAATTTCCTCCTGCCGGATGTATATCTTTTCTGTTCTCGCTGTTTTACAGATCGAACCGCGCCTTGATCATTTTCGCCGCTTCGGCTGCGGGGATATCCGCGTTTTCGATGCGCAGGTAGTTGGCATACGGGATCTCACCCGGCTCGCTCACGAGGCGCATGGTGCGGTTATCCCCAAGGATCATGGCTCTGGAACGCTCGATGTTTCGCTTGGTCGGCTTGTTCTTCAAGCGGTTTTCGGTCTCGTTGCGCTGCAGACGGACCTCCTGCGGAGCGATGAGCTCCACATAGTAAAACTCCGTATCGGGCTTATGCTGCAGGAAGATCTCCTTCACGTGCTCCACGTAATCCCAATCGGACTTTTCGCTGAACGCCCACATATAGGTGAAGATCATGCCGTAGTTGTCCGTCTGCGCGAACTCCTCAAAAAACACCTCGCGCATACGGCGAATCGCGTTGCCGTTAAAATGGCCGAACACTTCGACCACCGGCTCGATGGACATATGATTGTGGAACAGGCGCAGATCCGTGATCTTCATCAGCTCCTGCCCAACGGTCATTTTGCCCACCGCGCCGTCTCCGAATAAAAGAACCAGTTTCATCGGTTCGCCTCCTCATTTTCTGTTTTCATCCACACTTTTCAGATTTTCCTCCATATCCTTTTCGATGCTGCGGATCAAAAAGAACAGGAACAGGTAAAGCACCAGAGCAAACGCCGATGCGATCATCCAGATACAAGCCATCGGTTCGTTGATAAAGCCGTATTCCAACAATTCGTCGCCGCCGTAAATGTAGCCCCACACCGTCATCACTGCGGAAACAAAAGCCAGAAACAGTGCCACGAATCTGCATTTTCTTGTTCGGTCCAGTTTATACATGAAAAATCCTCCGTCTCAAAGGTTATACCAAGCCATTACATATCGGGGTACAGGTCCGCCATAACGGCCAGCCAGCGGCCGGCGGTCGTGAGCCAGACCTCCTTATAGGTGCACGCGTTGCCGCTGGGCCAGTACGGGACATCCTCGTTGTCGCGGGTCTCGATGCCCACCGGCATCTCGCCCACCATTTCGCCGGGGTAGTTTGCGTCCATTTGCGGGTAGCGCTCACCCTCGCCGTAGATGAGGGACTGGCAGAACGGGTTCTTGCCGCTCATCCAGTAGAGCTGCTCCTTCGCGATCTCCAGCAGTTCGTTGTCTCCGAAATACCGGCCGAGGATCGACGCCGCCTTGCCCATCGCAAGCTGAATGGCGGAATTGCCGCGGAACGAGAACCACACCGGGAACATCCGCACAAAGTAGCCGTTTCCGAGCGGGATGCCGCTTTCGAGCTGTTCTCTGTAGTTTTCCTTTTCGGTCTCGTAGTTGACGAGCAGGTGGAGGATCGGGAAGGTCTCCGCGTCGTCCACTTCCGAAATATGGTGGATGCCCGCCGGGATCATGCCGTACGGCGTGGCGAGTTTGTAAATTTCTTTGATGTATTCGCCGTACAGCGCCATGGCATTTTCCCATTTTGCGCGGTTCGGGGATGCCGGAAACGCCCTGCACAGGGCGCACAGCGCCTGCACGAAGCTGTGGTCGCGGCCCTGATGCGTATAATGCACGATGGTCTGATGCGTTTCGTCGCGGTAGAAGAAGCCGCGCATCGGCACGCCGTCCGTGCCGGTCTCCTGACAGGCGAGGAGCTTCTCGGCCCAGAATTCCGCTTCGTTTTGAAATTCTTCATCCGCGCCGCCCTGACAAATGGACGCCGCCGCCCACGCTGCCGCTGCATAATACTGCGAGAAACCGCTGTTCAGCGTATGCTCCCACATGATGGGATGCTCGATACCCTTTTCTTCGAAGCGAGCCTTCGCAAAGCGGAAATCCTCCTTTGCGGCCTGCCGGCATTTCCACGCCATGTCGCGGTCAAAATCGCCGAGGAACAGCGCCGCCTGTGCCTCCACTGCAGCGCAGAAGAAGTTCTGGAACGCCTGATTGTGCACGCGCCACTCCACGTCGTCGATGTTGCCGATGAGACCGTCCGACCAGATGCCGAGGCCGACGCTCGTCGCGCGGTAACCGTCGCCGAAACGGCTCTTGAGCGTGTGTTCCAGACCCCAGATGCCCTCTTCGATCAGGCGGTGGCGTAAAACCGGGTCATCCGTCACGCGGTCAGCAAGCTCCAGAATTTCCTGCGCCACTTCGGCCGTCTGCAGCATCTGCTGGGACATATCGCCGGCATCGTGCCAGCCGCCGCCAAAGGACAGCGTGAGCCCGTTGTGCTGCGCGATGACATCCGCGTGGCATTTGCCGTGCTTGTTCGGTACGGGATAGCCGCAGCGCTCGCAGAACAAGAAGTTGATCGCTTTCCAGATGACGCTTTCCATCACCTTCTCGCCGATTTCAAACGGCGAAGTCTCCGCACCGCCGCAGCAAAGCCGGTACAGACCCGGTGCCGTCACTTCGGAGAAATCGAGTACGGTAAAGCTACCGCGCGGGTCTTCGGCGAGGATCGTCTCTTTTTCGAGCACGGTCTCCCCGGCTTCGTTCACAACGCGGAAGGATTTCGCCGATTCACTCGTCACCGCCGTCTTGCGGCCTGTGACGGGGTAGCCGGACATGGAGTACGCGATGCGGCCGCTGACACAGTCCCAGCCGTGTTCCTTTTCCGGCTCATCGATGTGCTGCAGCTCGAAATCCGCAAAATTGAATTTGAATACGTCGTCGGTGTAGGTATCGTGGCCGTCTGCGTCCATCGTCACGCGCAGTTCCGTGATGTAATCGCGCGGCAGGGCGGCAAATTCCCAGTAGACGGTGTTCCACTCATGGTTTCTGAGGTTAGCGAGATGCTGGCCCTCGCGCCAGTAGGGGTCCGGCACGGCAATTTCGCCCTCGTTTTTCACATGGACGCGCAGATGCACACTGTGGCTGCCGTCCGAATCCGGCTTCACGCGAAACGCCAGTCGATTATAATCGCGCCAGTCCTCGCCGGGCAAAGTGAACACCACGGAGGCCCGGAAATGCGGCAGTGTGGCGCCGTCCTCATACGGCATCGTGCCACGGGTGGTGGGTGCCACGACCTGCAGGACATCCCCCTGCTGCGTCATGGTGCCGATACCCTGATGCTGCGGGCCGTTTTCCCCGCCGTTCCAGATTACGCGGCTGGCCGTGACCGGCTTTTTCTGCTGCTCCGCGTGCAGGGATCTTTCCTCATGCAGCGGCAGCGGGCTGTGCACGTAACCGGTTTCCATCAATTCCCGTAAAAACTCTTTGTTCATCTGCAATACCTCTCCCAAAAGACTCTTTTTTCCAGTGTATCATGTTTTCCGCAGCGTGACAAGAATCTGTGTATAAATAAAAAAGGCTCTCCGCAAAAGCGAAAAGCCCAAAAGTGGATTTAGTCGAGGATGCAGTCGAACACGCTGTCTTCCTGCCCGTTTTTGATGTAAACGCGGGTCACGCGCTTCGAGAGCGCACAGAGGATCTCGTACGGGATCGTGTTCTGCAGCGCGGCAAGCTCCCCGGCGCTGATCTCCTCCGCGCCGTCCCGGCCGATCAGCGTGACAATGTCGCCCACGGCGGCTTCCGGTACTTCGGAAAGGTCGATCATGCACTGGTCCATGCAGATGCGGCCGAGGATCGGGCAGCGCACACCGTGTACGAGCACACTGCCGCAGCCGGAAAGCTGGCGGGAATAGCCGTCAGCGTAGCCGATCGGGATCGTGGCGATGCGCATTTTCTGTTCTGCCGTGTACGTTCTGCCGTAGCTGATATCGGAGCCCGGCTCAATCTCCTTGATGTGGGAGATCACGGCCTTGAGGCTGAGCACCGGCTTGAGATTTTCCGGGTGCAGCACATCCTCGGACGGGGACATGCCGTACAGGATGATGCCGGCGCGCACCATATCGAGATGGCTCATGCTGTAATCCAGCGTGGCGCCGCTGTTGGCACAGTGCCGGATGGGAAACTCCAGCCCCTTGCGGCTGAGGGTTTCCAGAAGCTCCTTGAAGCAGCCAAACTGCCGCATGGTGTACATCATGCCGGCCGCACCGCCGTCCGCCTCCGCAAAATGCGTGAAGATGCCCTCCGGGATCAGCCCCGGCAAGCGGCAGGCCGAGAGGATCTCCTCCACGACAGCGGTATCACGGTTGATGTTCTGGAAGTAGAAACCGAGACGGCTCATGCCCGTATCCACCTTGATGTGGATCTTCACCGAAACGCCGCTTTTTTCGGCTGCTTCGGAGAGCGCCGCGCAGTATTCCGCGGAATAGGCACACTGGGAAATATCGTATTTCGCCAGTTCTGCTGCCGCGGCTGCCGGGGTATATCCCAGCACCAGAAGCGGCAGCGTGATGTCCGCCCGGCGCAGCTGCATGGCTTCCTCAATATTGGAGAGGGCTAGCCAATCCGCACCCAGCGCTTCGTATTCTTTTGCAAGACGCACCGCGCCGTGACCGTAGGCATCCGCCTTGATGACGCAGCACAGCTTCGGCTTTGTGCCGATCCGCGCGCGGATGGCACGCAGGTTGTGCGCTGCGGCGTCGAGGTCGATCTCCGCCCAGGTTCTCTTCTGAATGATCTCCATAACTCATGTTCCTATAACAGGGCTGCGCGGACAGAACTGCCCGCGCAAGCCAAGGTTTGTATCTTACTTGAAGTAGCGCACGCCGCTCTCGAAGATCTTCTGATCCTTCTCGCCCGGTACGTTGAAGTACAGGTCGGTGCCCTTGCGTTCGCTGTGGCCCATCTTACCGAAGACACGGCCGTCCGGGCTGGTGATGCCTTCGATGCCGCATACGGAGCCGTTCGGGTTCCAGGTGATGTCGCCGCTGACCTTGCCGCACGGTGTGGTGTACTGTGTGGCGATCTGGCCGTTTGCGATCAGCATCTTGAGGGCTGCGTCGTCCGCGACGAAGCGGCCTTCACCGTGGGAGACCGGGATGGCGTGGACGTCGCCGGCGTTGACACCGGAGAGCCACGGGGACTTGGTATTGGTCACGCGGGTATAGACCATACGGGATACGTGGCGGCCCAGCGTGTTGAAGGTCAGGGTCGGGTCGGTATCCTTCAGCTCCACGATCTTGCCGTAGGTGACAAGGCCCAGCTTGATGAGCGCCTGGAAGCCGTTGCAGATACCGAGGACGAGACCGTCGCGGGTATCGAGCAGGTCGGTGACTGCCTGGGCGATCTTCGGGTTGCGGAAGGTGGTGGCAATGAACTTGCCGGAGCCTTCCGGCTCGTCGCCGCCGGAGAAGCCGCCCGGGATCATGATGATCTGGGACTCGCGGATGGCCTTTTCCATACGGTCGATGGTGTATTCGATGTCCTTCGCGTTCAGGTTCTGCACAACGAGGATCTCTGTCTCGGCGCCGGCCTTTTCGAAGGCGCGCTTGGTATCGATCTCACAGTTGGTGCCCGGGAATACCGGGATGAAGACCTTCGGCTTTGCGGTCTTAATGACCGGGGAACCGACGTACTTCTCATTCTGCAGCGGTACATCATATTCTACGGCAACGGTCTCTGCTTTATTCGCAAAGATCTTCTCGAGCTTGCCGTTCCAAACTTCGATCAGGGTGTCCACATTCAGTGCGGCACAATCGATGTCAATGAAGCCGGACTCGTTGATCATGCCGAGCACGACGGATCTGAGGTTGCCGGTGACATCCGGCAGCGCGGCAGCTTCCACTTCCACGACGAGACCGCCGACCTTCGGTGCGAAGAGCAGCTCGGGATCCTGTGCAGTCGTGTTGAACACAAAGCCCATCTTGTTGCCGAAAGCCATCTTGGCCACGGCTGCGGCAACGCCGCCTTCCTTGACGACATGGGCAGAAACGATGGCGCAGTCCTCGATCATCGCGAGCACATCGCCGTAGTAAGCCTTCAGAGCTTCCCAGTTCGGCAGCTGGGTGTCCTCATCCTCCGGGATGGGCAGGTAGACCGCGTAGTTGCCGGCATTCTTGAAGGCACCGGAAATCGTCTCGCTGGCCTTCGTCATGGTGACGGCAAAGCTGACGAGGGTGGGCGGCACATCGAGATCCTCAAAGGAGCCGGACATGGAGTCCTTACCGCCGATGGACGGCAGGCCGAGGTTCAGCTGTGCGGTGAGTGCGCCAAGCAGGGCGGCTGCGGGCTTGCCCCAGCGCTCCGGCTTGTCGTGCAGACGCTCGAAGTATTCCTGGAAGGTGAGGCGGGCCTGCATCGGATCGGCACCGACAGCGACCAGCTTCGAGAGGCTCTCGACCACAGCGTAAGCCGCGCCGTGGAACGGAGAGAAGCGGGCAATGCCCGGGATGTAGCCATAGGACATGGCGGTGGCGTCGTCGGTCTCGCCGGTGAGCAGCGGGATCTTCGCGACCATGGCGTCTTCCGGTGTGAGCTGATACTTACCGGCAAACGGCATCAGGACGGTGCCTGCGCCGATGGAAGCATCGAAGCGCTCGGAGAGGCCCTTCTGGCCGCAAACTTCCAGGCGGGCCAGGTTATCGGTGAACGCTGCAGCCAGAGGCTTGCCTTCGAGGCAGGCCGGGACAGCATTTCTGTAGTTCTTGGTTTCATCGGGAGCGGTGATGTATGCTTCCGCATTCTGGGTGACACCGTTGGTGTCGAGGAATGCACGGCTCAGATTGACGACCTGATCGCCGCGCCACTCCATCTTGAGTCTCGGCTCTGCGGTAACGACGGCAACCACGGTGGCGTCGAGGTTTTCTTCCTTGGCCTTCGCGCAGAACTTCTCAACATCCTTCTTGTCGAGCACAACAGCCATACGCTCCTGGGATTCAGAGATGGCCAGCTCGGTGCCGTCGAGGCCTTCGTACTTCTTCGGAACCTTATTCAGGTCGATCTCAAGGCCCGGGGCGAGCTCGCCGATGGCCACGCAGACGCCGCCTGCGCCGAAGTCATTGCAGCGCTTGATGAGCGTGGAAACTTCCGGATCACGGAACAGGCGCTGGATCTTGCGCTCGGTGGGCGGGTTGCCCTTCTGGACCTCCGCACCGCAAACCTCGATGGACTCGAGGGTATGTGCCTTGGAGGAACCGGTTGCGCCGCCGCAGCCGTCACGGCCGGTTGCGCCGCCGAGGAGGACGATGATGTCGCCCGGGGCCGGCTCCATACGGACCACGTTGGCCTTCGGGGATGCACCGATCACGGCACCGATCTCCATGCGCTTTGCAACATAGCCCGGGTCATACAGCTCGGTGACCTGACCGGTCGCAAGGCCGATCTGGTTGCCGTAGGAGGAGTAACCGGCTGCTGCACCGGTGGTGATCTTTCTGGTGGGCAGCTTACCCTTCAGGGTATCCTTGAACGGGATGGTCGGGTCGCCGCTGCCGGTGACGCGCATCGCCTGATAGACATAGGCGCGGCCGGAAAGCGGGTCACGGATCGCGCCGCCAAGGCAGGTGGCTGCACCGCCGAACGGCTCGATCTCCGTCGGGTGGTTGTGGGTCTCATTCTTGAACTGCACGAGCCACTGCTCGGTCTTGCCGTCGATCTCTACCGGCACTTCGATGGAGCAGGCGTTGATCTCATCGCTCTCGTCGAGGTTGTCCACCAGGCCCTGCTTCTTCAGCATCTTGGTACCGATGGTGGCCATATCCATGAGGGACACGGGCTTATTCTTGCCGACATACAGTTCTTCACGGGCGGCAAAATATTCATTGAGGGCGTTTTCGATTGCTGCACTCAGCTTGCCCTTTTCGATCTCGATCTTGTTGAGACGGGTGAGGAAGGTGGTGTGGCGGCAGTGGTCACTCCAGTAAGTATCGATCACACGCAGCTCGGTGACGGTGGGGTCACGGTGCTCTTCATCGCGGAAATAGTCACGGCAGAAAGCGAGATCGGACAGCGTCATGGCAAAACCCATGGTGCCGTAGTAGGCCTTCAGCTCTTCGTCGGTCCAGGAGATCATGCCGGTCACGCGCTTGACGTCTTCCGGAACGTCGATCTTCATATCGAGGGATTCCGGCTTTTCCATGGAAGCCAGACGGGATTCCACCGGGTTCACCACGTAAGCCTTGATCTTATCCATATCTTCCTCGGAGACGTCGCCCTTGATGGCGATCACCTTGGCATAAGCCACCTGCGGACGCTCGCCCTGTGTGAGCAGCTGTACGCACTGGGAAGCCGAGTCCGCACGCTGGTCATACTGGCCGGGCAGGAACTCTGTAGCAAAAACCTTATACTCTTCGGAAACTTTGTAATTTTCATCGTAAACATTGTCGACATTCGGCTCGGAAAGGATGGTGCGGGCGGCTGCCTCGAACTCCTCGCCGGAAAGACCGGAAACATCGTAACGGTTCAGGATGCGCAGATCCTCAATCGCCTTGAGACCCAGATTGCCGCGCAGGTCCGCCATCATGTGACGGGCTTCCACGTCAAATCCTTTTCTTTTCTCCACAAATACGCGTGTGACCATATTTCCTCCATTCTGCCGCACAAAGGCGGCAACTGTGACAAAACATTCTGCCCTTATTCTATCACATTCCCCGCCGATACGCAAATCCTTTTCCGTAAAAACATCCACCTTTCTTTTGCCGCGTTTCTATGGGTTCTATACAAAAAAACACGCTTCGGCAGCGGTATGGTCTTGTCTCGCAGAGACTTTCCAGTTATAATGAAAGAAAAAGCGAAACGCGGTGATTTTATGCTCCAAAACGGAAACTGGCTCTGGCTTTCCGCCTGTCCGGACACAGTGAATGTCTATGCCGATTTCAAACACACTTTTGCTGCGCCGATCCATGCACCGGTTCGGCTGGAACTCAGCTGTGACGGCAACTACGCCGTCTATCTGAACGACAAATTCGTAAACAGTGGGCAGTACCCGGATTATCCCGAATACAAAGTCTACGACGCTCTGGAGCTGACCCCGTTTCTGCAGCCCGGCGAAAACGAGCTGCTTATCCGCGTGTGGCATCCGGGTGCGGACCATTTCTCCTATCGGGCGGAGGCACCCGGTCTGCTGTACGCGGTCTATGCCGGAGATGCCGTGCTCGCCGCAAGCGGCACGGAAACCCTTGCTGCGCAGAATAAGGCTTTCCAAAACGGGGACATCTGGAACATCACCGGACAGCTGGGCGCGTCCTTTGCGTATGATGCCCGCCTTGCCGGGACGGAAAGTTTCTCCCCCGCTGTGCTTGTGGAGAAGACCGTGAACCTCTTCCCCCGCCCCATTCATAAGCTCGAGATCGGTGAGCGTCTCGAAAGCCGCCTCAGAAACCGCGGCGGATTCCTCGAGCGCCCGTATGAAACGATGGGTCAGCGGATGCAGAACGCCGCACTCGCACCGGTTTATATCAACCCGGACCTGACCCCCGCACAGCTTTTTGACGCGGAATACACCGCCGCGCCCGGGGACGACGGCCTGTACCTCATCTATGACCTCGGCGCGGAACAGGTGGGCTTTGCGGAGCTGGAACTCACCGTGCCGCAGGACACGGAGATCCTCTGCGGCTGGGGCGAGCACCTCGATGACCTGCGCGTGCGCACCTATACGGGCGGGCGCAATTTCGTGTTCCGCTTCTTCGCAAAGGCCGGGCACAATCACTTTTTCATGCCGCTGCGCCGGCTTGGTCTGCGCTATCTGCAGCTCAACGTGTACGGCTCGGCGATCCGCGTGCACTACGCCGGCATCCGCCCGACGACCTTTCCGCTCACGGTGCATCCGCTGCCGATCCAAGATCGCCTGCACCGGAAGATCTACGAGACCTGCATCCAGACCCTGCGGCACTGTATGCACGACCACTACGAGGACACCCCGTGGCGCGAGCAGGGCCTCTACGCGATGGATTCCCGCAATGAGATCCTCTGCGGCTACGATGTGTTCCACGAGACCGTGTTCCCGAAAGCCTGCCTGCGCCTCATTGCTCTCGGTGTGCGCGAGGACGGCCTTGCGGAGCTCTGCTCCCCCGCCCGGGCGCCCATCACCATTCCGTTCTTCTCGGCGGTTTACCTGATGGAGCTCGCGGAATATCTGGAGCAGACCGGGGACACCGCATTTCTCACCGAGATGTACCCCTACGCCAAGCGCATCGCGGACGGCTTTATGCAGCGCATCGACCCGGAAACCGGGCTCATCGCGGCATACACGGAAGAAAAATACTGGAACTTCTACGAGTGGCAGGAGGGGCTTTCCGGCGGCAACGGCGTACCCGATCCTGCTGATCTGACGTGGGACGCGCCGCTGTGCTGCGGCGTTTCGCTCGGTCTGCAGGCGATGGAAGCCATCTGTACCGCGCTTTCCCTGCCCGAGGAAGCTGCACGCTGCCGCAGCCATTGGGAGAAACTGAACGCCGCTGCGAACGAAATCTTCTGGAACGGCACGTGCTACAACACCTACAAGCGGATCTCCAGCGGAAATCTGTTCCATACGGCGGAACTGACGCAGGCGCTGATGGTCTGCTGCGGCGCCTGCCCCGAAGTGCACCGCCCCGCGGTTTTGGAGCTGCTGAAATCCGGCACACTGCTGCCCATGACGCTCAGCTCCTGCATTTTCAAATACGAAGCCCTGCTGACCGACCCAGACAACCACGGCTGGGTGATGGATGAGATCGCCGAAGTGTGGGGCAATATGCTGTTCCACGGCGCCACCACCTTCTGGGAGACCGCCCGCGGCGCGGACGATTTCCAGAAAGCCGGCAGTCTCTGCCACGGCTGGTCCGCCGTGCCGCTGCACATCTACCACAAATACGGCGCCCCGAACTGACAAAGACAGAAAAAGACCTGAGAGCCACCCGGGCTTTCAGGTCTTTGTTTTTGTCCCACCGGGACAAACCCTGCACGGTCAAACCGTCTTACGGTTCAAGTCCTTTGCCTGTTCTTTATTTTACACGGAAAAAAGAAAAAACCTCAATCCGAATCCCGGCAGGGATAGTGTGAAAGGGGCGGTCTTGGAGCCCCTTTCGCGAATAATAAATTTAAAATATGCAGGGGTAATTTACCTCTGCATATTTTCAGGGGACTGTTGCACTTCGCAACAGTCCCTTTGGTGGGCGCTAACGGACCGCTGTGCTGCGCACCGCATGGCTTGTCCACCCAAAGACCTGCGGTCTTTCGGTACCGGACTGCACCATTTTGACCGGCGTTTTGTCCCACCGGGACAAAACCTGCACGGTCAAACCGTCTTACGGTTCAAGTCCTTTGCCCGTTCTTTATTTTGCACAGGAAAAAGAAAAAACCTCAATCCGAAGATTGAGGTTTGGTGGGCGCTAACGGACTTGAACCGCTGACCCCCTGCACGTCAAGCAGGTGCTCTAGCCAGCTGAGCTAAGCGCCCATTTTCTGTTGCTCAAGTATTATATAACATCCTTTCAGAAAAAGCAAGCCTTTTTTGAAAAATATTTTATTTTTTGGGAAAACACATTTTCATATTCTACCGTTGTTCTCAAAGCGATTCCATCACCCAGAAATCTTCCATATGGTTAGAGTAGGCAATTTCATCCTGTATGGTTTCCACATAGCGAAATCCGGCTTTCTGATACGCTTTGATCGCTCTTTGATTCCGCGCTGCCACACGAAGCAAGATCCGGCCGGTATGCTTTTTCACACAGCGCAGTTCCTGCACACAGCGCTTTACAAACAATGCGCCGTTTCCTTTGCCGCAAAGCTGAGGCGCCATGGACCAACCGACCCAAAGATCATCCCCCTCATACTGGCAGGCGACCTGCCCGAACAGAACATCTCCCTCAACCAAGCAAAACTGTTCTGTTCCCCAGGTGGACCGATCCCACAAATACAGATCATCCTGACCTCTAAAGCTATACGCCTCATAAGGCGCATCATACTTCCATGCAGAAATGACTTCCACTGTTTTTTCGGCAAGCGGTTCCAAAGAAGCTTTTGCAATACGATCTTTCATTTTTCCTCCAAAATCAAATCCGCCTCGCAATTCAAAAAGAGGCTTCATAATAAAAGAAGTTTCCGATGATATGCTCCGTATAATATCGATTATCTCCGTTGGGTTCCTGCCATTCAAATCCATTTCCAGAAGGTATCAGCACATCTGACGATACAGGCGCACACCATATAGCGGTCATGTTATTGTCCGGTGTATAGTAAAAGCCCGCGTAAAACGTACCTGAGCCCACACCGTAACCGCCGCAGGAAAAATCAACAACCGATTCGTCCGCATCTATCTCTTGGATAAAGCCTTGATTCTCAAACGCAGAAAAATCTCCTTTCTCTATGGCATTCAGCAGCTCTTCTTCATTTTCAGAGACGAACGCAAAGACCTCATCTTTCTCTGCCCTGTCATCTCCGGTGGCAACGAGATACAGAAACTGGACACTGGCCAGAAAATTTGAACAAGCAGACAGAGAAAAGATAAAGAGTATGACTAGGCACATACAAAGGATTTTCTTCATATCTCCACCCCACTGTCAATTTAACACAATTCTATTTTAACACATTGAGACTGACTTATCAACTTGGAAAATCGTTGCTGCGATAGCGATTCGGTTAGGAGAAGATCCGTAAAATTTTCCATAAAAACCAAAAAGACGAAACCCGAAGGCTTCGTCTTTTCCCTGTATCCATAGGCTCTTTCTTGATATACTTTCCAGCGGGAGGATTCACTCTCCGTTTAGATAATACAAATAATCATTATAAGTAAAGAAATCTTTGCTTTGCGGCTGATAGTCTTCGCACAAATCGAAGTACTGTTTTGATCGCTTATCCCGTTCGGCGCAATCCTCAGTATAGAAAAACAAGTCACTCTTTTGTGCAATCAAAACATCCCTTGTACAGAACACCTCGTTGACACTGTCTCCGACAGGACAAAAATTTCCATGCCTGCAAGTTAAGCAACCTTTTAATATAATCCCCTCCGGCAGTCGTCTTTGCAAGTCTGCTAAAGCGTCGGTCCACAAGTACTCACTGCCATGCCCCCAGTATTCCTTCTCCTCAAATATACACCCCACGCTAACCTGAGGGGAGCGACCGAAATACACTGGCTCTTCACTGTAATTGATCTGCAGCTTCACCGTTTCATCGCCATTCGGGGTATGCAGCACAGCATCATATTTGTACTGGTGATGCAGTTCATACCATGCTTTCTTTTTATATTCGTCCCAATAGACAACAACATGATCAAAATTAAAGTGGATTTCAAAATACGGTTCAATACCACAGCCGCAAAGGATATATCCATGGTCTTTTTTCCCGAAATAATGAACCCAGATCTCGTTTTGCAATTCTTCCAAGATTCGGTCGATCGCATCTTGACCATCAAACACCATACGCTGGCCAGCCGTATGCGTTTGTCCGTCATCATCGGTTTCACAAGATATCATCGGATCATAGGTAACTGCGTGGAAATTTCTGAATGTAATCTGCGCGGAAGCGATTTCCATATCGTACTGCGTCGGATTCTGCGGGGTATCTTTATGGATATTTACCATTGAAGCAGATATTACTAGATCCCGATCATTGAAGCTAACAAGAGACAGAACTGAATCATGAAACTCAAAAAGACTCAAATCATTCTCAACACAAAACTTCATGAATTCTCCTCCTTTATTTTATTATACCATTCAAAAAAATAATTTTAAAGTAAAAAGAGGTTCGAGTCCGTAAAATTTGCCGTAAAAACCAAAAAGACGAAACCCGAAGGCTTCGTCTTTTCTTTGGCGCGCTGGAAGGGACGAAGCCGCTTTGCGTCTTCCGTCCTTGCGGCGCAGCCGCGGCGGACTTCGCAGCTAAAAACAGTCCACCGGACTGTTTTCTTCACGCTGCTCACCCTCTCAGGGTTCGAGTCCATGAAATCTGCCGTAAAAACCAAAAAGGACAAGGCATCAAACCTTGTCCTTTTCTTTGGCGCGCTGGAAGGGACTCGAACCCCTGACCTACTGGTTCGTAGCCAGTCACTCTATCCAGCTGAGCTACCAGCGCATAGCTGTTTTAACAGCTTGATTATTATAATCTCTATTCTCGAAAAAGTCAACCCTTTTCTTTGATTTTTTCAAAAAACTTTTCAGCGCAGACTTTTTCCGTAATACAGCACGAGTTCGCCGTCCTCGGTTTCCGAACACAGGAACGCCGTATAGCCCCAGTGCAGGTAAATGGCGAGGTTGTGCGCTTCCTTCGCCTCCACCCCGATGGTGATCTTCTCGTACCCGTGCTCCACGGCGTAACGCTCCATTTCGCGCACAAGGCGGGAGATGTGCCCCTGCCCCTCAAAGGCTTTTTCGATGCGCAGGCCGTTGATGTTCGTCGTTCTCCCGCATTCTGCCAGTTCCCTGCGCCCGGCGATCGCGCCGCAGTCCGTACAAAACAGCAGCGTGCCCTCGCCGACGGGCCGGCCGTCACAGAGCACGAGAAAAGTCAGGCTCCTGCCGGATGCATTGTCCTGCAGGGCGTTCTGCTTCCACTGCACCCAGCGGTCGTCACCCGGGTTGGCGGCGATGGTCTGGTCCCAAATCTGTTCCAGCTTTTCCGGTGCGGCGGGTACATATTTGAATTTCATTTTCTGCATACTCTCACCCAAAGCAATGGGAGGCTCCCGCGCAGGAAGCCTCCCTCATTTTACTGAATTTCAGCGATGACTTCCACTTCGACGAGGACGTTCTTCGGCAGGGTCTTGACCGCTACGCAGGAACGTGCCGGGTTCTCGGTGAAATACTTGGCGTAAACCGCGTTGAATGCAGCGAAATCGGCCATATCGGCGAGGAAGCAGGTGGTCTTCACAGCGCTCTGGAAAGTGGCGCCGGCTTCTTCCAGCACGGCGGCCAGGTTCTGCATGACCTGCTCAGCCTGCGCGGTGATGTCGCTGCCGCTGATCTCACCGGTGGCGGGGTCGATCGGGATCTGCCCGGAGGTGAACAGCATATTGCCGCAGACGATGGCCTGGGAGTACGGGCCGATGGCGGCGGGCGCTTTGTTTGTAGAAATCTTCTTCAGCATTTGAATCATCCTTTGCAAAAAATCTTGTATAAAAGCGTTACAGCTTGATACCAATGAGATCGTACACCACGGCGGAGGCCAGAATGAGACCCGCGGCTGCCGGCACAAACGGCAGACTGCCCGGGGTCTGGCGGCGGGATTCGTGCACACCGTCCGTCTCCACTTCGCCCTTCGGTGTTATGGGTTCTTCGCGGGAATACACCACTTTTACGCCGGTAATGCCGCGCTTTTTCATCTCCCGGCGCATCACGCGCGCCAGCGGACAGACCGTGGTCTTCTCGAGCTCCGTCACCTCAAATCGATTGGGGTCCAGTTTGTTGCCCGCACCCATGGCGCAGATGATCGGCACGCCGGCCTCCCGGGCGGAAACCGCCAGCTGGATCTTGCCGGCGACGGTATCGATGGCATCCACGACGTAATCGTACTGTGTGAAGTCAAATTCTGCGGCGGTCTCCGGCATGAAAAAGGTGTTATAGGTGTACACGCGGCAATCGGGGTTGATGTCCAGCACGCGCTCTTTGAGCACATCCACCTTCATCTTTCCCACCGTGCTGTGCAGCGCGATGATCTGCCGGTTGATGTTCGTGAGGGAAACGTCGTCGTTGTCGATGAGGTGCAGCGTGCCGACACCGCTTCTCGCGAGCGCCTCCACGGTATAGCCGCCCACACCGCCGACGCCGAACACCGCCACGCGGGCCTTTTTCAGTTTTTTCAGAGCCTCCGCGCCGAGCAGCAGCTCGGAACGGGAAAATGCGTGAATCATTTCAAAATACCGCCTGTGTTCAAAATGGATGTGCTGTACAGGAACAGGACTTCATCCGCGGATTCCAGATCCGCATACCGGCTGAGATCGAGATGCGCGAGTGTTTCATGCTCCCGCAGATCTTCGGATGTGGCATATCTGATATCTATGATAGTGATTTTTTCGTACTGCGTCAAGAGCCAAGGCGCCAAACTGCTGCCGAAAGAATCACGGAACAGGATGAGATGCTTGTCCGTTGCGGCATTCTCGTTGGTCATCTCGATGACGGACTGTGCGCCGCCGAGAAACAGGTCGTAATCGTCGAGCGATGCCTCCGCCTTGACATACACACCGGTCCACTCCGGATGATCGGTATAGCGCACCGCAGCATTTTCCGTGGCTGCATTCGTGCCGTAGATCAAATCTTCCCCGGGCACGGGCATGGCATATCTGCCCCACAGCACACCGTAAAACGGCTCACCCGCCGTTTGCCAGACAAACTCCGGAGCCGTCAGCGTGCCGCCCATACCGGCGACGAGCGCCGCAGCGGTATCCTCCAGCTTTTCCTGCCGCCAGTGGGTGTCGGTGCGGTAGTAGTCGGAAAGCTCCAGCGTGCCGGTGATATCGATATACTGCCCGGAAAGGTTCTGCGAGACGAGTTCCACCACGCGGTTTGTATCCAGACACGGGCGGTTCAGAGACGCATAATCGGATTTTTCGGGGATGACGGAGAAATAGATCGGCTTGTCCGGGAAGCGCACCTCTGCGATGGACTGCAGTTTCTGCGCGTTCGCCGTTACCACCTTTTCGTCCAGCGGCCATGTGGGCTGGAACAGGTAGCCGTCCGCCTCCAGCACGCCTTCCACATCGGGCTGCTGCAGCGCGGAAAGCCGTACCGCAGCGTTCACCGTACGCAGTTCTTCGCGCAGAGCGAAATGATCCGTGAGGTAATCGGAAATCTCCGAGAACCACGTGCCCTCCATGACGGTCTGCACGGTGAATTCCGGCAATTCGGCCAGCGTGCGGCGTTCCGATTCGGAAACTGCTTTTTTCGGCAGGGTTAAAGTCAGTGCACAGCCCAGAAACAGCACGGCCGAAAACAGCACCACCGTGACGAGAACGGAAATCTTTCGAATATTCATCTGTGCACCTCCTCAGAAACGGAAATACAGGAACGGGTTAAACGAACCCGCCACCAAAAACGCTGTGGACAGCACCAGAAGGATGACGGTCACCACGGGCTGCAGCACAAGGCACAGCGTCTCCCCTTTTGGATTTGCCCGGAGCTTTTTCAGAAGCCACGGCACCGTGGGCACCGCGCCGATGAGCCCCAGCACGAGCACCACGGCCACGCTGCGCAGCGCATAGAGCGCTTCCGCGTTCCAGAGCGGTGCGCCGTTCAGCCCCAGCATACCGGAAAGCTGTGCGAAGGCTTCTGCCGGATGCGGCGCGCTGAAGATGAGGAAGCTCACGAGTACCGAAGCCAGAACATAAATATGATTGACGATGTGCGGTGTCTTCTGCAGCCATTTGCCGAGGAACAACCGCTCCAGTGTGAGGAACACAGCAAAATACAGGCCCCACAGCACAAAATTCCACGCTGCGCCGTGCCACAGGCCGGTCAGCGCCCAGACGACGAGCAGGTTTCGCAGCTGCTTCCAAAGAGAACAGCGGCTGCCGCCGAGCGGGATGTAGATATAATCGCGGAACCAGGTGCCCAGTGTGATGTGCCAGCGCCGCCAGAATTCCGCTACGGAAAGCGATGCAAACGGATGGCGGAAATTCTCCGGGAATTTGAAGCCGAACATACTGCCGAGGCCGATGGCCATGTCGCTGTAGCCGGAAAAGTCAAAGTAAATATACAGCGCGTTGCAGACGGCATACAGCCAGTAAAACAGCACGGTTTTCTCACTCGCTGCGGCAAAATCCGCCGTGCATTCGGCCAGCACATTCGCGAGCAGCACTTTCTTGCCGAGGCCCACGCAGAAACGGGTCGCGCCGGCCGCATAGTTCTGCAGGGTGACGAGCCGCTTTTTCAGCGCCTCAGCCACGTCGCTGTAGCGCACAATCGGGCCGGCGATGAGCTGCGGGAAAAAGGTGAGATACGCCATGAAATCGATGAGGCTGCGCTCCGCTTTTACGTCGCCGCGGGTGACGTCCGCCACATAGCTTGCCGCCTGAAAGGTGTAAAAGCTGATGCCGATGGGCAGCACAATGTGCAGAAGCGAGAAGTTTGTGCCGAGGCTGTTCAGTGTACCGATGAGAAAATCGGCATACTTAAAATAGATCAGCAGACCAAAAGACAGCACGCAGCTGCACAGAAGCGGCAATTTGGCAAAGCGGCGGCCGCGCAGATGCTCCGCCCACAGCGCAAAACCCCATGCGGAGATGCCAGCCAGAAGCAGAAGCGGCAGCAAGGGCGGCTCGCTGATGCCGTAGAATATGAGACTCAGAATCAGGATGGCGACATTGCGCGCCTTTACGGGCAGGAACAGCCCTAAAAGCAGCGCAGCCGGCAAAAAGAAAAAGACAAACGGTAAACCGGAAAAGACCATGTTCACCCTCCTTTGTAAAAAACAGGGCCCCGCAGAAACTGCGAGGCCGGGTTCAATTATTCTGCAAGGGACAGGAAACTTTCTGTGTACTTTTCGGAATTCTCGGCCATGACCAGCAGAACCACGTTGCCGATGCTCTCCACGCGCACGTCGGAATCTTCAACACCGACACAGATCCACTTGCGCGGGTCAGCATTGGCCTTGATGTCCGCCTTCAGGGCTTCCACGTCGGTACCGTCCTTCACACGAACGAGACAGACGGAGAATGCCTTCGCATTCATCATCGGCTCGGAGAATACAGCCTCCTCAGCGTCCGGAATGTCCACACCGAAGTAGTAGACCATGCTTTCCGCATCGATCTCCATGGTCACCGGGCCGTAGATATCGGAATCGACGAAATCGCGGGTTTCGGCATCGAGATCGGCATTTTCATAAATTCTGTCGACGATCTCCGGCAGGGTACCGGAAACGGTCTTGTTGTCCGCGCCGCCGGCGCCGCAGGCAGCCAGAGACAGGACCATAACGAGGGCCAACAGCAGGGTAATTACTCTTTTCATTTGTTTTTCTCCTTAATTTTTATCCTTTCGGATTGTTTTTGATATGTTCGCCCGCCCGAAACCGGGCCGGCAGTCCAGTGTTATTATACACGATTCCGGAGAAAAATCAATTGTTTCCGCACAGATTTAAGTTTTTCGTAAGCGCTGACAAAAACCTCACTGCATACATTCTGCAGTGAGGCTTATTGTACAGATATTTAGCCCTTCAGCTCCACACGGCGGATCTTGCCGCTGATGGTCTTCGGCAGCTCTGTGCGGAATTCCACGATACGCGGGTACTTATAGGGTGCGGTATTTGTCTTGACGTAGGTCTGGATCTCCTTCTTGAGCGCCTCGGTGCCCTCCGTACCCTTTGTGAGCACGATGGATGCCTTGACAACCTGGCCGCGGATCGGATCCGGCGCAGCGGTGACGGCACACTCGAGCACATACGGCAGCTCCATGATGACGGATTCGATCTCGAACGGCCCGATGCGGTAGCCGGAGGACTTGATGACGTCGTCCGTACGGCCCACATACCAGAAGTAGCCGTCCTCATCGCGCCATGCGGTGTCGCCGGTGTGATACACGCCGTCACACCAGGCCTCGCGGGTCTTTTCCTCATCCAGATAGTAGCCCATGAACAGGCCGCAGGGTGTCTTCTTATCCGTGCGGATGACGATCTCGCCGGTCTCGCCCAGCGGTGCGGGAGTGCCGTCCGGCAGGATGAGGTCCACATCGTACAGCGGGCTGGCCTGACCCATGGAACCGACCTTCGGCACGGAACCGACCGGGTTGTAGATGGAGAGCGTGGTCTCCGTCTGGCCGAAGCCCTCGTAGATGGAAAGGCCGGTGGCGCGCTTCCACTGCTCGAAGACCTCCGGGTTCAGCGCTTCGCCGGCTGTGGTGCTGTACTCGATGGAGGACAGGTCGTAGCGGCTGAGGTCCTCCTTGATGAAGAAGCGGTACATGGTGGGCGGTGCGCAGAACGTGGTGATGTTGTATTTTTTGAACATCGGCAGGATGTCGTGCGCATCAAATTTGTCGAAGTCATACGTGAAGACGGCGGCCTCATTCATCCACTGGCCATAGAGCTTGCCCCAGAGCGCCTTGCCCCAGCCGGTATCGGAGATCGTGAAGTGCAGGCCCTCGGGATTGACGTTGTGCCAGTATTTGGCCGTGATGTAGTGGCCGAGCGCATATTTGTAGTTGTGCTGCGCGATCTTCGGGTAGCCGGTGGTGCCGGAGGTAAAGAACATCAGCATCGGGTCGCTGCCGCAGGCGGAATCCGCGGTGCGCTCGAACACGTCGCTCTGCTCTGCGATGCCGGCGTCGAAATCGAGCCAACCGTCGCGGGTGCCGTTTGCCATCATCAAGAGGTTCACGCCGCATTTGTCCGCCGCGCGCTTGGCTTCGTCCGCGACCTGCCCGTCGGCGGTGCAGACGATCGCCTTCACGCCGGCCGCCTTGAAGCGGTAATCAAAATCGTGCTCCATGAGGAGGTTCGTGGCCGGGATGACAATCGCGCCCATCTTGTGCAGGGCGAGGATCGAGAACCAGAACTGATAGTGGCGCTTGAGCACCAGCATCACGCGGTCACCCTTCTGAATGCCGAGGGAGGCAAAGTAGTTTGCGGTTTTGTTGGACATCCGCTTCATATCGTCAAAGGTGAAGCGGTGCTCGGTGTAATCCTTGGACACGTGAAGCATCGCGAGCTTTTCAGGATTCTTCTCCGCGATTTTGTCCACGATATCGAAACCGAAGTTGAACTTTTCTTCGTTCGTGAAGTCGATGGATTTGAGGATGCCGTTTTCGTCGAGGGTGGTCTTCACAAACGGACTGGAGACATTCTCGCGCTCGCCGCGGGCCAGCTTGGCCTTGACGATGCCTTCAAAGCGGTCCACCTCCGGTGCCTGATGCTCATCCGGGCGCATGACGATGGCGTAGAACTCGCATTCCTCGCCGCCGATGGCGAGCATACCGTGGGGTGTGCCGCTGTTGTAGTAGATGCTGTCGCCCTCGCCGAGCTCCTCGATATGGGAGCCGACCTGAATGCGCATTCTGCCCTTGACGATGATGTCGAGCTCCTGGCCCTGATGGGTGGAGAGCTTGATGGCGACATTCTGCTCGGCCTCGTTATACGGCATCGTGACATAGAACGGCTCGGCGGTCTTCTGCTTGAAGAGCGGCGCGAGGTTCAGATATTTGAAGCCGTGGCGGCGCGTGATGGGCAGACCCTCACCCTTGCGGGACACGGTATAGGAAGACAGCGTGGGGCTGACACCCTTGATGAGGTCTGTGGGGTCGATGCCGAAGCGTTCCGCACACTTAAAGATAAAGGTGAAGCTGAAGTCGCTTTCGCCGCGTTCGTATTTTCTGTAATCTTCCACGGAGACATTGGTGCGCTGCGCCATTTCTTCCTCGGAAAGGCCCATGATCTCACGCATCGTGCGAATGCGCTCGGCAACCTCTGCAAGCTGTGTTCTCAGGTCGGTTTTTTCGGTCATGGGGGTGTTTGTGTTGTTTGCCATTTCATTCAGTCCTTTCCAGATATTGTATTCCAAAAGGCGGAGCGGTTTGCCGTTGTGAAACAAAAACTCCGTCTCAAATCACTTTGAGACGGAGTTTAAATCCGCGGTACCACTCAAATTGCCTCTGAAAAGAAGCCACTCTTCGGGCTCACATGAAGCCCTATGCACTCACGCAGCATGTCTCGGAAAGCATCTACTCACCTGTCGGCTTTGGGACTTTCAGCTCAGAAGGGATGGGCGTTCGGACTTCTCGTACCGGCTCACAGCAGCCGCCGGCTCTCTGAAACGAAACAGACCGTGCCGTCTTCGTCATCGCTTTTGGAATATGAAATTTAAGTTGTAAACCAGTTTACTCGCTTTGGGGGCGATTGTCAACCGGTTTCGGAAATTTTTATCTGTGTGCAGCTTCAACCGCATCGGCAGCGCCTTCCAGCCAGTCGCCGTCGAACAGCTCGATGATGCCGCGGTCGCACAGGGAGGCGATCTGCGGATCCATCGGGATCTTGCCGAGGACCTTCAGGCCGTACTTTGCAGCCACTTCATCGATGTGGCTCTCGCCGAACATCTTGAAATGCTCGCCGCAGCAGGGGCACTTGACGTAGCTGTAGTTCTCGATGAGACCCAGCACCGGCACGTTCATCATCTGTGCCATTTCCACGGCCTTGGAGACGATCATGGAAACGAGCTCCTGCGGGGAGGTAACGATGATGATGCCGTCCAGCGGGATGGACTGGAACACGGTCAGCGGGGCGTCGCCGGTTCCGGGCGGGAGGTCTACAAACATATAGTCCACTTCATTCCAGATGACGTCGCTCCAGAACTGCTTGATGACGCCGGCCACGACCGGGCCTCTCCAGACCACCGGGGCGGTCTCGTCTTCGAGCAGCAGGTTGACGCTCATCACTTCGATGCCGCTCTTGGTGTTCACGGGGAACAGACCGTCTTCGCAACCCGTTGCGCGCTCGTGCAGGCCGAAGCACTTCGGGATGGACGGGCCGGTGATATCGGCATCCAGAATGGCGGTCTTCTGATCGCGGCGCTGCATGGTGACAGCCAGCATGGAGGTGACAAGGCTCTTGCCTACGCCGCCCTTGCCGCTGACAACACCGATGACCTTCTTGACCTTGCTCATCTTATTCATAGGCGCAATCAGGCTGTTCGGATCCTGACGGGAGGGGCAATTCTCGCCGCAGGTGGAGCAATCATGCGTACAATTTTCGCTCATATCTTACAACTTCTTTCTCAAAAATTTAGGACGAATCCTTCGCGTCTTATGATATTCCCTTTTTGCAGTTTTGTCAAGTTGCGGGGGATCATACCTGCAGAGAGAGCGCGCCCTGTTTTTCTTTCTTCAGGAGAATGAAGAAGAATGTGCCGCACAACAGGATCTGCACGAAGGAGGAGCACGGTGTGGCCAGACCCACAAGGAACAGGGATGTGGGCTGGATCTGCGCCATCAGGAAGGACACGGGCAGGCGCACAAGGAACGAGCCGATGATGCCCTGGATCATGACAAAGGTGGTCTGTCCGCAGCCGCTGAAGTAACCGGTCATGCAGAACATGAAGGCCACAAGCAGACAGTCGATGGCGTAGGACTTGAGGTAATCCGCGCTGGCTGCAATAACGGTCGGGTCGTTTGTGAACAGCGTGGAGAGGACATCGCCGCAGAAGAACGCCAAAAGGAACATCACAACGCCCACCGCAAAGGAGGCGGAAACACCGCAGAGCAGTGCCTGCCGCGCACGCCTCGGCTGGCCGGCGCCCATATTCTGCGCCACAAACGCGGACATAGCCTGACTGAACGCGGAGGGCACCAGCATGATGAAGCCGCACAGACGCTCTGCCACACCGACACCGGCGGAGGCGATGACACCGAGGGAATTCACGATGGCGGTGATGCCCATAAAGGAAATGCTGACGAGGATATCCTGAAAAGCGATGGGCAGGCCGAGCCTGAAAACCTGCCCCATGAGGGCGCGGTCTGCGCGGATATCTTCCTTGGGACGGAACGTAAAGCCCAGATTCCGGCGGCGTACCAATAAGAGAGAAAGCACGACGCTGACCGCCTGCGCTGCCACCGTGGCGATGGCTGCGCCCGCTGCCGCCATACGGAACACGCCGCACAGGAGCAGATCGCCGGCGATGTTCACGCCGCAGGCAATGGCCACGGTCAGAAGCGGCACAGTGGAATTGCCAATGCCGCGAAAAATGCTGCCCAGCACGTTATACGCCGCGATGAACACCGTACCCGCCGCGCAGATGCGCATATACTGCAGCGTGGGCTCAAAGGCCTCTTCCGGTGTCTGGAGCAGGCGGGCAAAGGGTACCGCCAGAAGCTCGATAAGTACCGTGAGCACGACAGCCAGCACGCCGAACAGCACCACGGACGCACCGATGATCTTTCCGCCCTCCTCCGGGCGTCCCTCACCGATGCGGCGTCCCAAAAGCACCGTGGTACCCATGGCGATGCCCACCACGATGGATGTGATGATCGCCGTGATCCAGCTGCCGGTGGAAACGGCGGAAACATCCGCCGCGGTCGCAAAGCGCCCCACCACCATCATATCCACTGCGCCGTACATGGTCTGTAAAAACAACGCCAAAAGGAGCGGTCCCGTAAACCGCACCAGCGGGCCAAAGATCCTGCCCTTTGTAAAATTCTGACTGACTGCCATACGCTTCCCTCTTTCTTCCAAACCTACACAAAAAGCCGGACAAGACCGGGCATTCCAGCCCGCATCTTATCCGGCTTCCATTTCAGACGAATGGTTCACCCTCCGATGACCGTTATCATTCTACCGAATCATCGAAAAAATGTCAAGTTATTCCTTGCGTGCGGCTTCGATGCAGCCGATCAGGTAACGGCCGACATCGTGCATATATTTTGCGCCGAGGTGCATGGCTTCCGGGTCCATACCGATGTAGAAATTGTCCGCCTCAAAAGTGAACTCACCCGTGTAGCCGATCTCGCCGAGGGCCTTCGTGATGGCTTTCCAGTCCATCTTGCCCTCAAACGGCAGCAGATGCGCATCGGAGACATGGTCGTTGTCGTGCACGTGCAGGCAGTGGATGTGTTCCCTGCCCATGGCGCGAATCATATCCGCCGCGTCAATGCCGACGAGGCCGCAGTGGCCGAGATCGAGGCAGCCCACGATCCACTCGCTGTTGAGATCATCGAGATAGCGGTTGAATTCCGCCGGCTGCGAACAGGTATCGTCCAGAATGTAGCCGCGCTTCGGGTCACGCGTCCACATATTTTCGGTCGCGACCTTCACGCCGCAGGCTGCACAGGTGGGGATGAGAT
>JAFQWC010000119.1 GCA_017407665.1 Clostridia bacterium | reverse complement strand
GAGACAGCTTCGGCGAGGCTGTAACGGAACTGGCTGCAGAATATCCTGAAATCATTGTTCTGGATGCGGACCTCGCTGCCGCAACCAAAACCGGTATCTTTAAGAAGGCATATCCGGATCGTTTCTTTGACTGCGGCATTGCGGAATGCAATATGATCGGCATCGCAGCCGGTCTGGCTACCTGCGGCAAGATCCCGTTTGCGGCATCCTTTGCTATGTTCTCCGCCGGCCGTGCATACGAGCAGGTGAGAAACTCCGTCGGTTATCCGAAGCTCAACGTGAAGGTTGTCGGCTCCCATGCCGGTATCTCCGTCGGCGAAGACGGCGCAACACACCAGTGCTGTGAAGATATCGCGCTCATGCGCACCATTCCGGGTATGGTCGTTCTGAACCCGTCCGACCATTACGAGATGAAGGCTGCTGTCCGCGCTATGGTCGAGCATCAGGGCCCGTGCTATGTGCGTCTCGGCCGTCTCGCTGTGGAAACCATCAACCACAACGACGACTATAAGTTCGAACTCGGCAAGGGCATCGTTCTCCGTGAAGGTACCGATGTTTCCATCGTAGCCACCGGCCTGATGGTACAGGAAGCCCTCAAGGCAGCAGCCGCTCTGGCAGAAGAAGGCATTCATGCGGAAGTGATCAACATCCACACCATTAAGCCGCTGGATGAAGAGCTGATCGTTGCAACCGCAAAGAAGACCGGCCGTGTCATCACGGTGGAAGAGCACAACATCATTGGCGGTCTCGGCGAGGCGGTTTCCACCGTCCTCAGCGAAAAGTGCCCCACACCGGTTACCCGCATCGGCGTCAACGACGTATACGGTCATTCCGGCCCGGCGCTTGATCTGCTGAAGGAGTTCGGTCTCTCTGCAGAGCATATCGCAGAAGTCGTTAAGGAAAAGCTTGGCAAGTAATCTCAAAGCATAAATTAAGAGCGTGGCCTTTGGGTCACGCTCTTTTGTTTCTGAATTATGCGGTTTTTCTTTTCTGCGGTTCGTGCAGAGGATTCCAGCTGCCGCGGATATAGGCGATGAAATAAAACAGGCAGAGCAGCAGGTTGTGCGCAATCATGCAGGCCCACGCGGCAATCAGGCCGAAGCCCAAAAGCTGTGTGCAGATGAATGTGCCCACAATGCGCACGCACCACATACCGATGATGTTGTAAACGAAAGGCGCCTTAGTTTTACCGACGCCCATCATGAGGCCCTCGATGATGATGGAGAAGCCGTAGAACGGTTCGGAAACGGCGACCATACGCAGGACCGTAGCGCCGAGATCGATAACCTCCGTGCTGCTGGAGAACAGCCCCATCAGGAACGGCGCGGTGACAAACAGGGCGAGACCGGAGAAGATCATCAGGCCGATCTCAATCGGGATGAACATGGCTGCGAGTTTTTTCATGCGGACATTGTCTTTGGCGCCGTAGGCGTTACCCGCCAGTGTGGATGCCGCAGTCTGCATACCGTAGCCGGGGATATAGAATGCGGATTCTACTGTGTTTGCGATGGTATGCGCGGCGGTTGCGACTTCACCGACCGAGTTGATCATTGCGGCGAAAGCCACGAAACCGAGGGAGGTACCGAAACGCTGCAGCATATTCGGAACCGCGATCTTGAGACAGGGGAGGAGAATCTCCTTGTCCGGCGTGAGTTTCATACCGCGCGGAGAAACCATGGGGTGTTTCCACAAGGCTACCGTGATCTGAATGCCGCCCACGGTGAATGCGATGGCACTTGCGATGGCGGCACCGATTACGCCCCAGCCGAAACCGGGAATGACCAGCTCCAGAGAAGCCACGGTAACGGTGCGCGTGGGGTAGATCATGAGGAAATTCAGAACAACATTGATCACATTGACCAGTATGCCGGATTTCATCGGTGTTTTCGTATCGCCGGCAGCACGCAGTGCGGTGCCGAAAATCACGCTCGCCGCACGCGGCAGCATGGGCAAATACAGAATAAAGAAGTATGTAGAGGCAAGGGGTTGAATGCTTTCATCCACCTGCATCCAAACCGGTACCAGACCGCTGAGAGCGACCGGGATGACCGTAAACACAATGCCTAAAACCAGCGTGACCAGCACAGCCTGCGAAACGGCCCGCTGCGCAGCGGCGCGGTCCTTCGCACCGCAGGCGCGGGCGATAAAGGAGAGAAAACCAATGCTGCACGCCGAAATGGAGCTGAACAGCAGCCAGCCGACCGTGCTCGTGGCACCCACCGCTGCAGTAGCCTGTGTGCCCAGAGAACCGACCATGGCGGTATCGATGTACTGTACCGCTGTCTGCATGATCTGTTCCAGAATCGTCGGCCAGGCAAGCGACATGATTATACCGACCATGGCAAGCGATTCTTTTTTATTTGATTTCCGGTTTGAAAACATAGGGAAAAGCGCCTCCTGAAAAGATAGAACTTCCTGCGTTCAAAAAAGCATAGAAAGAGTATAGCAAAAATCGACCGTTTTGTAAACAGATGGAGTGCACTCCACGCAAAATAAACAGCCTGCAGGAATACAGGCTGTTTTAGGCGCAGACGATTATAAAAGTTTTTCGTAACCGATGCGCAGCTGACCGTCATGCAGATAAATCGTACTGCAGCGTACATAACCGTTCTTTTCCAGCGTGTGTTGCATGATCACGTTTCCGAAATGCGTATCACAACGCAGGGAAGTCACGCCGGCTTCGCGCGCGAGTTCTGCGCAGTAATCCATGATACGGGAGGCGGTACCTTTATTTTTGTTCTGCGTGTCTACGGCGATGCGGTGGATGATCCCGTACGTGCGGTTATCCGTCAGCCATGTGCCGTCATAAATTCGGTCGTATGTCGGTTCATTGCCCACATAAACCGCGGCTGTGGCGATGATCTTACCGTCCGTTTCCAAGACGCGGCTGATACCCGCCTCGATATCCGCCATGGTGGATTCCATATTGGGATAGCCGTTCTGCCATTGGTCCGTGCCAAGGGCTTTGAGTGCGGCTTTGGCAGCATCGATAATTTCCATGATGCGCGGTGCATCTTCCGGTTTTGCGTTTCGAATCAGCATAGTATTGTCCTTCCTGTGTTCCATGGTGGTCGATTTTATATATTCAAGCGGTTATTTTGAATTCAAACAAAATTATACGATTTTTCACTTGCCTTTTCAAGGGAAACCGTGTATAATATTTGAGCATGACATAGACAAGGCGTCTTTCATGTACAAAAAGGGCAAGACGGTTGATGAAACCGTGGAATATGCGAGCGGACAGGTCTGCGCGGCGAGGCACCGTGAACCATGTCAGGCGGGGAACCGAGCAGCATTAAGCGGATCGTCTGGTGCGATGCAGGTCGCCTGTCCGTTCACATATTCTACGATCGATCGTCTTGCTTTTGTTATGCGAGGCAGAAGGAGGGAAGCGTATGTATAAAGCGTTATACAGAAAATATCGTCCGCAGTATTTTGCAGATGTCGTTGGTCAGCCGCAGGTTACGGTTACGCTGAAGAACGAACTGATGGCCGGGCGTATTTCCCACGCCTATCTTTTTACCGGTTCCCGTGGTACGGGCAAAACGACCTGTGCCAAGATCCTCGCCAAAGCGGTCAACTGTCTGGATCCGCAGGACGGCGACCCGTGCGGCCGCTGCGCCATCTGCCGCGGATTGGATGACGGTTCCATTCTGGACGTGGTGGAGATCGATGCTGCCAGCAACAACGGCGTGGACAGCATCCGTGCACTGATCGAAGAATCCAATTTTACACCGGCCAGTGCAAAGTACCGCGTATATATCATCGACGAGGTGCATATGCTTTCGGTTGCGGCGTTCAATGCCCTGCTGAAAACGCTGGAAGAGCCGCCTCCGCACGTGATTTTCATTCTGGCAACCACCGAAGTGCATAAATTGCTGCCTACGATCCTTTCCCGCTGCCAGCGGTTCGATTTCCGGAGAATCGCACCGGAAGATATCGCCGAGCGTCTGGAAGACGTCTGTGCGCAGGAGCACGTGGAGATCGACCACGATGCTGCCATGCTGATCGCCGCAACGGCGGACGGCGGCATGCGTGATGCGCTGTCCATTCTGGATCAGTGCATCGGCAGAAGCACGGGGGAGATCACCTACACGCTCGTAGCCGAAACCGCCGGATTGGCCGGGCGCGGGCATTTGGCAGAGCTTGCTGCCTGCATCCACAGGGGCGATCGTTCCGGCGCACTGGAACGCATCGATGCACTCTATAAAGCCTCCAAAGACATGGGACGTCTCTGCGAGGAGCTTTCCGGCTTCTTCCGCAATTTGATGCTCATCAAAACGATGAAGGATGCGTCCGGTGTGGTCAACGCTGTGGGCGAAGAACTGCGGCAGATGACAAAAATGGCGCTCTCCATGGATCTTTCCACGATTCTGCACAGCTTGGATGCGTTTCAGCTGGCTTTGTCCCGCATGAAGACCACAAACAAGCGCACAGAACTGGAAATGACCTTTATTCGGCTCTGTTCCCCGGAACTGGATACATCGCCGGAAGCGCTGCTGCGCCGCATCGAAGCGCTCGAACGCGGCGGTCTGCGTGTAAAAGCTGCACCCGTGCAGGAAGCGGAGGTATCCGTGCCGCAGACTCCGGAAGAGCTCGAGGTCAAACCCGAGGTGAAACCGGCGGCCCGCAGCCGTTCGGCATCCATCGAAGAGCTGGCGAAGAAAGCCGAGCCTTTTGACGCCTGGCCGGAGATTATCGCTATGATGAAGGAGTATTCTTCTTCCGTGGCAACCGCATTCCGCGGATCCAACGCCTATGTGAGTGGAGATTATATGCTGATCGATGCTTCCACTTTCGCATTCAGTCTTTTGAAGCAGGCCAGCCAGCGCGATAAGATCCGCGAGATGATCCAGCAGGTAGCCGGTCGTCCGTATAAGCTTGGGCCGTATAAAGCGCCGCCCAAGGAAGATAAACCGCAGAACGCACTCGACGCCTTCCTGCAGGATATGCGGAATTCCGGCGTGGAGATCGAAGAAAAATAAAAGAAACCATAATTCATACAAAGGAGTTTTACTTATGAAAGCACGTTTACCCCAGGGTGTAGGCGGAGGCGGCGTTGGCAATCTCCAGCAGCTGGCTCGTCAGGCACAGAAAATGCAGGAAAAAATGGAACAGATCACAGCGGAGCTGGAAGCCAAGGAATACACCGCAGCCTCCGGCGGCGGCGCTGTAAAGGCGGTTGTAACCGGTAAGATGGAAGTCAAGTCTGTGGAGATCGAGCCCGATGTCATCGATCCCGATGATGCAGAGATGCTCGGCGATCTCGTCACCGCAGCCGTCAACGAAGCACTGCGTGCTGCTGCAGCCGAAAAGGAAGAGAAGATGGGCGCCATTTCCGGCGGCATGAGCATTCCGGGTATGTTCTGATATGGCAGGGTATCATGTTCCGCCGCTGGAACGCTTGGTGGATAAATTTGAAAGCCTGCCCGGCATCGGTCATAAATCGGCACAGCGCATTGCGTATCATGTTCTGAACATGAGCCGCGAGGATGCGGCTGCTTTCGCGCAGGCCATTACGGACGCAAAGGAAAGCATTCATTACTGCTCTGTGTGCTGCAACCTGACCGATGGTGATCTTTGCCCGGTTTGCCGCAGCGATAACCGCGACCGCTCCATCATCTGCGTGGTGGAAGATCCGCGCGATGTTTTTGCACTGGAGCGCACAAATGAGATCCAGGCGACTTATCATGTGCTGCACGGCGCGATTTCTCCGCTCAGCGGTGTAGGACCGGACCAGCTGCGCATCAAGGAACTTCTGAAGCGTGTGCAGGATGCTACCGTACAGGAAGTCATCATGGCAACGAACCCGACAGTGGAAGGCGAAGCGACCGCCATGTATATTTCTCGTCTGTTAAAGCCGCTTGGTATTCGTGTCACGCGTCTGGCTTACGGCATTCCCGTGGGCGGCGATCTGGAATATGCGGACGAGGTCACGCTTTCCCGAGCTATCGAAGGCAGACAGGAGCTGTAATATGGAGCTGATCCGTAAAGAAGAGATCAAAGCGCTGTCCAATCCGGGTGTGGTTTCCCGTCAGCTTCTGAATCCCGAATCCGCACCGGACAGCCGTGTCACGATCACAGAAGTACATCTCGAGTCCGGCGCAGAGCAGCCGCGGCACATCCACGAGACCTCGGAGCAGATCTGGTATGCTGTAAAGGGTACCGGCAAGCTGCTGCTGGCGGATGGCGCGGAGCAAATCTTTTGTGCGGGCGATGTGGTCCGTTTTGCCGATGGCGATGTGCATGGACTCAGAAACGACGGAGCAGAAGAATTCGTCTATGTTTCCGTTACAACACCGCCGATCCATTTCGGGTATGCATATCAGAACCGCACATGACACGTTTCGATTGACAAATCCAATGTTTCGTAGTATATTTATTTTCCCGAAGTAAGGAAAGGAGGCGTTCTTATGCCGAAGAATGAAAACAGAACCATCGCGCAGAATAAGAAGGCCTTCCATGATTATTTTGTGGAGGAAAGCCTGGAGGCCGGCATCGAGCTTTTTGGCACAGAAGTGAAATCTCTGCGTCAGGGCCGGTGTAATCTGAAAGACGCCTGGTGCTCCGTGGTGAACGGTGAGATGATCCTGAACGGCTGTCACATCAGCCCGTATGAACAGGGCAATATTTTCAACCGCGATCCCATGCGCGTGCGCCGTCTGCTGCTGCACAAGCGGGAGATCATGCGGCTGTACGGCTATTCCAAAATTGAGGGATATTCTCTCATCCCGCTGTCCGTGTATTTCAAAGGTTCCCGTGTAAAGGTGCAGGTCGGCCTGTGTAAAGGCAAGAAGCTGTACGATAAGCGTGCCGATATGGCTGCCCGGGACGCGAAACGTGATATGGACAGAGCCATTAAAGAGAGAAACCGATAATAAGGCGGTGGTTTCACCGCTTTTATATGGGGATGTAAAGGTTTCGACGGGGGTTGGGAGCCCTGGTAAGCGAGTAGCGGGGCGGGACCGCTATAAAATCCGCAAACTTAAAATTAAACGACAACAATTACGTTGCTGTTGCTGCTTAATTAAGCAGCCGTTCTTACCCGTAGTACCGCGGGCGGGATAAGGGCGTCGATTAGCGGTGCACGTGTGCAGAGCCACGCCTTTAACTCTGCCATGCATGAAAGGCTACCAAAATGCAGAGCCTGCTGTTCGGCGCTGCACGGAGGGAATGCTAAAAGACCGGCTACACTCGTAGAAAGCCTTGGTAACTGATCTTCGGACGCGGGTTCGACTCCCGCCATCTCCACCAAACAGAAAGAGGACGCCTCGTGCGTCCTTTTTTGTTTGGCGGAAATGATGTCCCGAGTCGAAGCCAGCAGCGCAAGCTGTGTAGTTCATCGAGCCAATCTGCAGAAACAGTCGATAAAATGCTGCCGCGGAACGCGGTTACAGGCACCGTGGGCCGACTCCCGCCATCTCCATCAAATGGAAACTGGGCGAACACCTATTTCTTTAGCGGCGGCTTTGCCGTACAGGTGATGCTCTGATTTCAAACAGAAAACCGTCATCTTAGATGAATGTCTAAGGTGGCGGTTTTGTCATTTCCGTACATCAGTGGATTTGTTCTTCTTTTGCTATGATATAGACAAAGGAGAAATTATCCTATTGACATTTGTAGTCTAATGTGGTAGACTAAACACAAGAAATAGTCTACTGTGTTAGACAAGGAGGTTTATATTTATGTCCATGCCGAAGATCCATGAAAGTGAATACCGTTTTTGCCTGATCATGTGGGAACATGAGCCG
>JAFQWC010000118.1 GCA_017407665.1 Clostridia bacterium | reverse complement strand
GTTTCCAAGGATGTAGCCGACCGTGCATTCTGCGGTCTTTCCATGGGCAGCATGACCACATTGTATATGTACATGCACAGAACCGAGGTCTACGATTACTTCGGTGCATTCTCCGGCGGTATTGCCGGTGGAAAATACTTCTCGCTGGAGAATCCGCATCTTCAGGATGTGACGCTGATGATCGGCTCCGCGGAAGAGGACATCGCCTACAATGAACGGGAGATCGGTGTGCCGCCCACCATTCGCGCTTTGAAGGCCAAAGGGCTGCCGTATGTCCCGTACTTCACGACAGCGTCCCACGACTGGTTCTGCTGGCCGCAGATGTACGCGTATTTTGCAGAGCATGTACTCTGGAAAAAGAATAAAGATTGATTTATATTGGAGGAAACAGCTATGCTGACACTGGAAAGAGCCAAGGAGCTCTTAAATACAACTACCACGGAACCGCATCTCTTCCTGCACGCCAAGAATGTCATGGTCGCTATGGGCGGCCTTGCAAAGCATTTTGGCGAAGATGCAGCGCACTGGATGGCCATCGGTTATCTGCATGACTACGATTACGAGCAGTATCCGGAAGAACATTTGCAGCACACGGAGGAACCGCTTCGTGCCGCCGGACTGGAGGAGTGGGAGATCCGCGCAATTCTGGCGCACGGCCACTCCATTATCAATGATATTGAGCCGCAGACCAATCTCGAAAAATCCCTGTTCACCGTGGACGAACTGACCGGCATCATTCAGGCAGCGGCCAGAATGCGTCCGGCCGGCATCACCGATATGGAGATCTCCAGCTTTATGAAGAAGTTCAAGGACAAGAAGTTTGCCGCAAAGTGTGACCGCGCACTGATCAAGCAAGGCTGTGAAATGCTCGGCATGGAAGTAAAGGACGTGGCTGCTATCTGCATCGAAGCGATGAAAGAATACGCCGAAGAGCTGCAGATCGGTCCGAAAGCATAAATGAGGAAAGAAGAAAAGACATGGCCCGGAACAAACCGAGTCATGTCTTTTTTGTTAATTTCTGGAGCACTTTTCCGCATCGATCGCGAGTACCAGCATCAGGGCGCAGAGTGCATCACGAGGGTCATGGACATCGATCACATAGGTGTCGGTCCAGTTGAAGATCTCCTTGGAAACATTCGCAATGCTGTGTCCAAGGGAATCCACGATCGTATAATCCCACTCCAGGAAATTGCCTTCCACACGCCAGCCGCTGCAATCAATATTGAAGCGCGGCCTCAAAAAGCTGAACTCCTTGCTGATACAGCCGAAATACTGATTGCCCATGTACATCTCAAATTTCGGCAGGAATGTAAAGATCCTTTCCTTTACGGTGCCGATCTCGTTGCCGACTGCATCGAAGATCTTGAGGCAATGCCCCCAGGCCAATTGCCCCTTTACGGTGTACATGGTTCGGCCGTACTCGTCGTAAATATCGTAGCTGTCGAACCACGAGAAAAATCTCTGTTTGAATAATAAGCGCATTCTGAATCCTCCTTTTCATTTCACAAAAGCCCGTGGCTTTATATACAGTATAACGCATCCATGGCCGGCGCGGCAAGAGTGAAGAATAAATATTTGTTCATTGACGCGTATTCGGCACCGTGCTACAATATATCTACAGTTGCATTGAAAGTATTTTGGGAGGTTCGTATTTATGATCGTTTCGGCTTTTCTTGAAAACATCCGTACCGGTGCAAAGGCACTGGATATGCCCTTAAAGGAAGCACTGCAGAAAATGCAGGCAGCAGGTATGGAAAAGATTTATGTCGGCAAGGACTCCATCCTGGAACTCGGTCAGGATTTGTTCGATCTGTTTGAAGAACTCCACTTGCCTGTGGAAGGTCTCCACGGCTGGTTTGATTTCGGTCACCATCCGGAAGACGAGGGCTACAAGCAGTTTATCGATTATGCCGTGCAATGTGGCGCCCCCAATGTGCTGATCGTTCCGGGTATGATCCGCAAGGAAGAGGAAGACCAGAGAGAAGCACAGATGCAGAACATGGTCACGGCACTGCGAAAAGCCGTGGCATACGGCAAGGAAAAGGACGTCATCGTCTCCATGGAGGATTTTGACGGCACTATGGCACCGTTCTGCTCCGTGGATGGCCTCAACTGGTATATGGAGCAGGTGGAAGGTCTGCAGTGCAGCTTTGATACCGGCAATTTCATCGTGTATCACGAGGACGAGCGTCAGGCGTTGGAAGTATTTTTGGACAAGCTCTGCACCATGCACGTGAAAGACAGAAGCCGTGAACAGCGTCATGCGGGTGATCATCCCTGTGTTTGTGCGGATGGCGACAAGTTCTATCCGTCTCCGGTCGGTTACGGCGTGATGCAGATCCCGGCTATTTTGGAGCGTTTGAAAGAAATCGGCTACACCGGCGGCGTGATTGCCGAAATGTACGGCTGCGATCCGCAGTATATGCTGGAAGGCATGATGCAGTCTGTGGCGTGGCTCAAGGCGAATGTTTGATTGTAGTAAAGGGAAGGGTCATCTTCATGAAACTTATTTTTGTACGGCATGGGCATCCGAACTATGAAAAGGATTGCCTGACAGAGCTCGGTCATCTCCACGCAGAAGCTGCGGCGGAAAGATTAAAGGATGCAGGGATCGAAAAGATTTTCTCCTCCTCCTGCGGCAGAGCCGTAGAAACGGCGGAACATACCGCAAAGAAGATCGGACTGCAGGAAGTGACGCAGTTTGATTTCATGCGCGAAGTGATCTGGGGCTATACTCCGGAAGGCTATGACGCGGCAGGGCACCCGTGGAACCTCGTCGACGAGATGATTCGCGCAGGAAAGAACCTGAAAGCGGAAGACTGGAAGGAAACTGCACCGTTTAAGGGCAACTGCATTTGTGAATGTACGGAGAACATTGCCAAGAATCTGGATATCTGGCTCAGCGAGCTCGGGTATACCCGCGAGGGCGATTATTACCGTGTGGGCGAAGTCAAGAACAAAACCGTCGCCCTGTTCAGCCATGGCGGTTCCTCTACCGCGGCTCTGGCGCATTTGTTCAGTCTGCCGTTCCCGTACATGCTCGGTACGGTGCGTCCGGATTTCACCGCGATCACCGTTGTGAATTTCTCCGATGTACCCGGAACTTTAACTATACCGGAATTTGAGCTGCTCAACGATTCCCGCCACATTGCAGGTATCGAAGCAGAACGGTTTTACGGACATTGATCGATTCAGCTGTGTGCTTCTGGTACGCAGCTGTTATCTTTTGTACCCAAGTTTTTGGTTTCATCCTTTTGTTTTGCTTCCGGATATTGTATTCAATTCTAAAATCCTGTATACTGAATCCGAAAGGAAGGGTTGCTATGCAGAAAAAACTCCAAATCACCTTTGAGAAGACTTTACATATATCTGCGCCTGATTTTACTCCGATACTGCCGGATAATGCGGATTTCTGGCGCGCTTATCTTGATTATTGTAAGCCCGGTAAGAACCGTGAGCTGGCCGTATACGCCGGCGAGCAGCCGATGCCGGAAATTCTTCAGGAAGCAAACGGCCTGACCTGTGTTTATCCGCAGCTTGTGGCGGAAGACGGGTCCGTTCACGATATCCGAATGGAGCTGCATATCACACAGGATGCGGAAGGTACGCTCCATTACAGCGCGACGATGCAGAACAACAGCGCTGTGCGTCTGAATGAGCTGCAGTATCCGCTGTTCTCGTTCGAAAAGATGGTCGGTGCTCTGGAAGAGGATATCCTTTACCTGCCGGACGGCTTGGGCCGGCGCACCGTAAACCCGCATCTCGATACACAGAAAGCGCATACCGAGTATATGGCTGCGGACTACAAAAACATCGTGCAGATGTACAAGTATCCCGGTCAGCTTTCTATGCCGTGGATGGCTCTGGAGAGCGGCGGAAAAACGCTGTATCTCGGTGCACACAGCGAGATCTGGAGGCAGATCTCCGTGATGACAGCAACGGAACCCCGCGAAGAATCCGTTCCGTATTTTATGATGGGCATTGCATCCTACCCGGCTGTGGAACCCGGCGAAACGCTCTGTTACGACGGATTTACGGCGGCGCTCTTTGAAGGCGATTGGCGGGAAGGTGCGGACCTATATCGCCGCTGGGCGGAAAGCAGCTGGCTTACCGGTTTCAGTAAGAAGGAATCCGTCAAATATCTCCACGGCTGGCAGCGCATCATTCTGAAGCATCAGTTTGGCGAGATCTACCATACATACGACGAGCTGCCCCGACTGTACCGTGCAGGCAAACAGTACGGCATCCATATGCTGCTGCTTTTTGCCTGGTGGGAAGAGGGCATGGATAACGGTTATCCGAACTACAGGCCCGCGGAAGACCTCGGCGGTGCCGACCGTCTGCGTGCGGCCATTCGGGAGATTAACGAAGATGGCGGCGTAGTGATCCTGTACGCAAACGGTCATCTCATCGATGTATCGACCGATTACTACAAAACAGAGGGCTATAAATACACGACAAAAGACATTGACGGCAACGACTACCGTGAGCATTATATGTTCTCGAACAGCGGTACGCTCCTGAAAATGGGCAACAAATCCTTTGTGACCGGCTGCTACGGCACAAAGGAATGGCCGGAGAAGATCCTGGAGATCGAGCAGCGCCATTTGGATCTTGGTTCCAACGGCACGTTCTTCGATCAGCTCGGCTGCGGATTCTACCTCTGTTTTGATAAATCCCATACACACGGCAGCCGCATCGACGAAGATCCGCATCTCCGTCTTCCGGTGGTCAAGAAAATGAAAGAAATGCTTTCCGAGGATCAGTGGTTCGGTACGGAATGGGTCGTGGACCGCATGAGCCCGGTGATGGACTTTACACACGGTTTTGGCTGCAGCATCGCCTATGCGGAGGACGCCTACCCGTATATCTATCGGTATACATTCCCGGAGATTATTACATCCAACCGCCTGATCCATGACGAAAAGCCTGGCTGGGAGAAGCATCTGAATTACACCTTCGTGCACGGCATGATTTTCGACGTGGCAATCTATCGCTGCCGTGCTACCCTGGAAGATGCCCCGCGTTACGGCGAGCACATTCAAAAGCTCGTCACACTGCGTAATCAGTATTTGGATTTCTTGGTGAACGGTAAGTTTGACCTGCCCAGAGAAGCCCTGCCCGAAAAGGTTTGGGGTGCAGAATACACGCTGAACGGGGAGACCATTCTCACCATCTGGAATGACATGGACAGCGATTATGTCGTTTCCTACGGTGCTGAGGCGGGAACCGTACTGAAGCCCGGTGAGGTGACCGTTGTTCGTGTGTAATGGGGAAGAGCGGGTGGTTCGCCTGCAATGCGGAGATTGGAAGGCGGCGATGCTTCCCGATTTCGGCATGAATATGATCTCTCTGCGCCGAAACGGCAAGCCTGTTCTGCGCGAACCGGAATCCATGGAACTTTTGCAGCAGTCACCGTATGTGTACGGAATACCGCTGCTGTTTCCCGCAAATCGAACGGAGGGTGGACAGTTCACATTTGAGGGGAAGACCTATTCCTTGCCCTTAAACGAGCCGGAACGCGGAAATCATATTCATGGTCTGCTTTATGATGCGCCGTTTCGCGTGACAGAGCAAAGTTTGGATTTTGTCCGCGCTGTGTTCGAAAACACGGGTGAGCGGTATCCGTTCCCGTTCAGAATGACGATTTCGGATAAACTGAGCGAAATCGGCCTGACACGTACGCTTATGCTGGAAAACACAGGAAGGGGCGACCTGCCGTTTACGCTGGCGTTCCATACAACGTTTGTGGAACCTGTTTGTTTTGCGGTGCCGGTCAAAGACCGCTTGCTCTGTAATCCGTTTTACATACCGACCGGAGAACACGCTGCACTCGCGCCGGAGGAACAAGAGTTTCTGACCGGAGTCGGATCGCAAGGGCGGCGTATATCCGGTTTTTACACCGCTGCAGCCCAAACCGCGCGTATAGAGGACGTCTGCTTTACGGTCTCGAAGAATTTCGATACATGGGTTCTGTTTAACGGAGGCGGCACATCCGGATTCCTGTGCGTGGAACCGCAGTGCGGAGAAGTGAACGGCCTGAATACACCGCAGGGGCACCGGGTGCTGCATCCCGGCGAAACAAAAACTTTTGTTATTTCCATTTCAAAGGGGAATGAACTATGAAAATCACTTGGCTTGGACAAGCCGGTCTGCTTGTGGAAGCCGCCGGAAAAACCATTTTGATCGACCCGTATTTTTCGGATTGTGTGGGTAAGATCGATCCTTCCAAAACGAGAAAAATGCCTGCAGCGGATTGGCTGTGGGATATTCATGCGGATGTTCTGCTGTTCACGCACGATCACATCGATCACTATGATCCGGAAACAGCACCGCATTTTTTGAAGCAAGCCGGGCCGATCACCGTTCTGGCGCCCGAAAACTGCTGGAACAAAGCGCGGCAGCACGGCGGTGCGCACAATTACGTCCTGTTCGACGCTTTTACGGAATGGACGGAAGGTGCTGTGCGGTTTGAAGCGGTGCCCGCTGTGCACAGTGATCCCAAAGCCATCGGTGTTTTGGTGCACTGTGAAGGCAAATGCCTGTACATTACCGGAGATACATTGTACAGCAGAAAAATCATAGAAGCGATTCCAGAGACCGTTCATGCCGTATTTCTGCCGATCAACGGAGTCGGAAACAACATGAATATGCTCGACGCGGCGCGATTTGCCCGGGATACACACGCGGAATTGGCGGTACCGATTCACTGGGGGATGATGGACACGCTGAATCCGACGGATTTCCCGTTTGAGCCGAAATACATTCCGGAAATTTATCAGAGCTTTGAAATATGAGGTGTCCGAACATGAAAATCACAGATATTAAAACCTTTGTTGTCGATTGTTTCCGTACAAACTGGGCGTTTGTAAAGGTATATACGGACGAAGGCATCACCGGTGTCGGCGAAGCCACACTGGAGTACAAGGAAAAATCCCTTGTCGGCGCGGTGGAGCATATCCGCGAAGCGCTGCTCGGTAAAGACCCGACCAACATTGAGCGGATCAGCCATGACCTTTACAGAGATTCCTACTGGCGCTGCGGGCCGGTGCTCATGAGTGCGCTCTCGGCTGTGGAGATGGCTTTATGGGATATTCTCGGCAAAAGCCTGAATGTGCCCGTATACAAGCTGCTCGGCGGTAAGACCAACGAAAAGGTACGAATCTATGTAAACGGTTGGTTTGCCGGAGCCAAAACACCGGAAGAGTTCGGCGAGAAAGCGCGTATTGCGGTGCAGCGTGGCGTGACCGCCATGAAGTGGGATCCGTTCGGAAAATCGTATCTGGAGATCTCCAACAAGGATCTGGATACGGCGCTGCGGTGTGTTGCAGCTGTGCGTGATGCTGTTGGTGACGGCGTGGATCTTTTGATTGAAGGTCACGGCCGTTTCAATGTGCCGACCGGTATTAAAATCGCAAAGGAACTTGAGCAGTTTAAGCCGATGTGGTTTGAGGAACCCACACCGCCGGATAATCTGGAAGCGCTGAAAGCCGTGCGTGATAAGTCTCCGGTGGCTATTTCTGCCGGTGAACGCCTGTATAATCTGCGACAGTTCAAGGATCTCTTTGAGATGCGTGCAGCCGATTATATTCAGCCCGATGTCAGCCACGCCGGCGGCATTATGGAGCTGAAAAAGATCGCGGCGGCGGCGGATTCCTACTATATTCCGTTTGCACCGCACAATCCGTCCGGTCCGGTCGCCTGCGCAGCAACGCTGCAGGTGGCAGCCTGCACGACGAATTTCTCCATTTTGGAAATCATGTACAGCGATGTACCGTGGCGTAAGGATGTAACGAATGAATCTCTGCGCTATGAGGATGGGTATATCTATGTTCCCGATAAGCCGGGCCTTGGCATTGAGATCGACGAAGATGCCTGCCTTGCACATCCGTATACCAGCCATACACTGCGCCATTACACCGGTGCCCTGACGGATATCCGTCCGCCGGAATCCGAGTTTTACTTCTAAGGAGGCCTCATGATGCATAAGGCAGTTTTTGTTACAGGAGCAACAAACGGAACAGGCCGCGCCTGCGCCGAGCGGTTTGCCAGAGAAGGGTATGATGTGTTCATCACCAGCCGTGAGGCCGAGCGTGCCGAAGCAGCCGCAAAGGAGATCGCAGAGCAGTACGGTGTGTTCACCATGGGCTTCGGGCTGATCCCCGGCGACGAGGAAGCCGTGATCGAAGCGTTCCGCCGCATCGATGCGAGTGACCGCTTTGTGGAAACCGTGATTCTGAATGCCGCAAACCTCGGTTTTGGAACGGATCCCGCGAAGGGACTGGATTTCTTCACGACACCGGTGGATGAATTCCGCGCTGTTTTCGAAACCAATCTGATCTGGAACTATATGATCGTCCGTCAGGCGGCGTTGCGTATGCGCGAACAGCATAAGGGTGCGATTGTGTTTATCAGCTCCAATACGGCATACAGAGCCATCCCGAATCGCGCGGCATACAGTGCATCGAAGGGCGGCATGAACGCCATGTCCCGTGCGTTTGCGATCGATTTGGGACCGTACGGCATCCGCAGCAATGTGGTTCTGCCGGGTACCATCAAGACAGAGCGCTGGGTCAGGATGGGCAATAAGCAGATCGTGAACGGAAAGCTGACTCCGATCGGGGATATCTCCGATTTTGAAGATATTGCGAACGCCGCATGGTATCTGGGCAGTGACCAGTCGAAGAACGTCACCGGCACGGAAATCACTGTGGACGGCGGTATGACCAGCCAGCTGTATCCGCAGCTTTTGAATACATTGGCCAGACGATATCAGGAAGAGGAAATCTGAATCGATTCGAAGAGGGGTTGAGCGGATTGAAAAAGAAAAAACTGGAAGACCGGATCGGCAAAGTCTGGCAGAAGATCGTAGACCAGGCTATGGGCAACGGGCTCATGCAGGAGGAACTTTCTGCCTGCAGCGGACAAACGTATGTCACACCGGAAATGTCTGCTGCAGCACGTCGTTGTGCGGCGGATGCCTGCGTACTGCTGGAAAATGACGGCACGCTGCCTTTACAGGGACAAAAAGTGGCTGTATTCGGCCGCTGCCAGCTCGATTGGTTTTACGTCGGATACGGCAGCGGCGGCGATGTCCACCCGCCGTATCAGGTCAATCTGATGGAAGGTCTAAAAAACGTCGGCATCACATACGACGAGATCCTTGCGGATCTGTATAAAGCCTGGTGTCTGAGCGAAGAAAACAAAGCGGACCACGGATGGTGGGGGCACTGGCCGATGAGCCATCCGGAAATGCATTTGGAAAAGAACGTGGTGGCGGATGCGGCGTCACGCTGTGATACCGCGATCGTGGTCGTTGGACGCGCAGCCGGCGAAGACCGGGAAAACACGCTTACGCCCGGCAGCTATTACATGACGGAGGAAGAACTCCGGCTGATGAAGCTCGTCACGAAGCATTTTGAGCACGTGGTCGTCCTGCTGAACATCGGCAGCATTATGGATCTCGCCTGGACGCTCAAGTTTAAGGATAAGATCTCGGCTCTGATGATCACCTGGCAGGGTGGTATGGAAAGCGGAAATGCCGTCGCGGACATTCTTTCCGGGCGTGTCACACCGAGCGGACATCTGACCGATACCATCGCAAAGCGATATACCGATTATCCCAGCAGCCGGGATTTCGGGGACGAAGCCTTCAATAACTACACGGAAGATATTTACGTCGGCTACCGGTATTTTGACCTGTTCGCGAAAAAGCGTGTTCTGTATCCTTTCGGTTATGGTCTGTCCTATACTACATTCCAAACAGATGTGCTGCAGTGGACTGTAAAAGAGGATATTTTCACAGCTGAAATTTCGGTTTGTAATACCGGCAGCTGCGCCGGGCGGGAAGTTGTTCATGTGTGGTGCCATGCACCGCAGGAAAAGCTTGGAAAAGCGGAGAAGACACTTGTCGCATTCGGTAAAACGAAATTACTGGAGCCGGGGGAAAAAGCCGTTCTCACGCTGTCCTTCACCGCAAAGGATTTCGCTTCATTCGATGATTCCGGTGCAGCCGGCTTTGCACAAGCGTTTGTTCTCGAAGAGGGAACATATCTCTTTACGGTGAATGATACCGAAATCGGACGAATCGATATCCCAAAAACACGGTGCGTGGAACAGTGCTGTCCGATTTGTGCTGTGCAGCACCCGTTTGAGCGGATCAAACCCGCGTTCCGCGATGGAACCGTTCTTGTAAAGAAAGAACTTGTTCCGCAGACGCCTGTGGACCTGCGCGGGCGTATTCTGGATCATCTGCCGGATGACATAGCCTATACCGGCGATCAAGGGATCCGGCTTTCCGATGTAAAAAACGGGAAGGCGGATTTGGAGCGTTTTATCGCACAGCTGAATGATCGAGAGCTCGAAGCGCTGACCCGCGGCGAGGGCTGTATGGGCAGCGCCTTGGGTGTACCGGGTAATGCGGGTGCGTTCGGCGGCATTCTGCCGTCTCTGCGCGAAAAGGGGATCCCGCCGGTGATCACGTCGGACGGTCCGTCCGGTCTGCGCCTGCAGCGGTACTGTGGTCTTCTGCCAAGCGGAACGGCGTTGGCTTCTACCTGGGATCTTGAAGCGGTGGAGGAGCTGTTTACGCATATCGGCAAAGAAATGCAGGCATATAATGTGGATGTGATTTTGTCTCCCGGCATGAACATCCACCGAAATCCGTTTTGCGGCCGGAATTTCGAGTATTTCTCGGAAGACCCGCTGCTGACCGGCAAGATGGCGGCTGCCGTTGTGCGCGGTGTGCAGAGCGCCGGCGGTTCCTGCTGCCCGAAGCATTTTGCCTGCAATAATCAGGAAACGAAGCGCAATGTGAATGATTCCCGCGTTTCGGTTCGGGCTTTGCGGGAAATCTACCTGCGCGGTTTTGAAATCTGCGTCAAGGAGGGAAAGCCGCATACGCTGATGACCTCCTATAATAAAATCAACGGTGTCTGGGCACATTATAACTTTGATCTTGTGGCCACTGTGCTCCGGAAAGAGTGGAGTTTTGACGGTCCGGTCGTGACGGATTGGTGGATGCGAAAGAGTGCGAGCCCGGAGTTTCCGAAGATTCGGGATAATGCCTACCGCGTACGCGCACAGGTGGATGTGCTGATGCCGGGCAATATGGGGCATCTGCACAAGAAGTATCATTCGGACGGTACGCTGCTAAAAACGCTCGGGAAACCGGACGGCATCACCCGCGCCGAACTGCAGAGAACGGCGAAAAACGTACTGACTTATATTCTGAAAACCAAAATGTAATGCAAAAGAGATGTGCTGCAGAAGTGTTACCGCAGTACATCTCTTTGCTTATATGGAACGTATCACATTGACGAATGGAAAACAGTGTGCTAGAATTTTAGTATCACAGCCGGAATCGGTCCGGCAGAGGGAGAAGTTGATATGAACAACACAAAGAAAGGCTTTATTCTGAACACAAAAGCCGGCTATTTTCGGAATGGCGGCGTGGATGTCATGGCGTTTGACGACATCTACCCGGCGGGACATCAGTCCGGTGTGAGTATTCTGATGCATGGCAACCGTGTGGCGACCAACGGTGATATCCGTTTTGAGCAGACACCCGGCCAGTGGCAGCCGCTGCCGAAGCAGGGCGAGCGTGTTCTGGATGCCGAAGCCAACACCATCACCACGCAGCTGCGTTACCCCGATATGGATAACCATCTCAAAGGCTTCAATCCGATGATCTATCCGGATTATGCCTTTGAGTACAAGGTCACCGTGAAGGGCGAAGAAAATGCCGTTCTGGTCACAGTGGATCTGGATCGTCCGATCCCGGAAGAATATCTCGGCAAAATGTGCTTTAATCTGGAGCTGTTCCCGGGCGCGCTCTTCGGAAAACCGTGGATCATGGACAAAAAGCAGGGTATTTTCCCGCAGCAGGCGAACGGCCCCACGCTGCAGCTTCCCACGAATTACGATCAGACCGCTACTTTGCCCGGTAGTGGTGATATTCTGGCAGACCGCAAGCGTCTCTCCGGCGACAAGCAGGGCTACAATCCGATCATTGCCGATGATATTATTGCGGAACCGTATGCCGTCGGTTATAAATTCACCGTTCGTCCGGATGATCCGTATAACCGCTTTACAGTCGAATCCAAAACTTCCGAGCTCAAGCTGTACGACGGCCGTATGAACCACAACAACGGTTGGTTCGTCCTCTCCGGCGAAGTACCCGCCGGTGCGTCTAAAGGTGCCATCCAGTGGGTGATCACGCCCAATGTTGTGGAAGACTGGCTCTACACGCCGGTGGTGCAGACCTCTCAGGTCGGCTATCATCCGAATCAGCCGAAAACCGCTTTTGTCGAGCTGGATCAGCGCGACTCTGCCCGCGAGCCGATTCGTCTTGTGCGCATCACGGAGAACGGAGAAGAGGAAGTTTTTTCGGCGTCCGGCAGTGCATGGGGCAGATTCCTGCGCTATAATTATCTGCAGCTGGATTTTTCCGATGTGCGAGAAGAAGGTCTCTATAAGGTTTGTTACGGAAAATCGGAATCTTCTGTATTCCGCATCGCCGAAGATATCTATGATCGCGGCGTTTGGCAGCCGGTTCTGGAGTATTTCCTGCCGGTGCAGATGTGCCATATGCGCGTAAATGAAAAATATCGTGTCTGGCACGATCTCTGCCATGATGACGATGCACGCATGGCACCGGTCAGCTATAACCACATTGACGGCTACGTGCAGGGCCCATCCACCTTGTGTGATTATAAGCCGGGCGATTCCGTACCCGGCCTGAATGTCGGCGGCTGGCATGACGCCGGTGACTTTGACCTGCGCGTGGAATCCCAGGCCGGTGAGACCTACATCCTGTCTCTGGCTCAGGAAGCTTTTAACGTCAATTACGATGTGACATCTGTCGATCAGATAAGAAAAGTCACAGAAATCCATCAGCCGGACGGCAAAAATGATCTGCAGCAGCAGATCGAACACGGCGCCCTGTCCGTTGTCGGCGGTTATCGTGCGCTCGGCCGCCTCTATCGCGGCATCATCTGCAATGATCTGCGGCAGTATGTTTTGCTGGGTGACAGCGCAGCCATGACCGACAATGTAAAGGGCAACGGTGATGACCGATGGGTCTTCACCGAAGACAATCCGCCGCGTGAACTGACGACAGCCGCGCAGCTCGCTGCAGCGTCCCGCACACTGAAGGGCTTCAACGATGTGCTCAGCGTGCAGGCACTCGAAGCTGCAGAAGAGCTTTATGCCGTGACCCGCGTCGAAAATGATCATGCCCGCTCCGCAAAGATCCACGCCGCAGTAGAACTTTTCCTCACAACGGGCAAATGCGAATATAGAGAACATCTTCTGAGTGAATCCGCCTTCATTGCACAGAACATCAAGCGTCTCGGCTGGATCATTGCCCGTAGTGTTCACGCTGTAAACGATATGGACTTTACAGCTGCGATTCGTACCGCAATGGTGGAACTGAAGGCTGAAATGGATGTACTTAGTGCGGAAACACCGTACGGCATTCCATATCGCCCGCACATCTGGGGTGCAGGCTGGGATATTCAGCGCCTCGGATTTGAGTATTACTTCCTGCACAAGGCGTTCCCGGATATTTTTGCGCCGGATCTCCTGTACAACGCGCTGAACTTCATTCTGGGCTGCCATCCGGGTTCCAATACGGCTTCGTTTGCTTCCGGCGTGGGTGCCAAATCCGCTACGGTGGCCTACGGTCTCAATCGTGCCGATTGGTCCTACATCCCGGGCGGTGTCATTTCCGGTACGGCACTCATCCGTCCGGATTTCCCGGAACTGCTCACATTCCCGTTCCTGTGGCAGCAGACCGAATATGTTTTGGGCGGCGGTTCTTCCCATTATATGTTCCTCGTTCTTGCAGCACAGCAGCTTCTGAAGAAATAAAACCCGATATATAACGATCCCCGCCTGCGGCTCAAATGGCTGCGGGCGGGGAATTTTTGTTTTATTCGGTTTCGACGGGAAGATTCACATAGATCGGTTCGTGGTGCATCGCCGGAAGGATCTTCTGCAGCAGATCATCCATGCGCAGACGCAGGCTCGATGTGTTGATGCACGGATGACAGCCGAAGAACGGGTCTTTTACGACATCCTCGTCAATCAGCAGCTGTACACGATTCTCCTTGTCGTTCATAAGCCCCAGAACACTGACGGAACCGGGCGTGATATCCAAAAACCGCTCCATATATTCGGCGGAAGCAAAGGAGAGCCGGGAGGAATTGATCTGTTTGGACAGGTCCTTGGTCTTGAAAACTTTGTTAGCCGGGATCATAAGCAGATAAAATACTGTGCTCTGCCGATTGCACAGCAGAAGATTTTTGCAGATCATCGCATTCAAAACAACGTCGATCTCCGCGCAAATCTCCATGGTCATGGCCGGTTCGTGAACAATACGCTGGTAGGGAACCTGAAGCCGGTCCAGAAGATCGTATACGCGGATCTCTTTATCCAAACGCCCGGAGCAATCGGTCGGGCGGCCATCAAACAACTGCATCATTACTACCTCATTTCAACTTGCTGATCTCGATTATACCACAAAGCAAAATGAAATGAAACACCCATTCTTTCAATATCTGTATTAAAGAATTTCGGCTTTAAGGAGTCCGGCCTCGATCAGGATCCCCTTCAAAAAGAAGAAAAGAACCACGTATGGAACCGGCCAGAAATGACCGAGCAGAAAACTGACATAAATGGACCCCCATATGGCAAGGGAGGGTGTTCTGGAAATCTCTTTCAGAAGCTTTGGTTCGATGATCTGACGGATAATGCCGATCATAAACCAACCGAAAACAAGGCCAAGAGCCTGTCCGGGCATACCGCAGAGTAAACGATACAGCGCCAGAATCAAATAGACCGTACCGGGACCAATGAGCGGTATACAGTCGGCAAAACACGCCAGAAACGCGGTGATCAGCGGGTAGGGAATTTTGAGCAAAGAAAAAATAATGCAGGATTCGCAGAAAGTGATCAAATATAAGGTGAGATAAGCCGCAAAAAGGCTGAATCCGCTGCCGGAACGCTTTCGAATAACCCTTCGGATTCTGCGCAGAACGGAAAGCGGGACCCATCGAGCAAACATAGATCCGATTTTTCGATGATAACGCAAAGAATAATACAGCGTCATAAAAGTAAGAATCGGAAAGAGAATAACAGCCGGAAGAGAAATACAAAAACGAAGGATTCTTCCGACAAAGGGAAGCACTGCGGGAAATGCAGAGGGGAGAAGATCGCTGAATATGGAGTCCGCGGATGGGATCTGCTTTAGGATCCGATCTATAAAACCGCGTGCAGCGGGAGAAAGCGCATCCAGCCGAAAGTAATGCTCGCCCAAAGCCAACGCACGGATCTCCCATACAAGCCAAACAAACAGGCCGGTTAAGAGGCTCCATGCCCCCGCAACCAACAGAATACTCACGGCAAGGGGAGATACTTTACAGGATAAATGTGCTTTTGTTTGCAGAAATTTATGGAGCGGGCGGGCCGGGATCAGCAGAACGGCTCCAAACAGAAACGGAAATGTAAAGGGGAGTATTTTCACAAACAGAAAAAATAAACCGGTATAGCTTGTAAGAAACAGAATGTGCACCGCATTTTGCCTCAGGATCCGATGAAACCCCTGCACCATAAATCACCATCCTCTCCGATACAGTGTTTCCAGGTGGTCCAGTTCTATCCACAGACAGGAAAGATATGCATGATTTGTGAAATGCGCCTTACATTTTCAGTTCTATTTTGCTTAGGACATCCATACAATGAGAATGTATCGGACAAGAGGGGGAGTCGAATGAACTTCAGTAAAATCATCTCTTATTTGGAGCCGTATTCAGAGATCCTTGCACGCATACCGAAAACGGTTCAAATGAAAATATCGGATATCCGGATTCAGGTGAATCGCCCCATCATGCTTTGTGACCGAAACGGTATGATGTACCTAAACCGGGACGGAACGGTTTTTGGCGCACCGGCAGCAAACAGCACACGGGTGTCTCAAGCGGAAGTGGACTTTATTTTTCGCAGATTGTGCGGGTACGCGGTCTATAGTCACATGGAGGAGATCAAGCACGGATTTGTTTCAACGGACAGCGGATTGCGTGTTGGGCTGATCGGTACAATTGTTTCGGAACGCGGCAAAGTGCGGGCCATGCGGGAGATTACAGGATTGTGTATCCGGATCCCGAGAGAAATTCACGGATGTGCCGATCCTGTTCTGCGTGAACTCCAGGACCTGTCGGGCGGGCTTCTGCTTGCCGGAGCACCGTCTTCCGGCAAAACAACACTTCTTCGTGATCTGGCACGCAGCCTCGGAAACAAAGGCAAACGCGTCGTCGTTTTGGACGAACGGTTCGAGTTATTAACGGATGGATTTGATCTGGGGCTTGGAACTTCCGTTTTGCAGGGAGGGCAGAAAAGCGCGGGGCTTTCTCATGCGATGCGCTGCCTTTCGCCGGAATACATCCTGTGTGATGAGCTGGGCGATGCGGATCTTCCTGCCGTACAAGCCTCTGTTTTTGCAGGCGTGAGTCTGATCGCTACGGTGCACGCCGGCAGTGAAACCGACCTGAAGAAGCGTCCGCTGTGCCGCGCTCTGCTGGAAACCGGTGCGTTTCAGCATGTGTCCCTTCTGCGTTTTGGGGAGATCCGTATCCGTAAAGTGAGGGATATTCTTTGAAAGGGTTCATGGTTCTTCTGCTGATTTTTTCCGGCTTTTGTATCGGATCGCTGCAGGCATCCCGGCTGCGCAGCAGAGTACGGGAACTGGAGACTTTTCAGGGGGCGGTTCTTTCCATAAAGAGTTCTGCGGCCTACACGCTGGGCGATCTTCCAACGGTTCTGATGCACTGCAGAGACAACGCTTTTCTTGCGTTGATCGCGGAAAAAGAGGACCCGGTTCAAAGCTGGTCGGAAGTATCCCGGCAATATTTTACATATCCTGCAGATCGCACACTGGCGGCCGATTTTTTATCCGGTTTCGGGAAAACGGATCTCGCCGGTCTTCTGTCATACATCGCGCTTTACGAATCCAGAATAGAGCGCGCATTGGAAAACGCCAGACAAGCCGCCTCTGCCAAATGTCGCTTGTACACCGTCTTGGGGTTGTTTACAGGAACTGCCGCCGCACTTGTTTTGTGCTAATCTTCGGAAAGGAACGAAAAAATCATGGATGTGGACCTGATATTTAAAATTGCCGCCATTGGGATCATTGTGGCTGTGCTGAATCAGCTTTTGATTCGTTCCGGGCGGGAAGAACAGGCGATGATGACCACATTGGCCGGCTTGATCGTTGTGCTGATGATGATCATAACGGAGATCAGCACCCTGTTTGACACCATCAAGTCGGTATTCGACCTATGAACACCGTCACATTTTCTGCGGCGGTTGCCGTATTTGCAGCTGTGTGCAGCGGCTTGCTTCGAAAAAGCAACCGGGAGATCGCTGCTTTGTTCTCCGTTGCGGTCGTGGTGCTGCTTTTGGTTCGCATCCTTCCCGATGTAAAGTCCCTGACCGAAACGATCACGGCGCTGGCGGATACCCCGGAATTACAGGATACATTTCAGATGATCCTGCGCTGTTTGGGGATCGTACTGCTTGGGAAAACCACCGCGGACCTGTGCCGGGATGCGGGCGAATCCGCCATTGCATCCGGTATGGAAACGGTGGTAAAGTTTACGGTTCTGCTGTTGGCAGCACCCGTACTTCAGGAGCTTTTGCATCTGATTCAGGAGGTGCTTTTGCTTTGAGGTCTATACACTGCTTTTTCGTTTTGGTTTTTTGCCTGACTTTTTTTTGTTTCCCGGTTCAGGCTGCGGAAGCGGACTTGTATGGTCAGTTGGATACGGAATCCTTATGGGATGCACTGCCCGAAGAAACCAAATCCATTCTGCTCGATTCCAATATGCAGCCGGACAGCATGCAGGATGCGTCCGTTCCCACGTGGTTGTCTGCGTTGTCCGGGGCGGTATCGGACGAACTGTATGCGCCGTTCAAAACCGGCGCCCGTTTGATCGCCCTCATTCTGCTTGCACGGATCATACGGGATTTCGGGGACGGATCGCTGAATCACGCGGTACAGGTCGGTGCGGTTTTTGCCGCTGCTGTTTTACTCGTAAAGCCGATCTCCGCGCTGATCGAGCAGACGGAGCAGATGATCGGCATTCTCAGCGCGGTACTGACAGCCTCAATTCCCGTGTACGCCGGGATACTGGTGCTGTCGGGTCATGCTGTGACAGGCTCCACGTACGGTGCGCTGACTTTGTCGTGGGGGAGCGGTATCGCGGCCGTTTCCAGACAGCTTCTCCTGCCGCTTACACGCATCTATTTTGTCTTTTCTATCGTGACATCCGTATCCGATATAGGACTTAAACAGATTGCAGATGCTTTGTACCGCAGTGTGAAGTGGCTTTTGATTCTGGGGATCACCATCTTTACCGGCATACTGTCTCTGCAGACGCTTTTAAGTGCGCAGACCGATCTTGCGGCAGCCAAAGCCGCAAAAATGGTGGCTTCCGGCGCAGTTCCGATTGTCGGCGGGGCTTTCAGCGATGCGCTTTCCATACTCGGTACAAGCGTCGGTTTGGTAAAATCCGGAGTCGGTGCATTCGGTCTTCTGGCTTCTCTGACGATATTTCTGCCGATTTGCCTCAAGGCCGGCGCATGGATCGCCATTCAAACTGCAGCCGCATTTGCGGCAGATCTTCTGGAAATGCCGTGTCTTTCGGATTTGCTGACCGGCTGCGTGTCGGTACTTAAAATGCTCATCGCTGTTTTGTGCAGCGTGGGTCTGATTTCGCTTGTGGCGGCAGCGGTTCTGCTGTGTGTACGGAGTGCATATGGATGAGTTAATGCGATTGGTTTACAGTGCAGCAGGGGCTCTGCTCGCGGTTCAAATGATCTCCGCGCTGTTCCCGGAAAAGAACAGCACATGGATCAAGGGCCTCGCGGTTCTTTCGATTTTATGTGTTTTAATACGAGGCGCTGCGCGTACAGAGTTCGAGCTCGATATGCCGACAATCACACCGGAACACACGCTGTCGAATACTTTTGCGGATGCGGTATATTCCAAAATTGGTACAGAGCTCTTACAGGAACGACTGTATGCCCTGTTGGATGCCGCCGGAATTGAGACACTGCAAAAGCAGGATGGGATCGAGATCCGATATCAGATGGATGATCATGGCGTGATCGAAATAGACGGCGTATATGTCTGGCTCGTTTACGCAGCAGATCGCGACCGGGCGTTTGCCGTGCTGCAAAGTGTCCTGACGGAGCGGATCCCCATATATCTACACACGGACTAAAGGAGAAATCTATGCCTGAACAATGGAAGAAGTTTCTAAAAAGCTCCAAAGCAACATATCTGTTGATCGGGATCAGTATTCTGCTGGCGGCTGGTTTGCTTTTCTTCCCGGATCAGGACGCGGGAAAGACCGAGCCGGAACAGTGTTCCGAAATCCTGTCACCGGATGCCTATACGGAACAGCTGTCCGGCCAGATCCGGCAAATGGTCACGGCCATCACCGGTGATCCCGCACCGCACGTGACGATCACACTGCGTTCCATGGGTGAGACGGTATATGCCACGGAGGACAGGCAGAGCGAGAGAAGTGAGCAGGAATACAGCGGGGATACGCTGAATAAGACGCAGACGGACGGAGACCGGGAGAAAAACTATATTCTGGTCAAATCGTCCGATGGCTCCCAGAAGCCGCTGATCATCTCACAGACCGAACCCGAGATCAGAGGGGTCGTGATCGTAACCAAATACGGCAGCGACCATCAAATCCGCGAGAAAATCACCCAAGCCGTAAAAACTGCACTGGATTTATCGGCAACACAGGTATGTGTAACCGGTGGGTCTGAATATACATGAACAAAATACGATCGGAGGAAATCGGAATGAAATACGGAAAAAGACAACTTATCCTGGCATCCCTTGTTCTTGCACTGGGCGCTGCGGTGTATCTGAATTGGCAGTTTGCGGGGACAACGCCCAAAACGGACGGGGGAGATGTCCCCACGGAATCCAGCACACTCGGTGCCGCGCAGCTTGTAAACAGCAATTACGTGGAAACCGTTTCGGACGGCATGGAGCAGATGGAAGAGACGGTGGGACCGGCAGCGGAGGCTCAGACAGGAACACCTGAAACGGTCACGGCGGCCGCTGTATTGGCAGATGCCCGTATGACACGGCAGACGGCGCGGGATGAAGCCGTAGAGCTTCTGGAAGATATTCTGGAGGATGTGCAGGCGGATGCTGCCGTAAAGGAAGCCGCCATTCGCGAGGCATCGGTCATCGCACAGAATATCCTGAAGGAGACCAATATCGAGAGTCTTGTCCAATCGAAAGGGTTTTCCGAGTGTGTCGCCTATATCCACGACGACGCGTGTACGATCGTAGTCAACGGCGACGTGGAAGATGCGCAGAACGCCCTGATTCTTCGCGACATCGCAGTAACGGAAACGGGTTTTGCCGTAGATCAGATCCGCATCATTTCCGCATCCTGATTTGCTGCTTTAACTTGCTTTTTGCGGCAAGCTGTGGTACAATACAACCGTAAACACAGCGTGTTGTTTGAAGCTTGAAAAGTACAGACCCAAAGGGTAGTTTTATATGCCCGAATTCGCTTTTTGCCCGCTGTATATCCGTACAGCGGGTTTCTTTTTATTCAGGAAAGGATAGGGAATGATATGAAAAAAAGACATGAATCCAGAGAACAGGCATTTGTCCTTCTGTTCGAAAAGTCCGTCAGCGGCGAAAAAATGGAGGATATCATTGAAGCTGCGGTGGAAGCCCGCTGCATCGAAATGGATCCGTATTGCGAGAAGCTGACTTCGCTCGCTGAGCTGTATCTGGAGGAAATCGATGCCGTGATCTCCGCACATATCCGTGGATGGAGCCTGCGCCGTCTCTCCAAAGTGGCGCTGTCCATTCTGCGTCTGGCTGTTTGCGAAATGAAGTTCCTGTCGGCTAAAGACGTGCCGATCAGTGTTTCCATCAACGAGGCTGTGGAACTCGCCAAGGTTTACGGCAATGAAAAGGACGCGTCCTACATCAACGGTGTTCTTTCGTCCGTTGCAAAGTCTATGAATGAGGCGGACAATGCTTAATTTAAATGCCCTCGGATTGGATACCAGCAATTACACGACCAGTGCCGCTGTGCTGTCGGATGGGAGTATGTACAGCTATGGTAAAATTCTGCCCGTAAAGCCCGGTGAGATCGGGCTGCGGCAGAGCGATGCCGTATTTCATCATACCCGTCAGCTGCCGGAGGTTATGGCGCAGATCGGAAATCGCCTCCCGGATATTCGGGCAATCGGTGTTTCCACCCGCCCAAGGGATGCGGAAGATTCCTATATGCCGTGTTTTTTGGTGGGCATCGGTACGGCAGAGATCCTGTCTCAGGCACTGCAGGTTCCGCTGCACCGTTTTTCGCATCAGCAGGGGCATATCGCTGCGGCATTATACTCCGCAAATCGTCTGGATCTTCTGAAGGAGCGCTTCATTGCGTTCCATCTTTCCGGCGGAACAACCGAAGCGGTTCTGGTGGAACCGGACAGCGAAAAGATCTTTTCCACAAAGCTGATCGCATCCTCCCTGGACCTGAAAGCCGGTCAGGTGATCGACCGCATCGGTGTGATGCTCGGGCTGTCGTTCCCGGCGGGCAAGCATTTGGATCCGCTGGCTTGTGCCTATACAGGGAAAATCAAAGCGAAAGCCTCCATGAAAGGGGCCAACTGCTCTTTGTCCGGCGTGGAGAATAAGTGCAGACGGCTGATGGAAAAAGGCGCGGCACCGGAGGAGATCGCCGCTACCTGCATGGCCTATGTGTTGGCGTCCGTGGACAGTATGTGCAAAGCACTGCGGGAAGAATACGGCCCGCTTCCGGTGTTGTTTTCCGGCGGTGTAGCCTCTAATTCCATGCTGCGCAAGGAAATGACCGCAAAGTATGGCGCTCTTTTCGCTGAACCGAAGTATTCTGCCGATAATGCGGCCGGCATTGCCGTGCTCGCATCCATGAAGGAGGCCGGACTCTGATGCGCGTTCTTTCCGTAACGCAGATCAACTATTTCCTGAAATCCCTGATCGAAGGGGACGGGCGTTTGACCGATATTTACGCTGCCGGTGAGATCTCCAATTTTACGGACCATTACCGCTCCGGGCATCTGTATTTTTCCTTGAAGGATGAAAAATCCGTGATCAAAGCGGTCATGTTTTCCGGCGCAGCGCGCAGACTTCGGTTTCGCCCCAAGGATGGCCTGCGTGTGATCGTGCGCGGCCGCGTTTCCGTATACGAGCCCAGCGGTCAGTATCAGTTTTATGTGGAAGAGATGCAGCCGGATGGGATCGGCGCATTGAATCTTGCTTTTGAACAGCTGAAAGAGAAGCTTTCCAAAGAAGGGCTCTTTTCCACAGAACACAAGAAACCGCTTCCGGCATTTCCGCAGCGTATTGGCGTGATCACATCGCCGACCGGTGCGGCAGTGCAGGACATGATGCAGATTCTCGCGCGTCGCTGGCCGGCAGCAGAGATCGTGTTCTGTCCCGTTCTGGTTCAGGGCGACGACGCACCAAAGCAGCTTACGGAAGCTGTGCGGCGCATGAATCAGTTGAATTGCGCGGATGTGATTCTGATCGGGCGCGGCGGCGGCTCTGCGGAGGATTTGGCAGCGTTCAACGATGAAGGTCTGGCGAGAGCGATCTTTGCCTCGGATATTCCGGTGATTTCGGCAGTGGGCCACGAAACGGATTTTACGATTTGCGATTTCGTTGCGGATCTTCGTGCACCGACGCCGAGTGCGGCTGCCGAATTGGCCGTACCGGATCAAACGGAAATTCGGCTGCAGCTTAAAATGCAGACCGAAAGGCTGCGGCAGGCTGCGGAACGATTGCTGGATTATAACCGTCAGCGTTTGGATACGCTGGCTTCTGCCAGAGTCCTGCGCGATCCGGCCGCTGTTTTACCCGACAGAAAGGCCCGGTTTCAGGCTGTCACCCAGAGGCTGTTGGCTGCCGGAATGCAGAAAACCATGTCCGAGAAGGAAAACCTCGCGGCTTTATCTGCGCGTTTGGATGCGATGAGCCCGCTGAAGGTGCTCCAGCGCGGTTATGCAATCGTATCCGATGCAAATGGAAAAACGATCTCCTCCGTGCAGGAAACATCCATCGATGACAAATTATCCGTCCGGGTCAAGGACGGTCAGCTATATGTTTCTGTTTTGAATACAGAGAAAGACACCTGAAAGGAGAACGATCAGGATGGCAAAAAAGAAGATGAATTTTGAAGAGGCCATGATTCGACTGAAAGAAATTACCGAAACGCTGGAGCGCGGCGGTGTAACGCTGGAAGAATCGATCAAGCTGTTTACAGAGGGCACGGAGCTTTCTGCCTTTTGCTATGAGACACTGCAGAACGCCGAGCAGAAGATCACGGAGCTTTCCGGGATCAGCACGGGGGAGGATAAATGATGGAAAATCAGATCGCGCGTATCGAATCCGCATTAAATCGTTTTGTCCCCGAAACCAATGAGCTGTATAAAACTGTCACGGATGCCATGCGTTATTCCTTGCTCAACGGCGGTAAGCGCGTTCGTGCTGTGTTGACGCTGGAGTTCTGCAAGCTTTGCGGCGGCACGGAAGAAATGGCTATGCCGTTTGCCTGCGCCGTGGAAATGATCCACGCCTATTCTCTGATCCATGATGATCTGCCCTGCATGGACAACGACGATATGCGCCGCGGCAAGCCGTCGAACCACAAGGTGTTTGGCGAGAATTATGCGCTTTTGGCCGGAGACGGTCTGCTGACAAAAGCATTTGAGACGGCCCTGAGCGCGGAAGCATTCCGGGTCGCAGGCGTTGAGCGTGCTGCAAAGGCTGCCTCCGTACTGGCTGCGTGTGCCGGAGAGTTCGGCATGGTCGGCGGGCAGTGTATTGATCTCGAAACCGAGAACCAGGCAGTGTCCCTGGATGTTCTTTATGCAAAAGACACGGGGAAGACCGCCAATTTGATCATGGCTGCCTGTATGATGGGCTGCATCGCCGCCGGCGCAGAGGATAAACTTGTGGAAGCCGCCAGAAATTACGCACTGCATATCGGCCTTGCGTTTCAGATTCGCGATGATATTCTCGATGTGACGGGCACTGCGGAAGAACTCGGCAAGAATATCGGCATCGACGCACAGAACAACCGCTGCACCTATGTATCCTTGCTGGGGATCGAAAAAGCTCAGCAGATGGTGGATACGTACACGAACACGGCGCTGGAAGCTTTGGCTGTTTTCTCCGGAGATACCGTATTCCTGCGCGATTTTGCCCTGCAGCTTGCCAATCGTACCAAATGATCCGAACACTCACCTTTATTGTACCCGAAGAACAAAACGGCGTGGACGTTCGCACCTACATCCGTAAAACATTGGGTTTTTCCGCCAGAATCCTGACCGCCTTGAAATACGAAGGGGAAATGCTTAGAAACGGAGAACTTGTCCGCAGTGTGGACAAGCTTTGCGGCGGGGATGAACTGCGATTGACGTTATTCGACGAGGCATCCGCTTATGAAGCTGTTCCGGCAGAGCTTTCTGTTTTGTATGAGGATGAAGATTTCCTTGTTTTGGACAAACCGGCTGGAATGCCCGTGCATCCGTCTCCCGGGCATGACCGGGACAGTGTTTTGAATGCAGCTGCCTGGTATTTTCGAAACGAAGCAAATTTTGTGTTTCGTCCGCTCTATCGGCTGGACCGGGATACGACCGGCGCGTTGGTGCTGGCAAAGAACAAGTTTTCCGCCTGTGCGGATCTTGAAAAGACATACACGGCGGTGTGTGAGGGAGAGGTTCCGGAAAGCGGTGTGATCGACACGCCGATCGGCATCAAACCCGGGCATACGTTGCAGCGCTGTGCCGGAACCGGAGATCCTGCCTGCACAAAATTTTGCAGACTGAAGACCGACGGAAAACACAGTCTGGTGGAATTTCATCTTCTGACGGGCCGGACGCATCAGATCCGGGTGCACATGTCTTCCATCGGGTATCCTGTTGCGGGCGATGATTTTTACGGCGGACATCTGGATCGAACCGAACAGCAGATGCTGCGCTGTTCACATGTGCAAATTTCCTGGCCTGCGCTCGAAAAGACCGTGGATATCCGCGCGGATTTTTCGGATTTTCAGAAAAGACTCTTCCCGGAGCTCTTTAGATAAAAATGACCCCATAGGCATAAGCCCATGGGGTTCAGTACTTTTGGTTTATTGCACATCGGTATGCATCATACGGTCCAGAAGCTTAATGAGGATCAATCGTTCTTCATCCGAAAAATCCTGTGTGACTCCGGATGCCCAAGTGCGCAGATGTCCACGGATGACCGGAACCAGCTCTTCGCCGGCTTCTGTAAGGAACAGGTTGTTCTGACGGCGATCTGTTTTGCCGGTCTCACGGCGGATGTATCCGAGCTCTTCCAGCTTTTTTGTGCGCCGGGCAACATTGCATTTATCGATGTACATATGGGAGACGATCGCATCCTGCGTTGTGCCGGGATTTCTCGCGATATGCAGCAGAATGAGGTGCATGGCACCGACGAAACCGTATTCTTTGAGGCGTTCTCCCATGTATTTTTGGCGCTGTCGATGTAAAAAAGTAATGATTCGACTCAGCCGACGCGGAAATTCAGCCAGCATTTCGTCCGTTGCATGATTCATGTCACTCATATCATCACCACACAGTGTTGTATTCTGCTTTCAGTATAGCGGAAAGCGCCGGAAAAGTCAAAGGCAAATTCCTTTACACCGATAAAAAGGGGTGGCAAACCCGGGGGTACAGCTGCTCATCGAACATAATGTGGTAGATGTATTCCAGCTCGAAGAGGACCTCTTCGTCGCAGGGGACTGCTTTTTGAACCGGCAATGCCATGATGCAGAAATCGACGCCGTAAAGCAGGCATTTCGCCTTTGTCATTTTGCAGCCGTTCTTTTGATAGAAAGCGATTCTGCGATGCCGAAGCGCCTTTTCTTCATCCAAATCCGTACTTTCTACGCTCTCGACTTCAATCAGGATGCCGTCCATATCCTGCATTTTCTCTTTCAAAAGCGGGAAAAAAGCACTGCCGATGCCTTTGCCGCGCAGTCCATCCACAACGGCATAATAGTCCAGCAGGCAGTATTTTCGGTCCGCACTTTTCGTGAAAAAGGCATAGGCCAAAAGCTCTTTGTTTTCGTACAACCCAAAGCAGACGTAGTACCCCTGCTTTGTCAGCATTTCGATGTTTTTATACGGGCGCAGTTCACTTTGCGGGAAAGCCTCCTGCATATGGGTATCATAAATCGTTTTGATTTCCTCTAAATTGAGTTCTTTAACCTGAAGCAAAATAAAACCTCGGTTCTAAATTTGTTTCAGAAAGGTGTGTTTGCATGAATCCCTTTCCGTATTCCTTTGATAACAAGCGATATCATACCTTAGCATACCACAATCGGCAAAGAAATTGCAAGATGCAGAAGGCGATTGTGGATGCCGGCCTGACCTGCCCGAATCTGGACGGGACCTGCGGTACGGGCGGCTGTATCTTCTGTGACGGCGGCAGCGGCTATTTTGCGCCGGACCAAAAACTGTCCGTGAATGAGCAGATCCGAATGGAGACGGAGCGAATCCGCAAAAAGCATCCGGAAGCCGGGATCACCGCTTATTTTCAGGTACATACCAATACCTACGGGCCCATCGAAACCCTGCGCCGCTTATATGCGGAGGCCATCGAAGCCGATGTGGATGAGATCTCCATCGCCACGCGGCCGGATTGTTTGCCGGAATCCGTCTTGGAGCTGCTGCGGGAGGTTGCAATGCAAAAACCGCTGACCGTGGAGCTCGGCCTGCAGACCGCAAATGATGAGACCGCAGAGCGCATTCACCGCGGATATCCTGCCTGTGTGTTCGAAGAAGGCTTTCGCAAGCTGCGTGAGGCGGGCATTCGCCTCTGTGTGCATTTGATCGACGGCCTGCCCGGGGAGACTCTGCACGATATGCTCCATACGGCCCGGTATCTGGCGCGGCTGCAACCGGATGCGGTCAAAATTCATCTGCTTCATGTGATTCGCGGCACACAGCTTGCCGCGCAGTGGGAAAGTGGGGAATACATCCCCATGGAGCGCGACGCCTATATCGATGCCGTCATCCGGCAGCTCGAATTGCTGCCGCCCGAGACCGTTATTGAGCGGATTACCGGGGATGGTGATAAGACCAAATTATTGGCGCCGCTGTGGAGTCGTGACAAGATTCGCGTACTCGGCACCATTGATGCGGAAATGGCACGCAGAAATACTTGGCAAGGCAGACTTTTCGCAGAAGATGACTTGCATCTTGTCTGAAAATTCTGTATAATAGACGCATAGAATGAAGATCAGAAAGGCATACGGGTGGAACAATGAAAAATAAGGCGTTTTCTTCCGATACAAATTATAAATTGAAGCGTACGATCTTTCTTGGTGCGGTGATCGTGCTGGTGATCGCGGTGCTCCTGCTTACGGTGTATCACTCCATCGATATGGATGATCGAACCAAGCCCGGCAAGGATAACAATGCGGTTGTCACAACAGAAGACGGCAAGCTCGTGATCAACGATCTTTATGCCGGTCAGATGACCATTCCGAATTTTGACATCGCCTTAAATGAATACGAAACGGAAAAGTTCTTAAACAACAGCGGTCTCGTCACGTATGATGACGAGAATGCATCGCTCGGTATCGACGTTTCCTCTTATCAGGAGGATATCGATTGGCAGCAGGTCAAGGACAGCGGCATTGAGTTTGTCATGATCCGTGCCGGTTATCGCGGCGCTACCCGCGGCAAGCTGAACGAGGATGCCAATTTCCAGAAGAACTATGAGGGTGCAAAGGCTGCCGGTATTAAGGTTGGCGTGTATTTCTTCTCTCAGGCGACTTCTGTGGTGGAGGCCGAAGAAGAGGCCGGCTACGTGCTGCAGCTGCTCCAGAATAAAACACTGGAGTATCCCGTTGTGTTTGACTGGGAGGTCGCGGAAGTGACCGGCTCCAGAACCGCATCCGTTACCGGCGATCAGGTCACAAGCTATGCCCGTGCATTCTGCAAGAAGATGGATAAGGGCGGCTTTAACGCAGCGGTGTACTTTAACCGCAACCTTGCGTACGATTATTATGATCTCGAACAGCTGGATGATTATGATTTCTGGCTGGCTGAGTACAGAACCGTACCGGCCTTCTACTATGATTTCCAGATCTGGCAGTATTCCGATAACGCACGCGTCAAGGGCATCAATACACCGGTGGATATCAACATCAGCTTCAAGGATTACAAGTAAACATCAGGCACCGTACGGGAACAAACGCCCACACGGTGCCTTCTTTTTTTATTCCTCTCCGTACCACCCGCAGGCTTCCATGTCCACGCGGCCGTCCGGCAAAAATTGTACGCCTTCTTCCAAAAGACGTTTGCGCTGCACCTCCGGTCCGCCGAATACATAACCGGAACACAGTGAACCATCCTTAAACACCACGCGATGGCAGGGCGTGTATACCGGATCTGTATTGCGGTGCAGAACAAATCCGACACCGCGTGCAGCCCTCGGTTTGCCGGCTAAAAAGGCGATGCAGCCGTAATTGGAGACCATACCTCTCGGGATTTTTCGTACGGCAGCATATACATTTTCAGAAAATTCGTTCATACTGATCACACTGTCTCTTAAAGTCTTTTCCATTATAACATATAAAACGGCTTTACAAAATGTTTTTCAGAATTTATAATAAATCTATCAAATCAAAAGGAGTTGTTTTGTATGGCTATCATTGAAGTTAATTTTATTTCCGAGTGTCTGATGCGTACGGTTACTTTTAACGCGATCATTCCGGCCGATAAATTCGGCCCGGGCCCCAAAAAGGAGCAGAAGCCTTTTAAGACCCTCTATCTGCTGCACGGCATTTTCGGCAACTATACCGATTGGGTAAACGGTACCCGCATTCAGGCATGGGCAGAAGCCAATGATCTGGCTGTCATTATGCCTTCCGGCGAAAACCGTTTCTATCTGGACGATGAAAACAGCGGTGAGCTGTACGGCGAATTCATCGGCAAGGAACTCGTAGAGTTCACAAGAAAGCTGTTCCCGCTTTCCACAAAGAGAGAGGATACCTTCATTGCCGGTCTTTCCATGGGCGGCTACGGCGCAATTCGCAACGGCCTCAAGTATGCGGAGAATTTCGGCTGCATCGCCGGTCTTTCCGCTGCGCTTGTGCATGATACTTGGGAGCACTCCGATAACTCCTCTCCGGCGTTTACTTTCCGTCGCAAGTATAACGAAGCAATTTTCGGTCCGTACGAGAAGGTTAAGGGCAGCGATAAGGACCCGAAGGCGCTTGTTATGAAGCTGATCGAAGAGAAGAAAGAGATCCCGAACATCTATCTCTGCTGCGGTACAGAGGATGGTTTGATTTCCCGCAGCCGTGATCTCCGCGATTTCCTCATTGAAAACAATGTCCCGGTAACCTACGAGGAAGGCCCCGGTAAGCACGACTGGGTGTTCTGGGATACTTATATCAAGAAGATTCTGGCTTGGCTCCCGCTCAATGAGGCGCAGGCCGGCATCAACAGCGGCAATGTAAAATAAATACGATCCGGGCCGTTTGTCTGCAGCAGGTAAGCGGCCTTGTTTCACATAAGGTGCTAGTATGGATAAATACTGTATTTCTGTAAAAGACCGGGGGATTCTGCGTCAGCTGGCCGGTAAAGTCGCGGAATACGCCGCGCATCCCAGAGAAGACCGAAAGAGAACGCTCTGGACTTTGCATAATGATCTGAAAACTTCCGAACCGGTTGTATTTATCGATCCGGAAGGCGGATGGCGCGAGATCTTCCCGCCGGAATCCCTCACCTGTGAAGGCGAAATTGCCCGTCAGTGGGAAGAGGAACTGCGCCGGCGCATCTATCATATTGAAAATCTGAAGGACGACTTTGTGGTGGATTCGATTTTCAGCATTCCGTACGTATATGAAGAAGACGGCTGGGGCCTGGATATCATCCACGAAGGTGTTCGCACGGGCGGCGCCTACCACGTAAAACCCGCCATCGAAGACTACGAGGAAGATTTCGAGAAGCTGCATTTCCCGAATCTGATCGTAGACTATATGGCATCCGATCGCTTACTCGCCCTCGCACAGGAGACGTTTGGCGATATCCTCCATGTAGAGCGGTACATGATGTGGTGGTGGTCTCTGGGGATGACCCGCTGGTTCATCGACCTGCGCGGACTCGAGAATTTCCTCTGCGATTTTATTGCCGAACCGGAGTGGTTCCACCGTATGATGGATTTCTTCTGCACCGGCGCTCTGAAACGCATCGACGAATTGGAGAAAAAGAACCTGCTGTTCAGCAACACGGAAAACCATTATGTGGGTTCCGGCGGATTTGGCTTTACGGAAGAACTGCCGCTCATCCGCGGCACAGCGAATGCGAAGGACATCTGGGGCTTTGTGGAGAGTCAGGAAACCTCCACGGTATCCCATGATATGTACGGCGAATTCATTTTCCCGTACCACAAACGGATTCTGGAGCGCTTTGGCATGAACTGCTTTGGCTGCTGCGAACCGTTTGAGGGGCGTTGGAAATACGCGAAGCAGCTGCCGCGCTTGCGTCGAATCAGCTGCTCTCCGTGGAGTGACCGTGCTCTGGCGGCCGACTTGCTGCGGGACAAGTATATCATCTCGCACAAGCTCTCTCCGACGCCTTTGGCGACCTTTGAAATGAACGAAGCTGAAGTGCGCCGCAATCTGCGTGCGGTGCTGGATCATGCGCAGGGCACAATTCCGGAACTCATCATGAAAGACAATCACACCCTCGGCAAGAACCCGATGAACGCCGTGCGTTGGGTGGAGCTGGCCCGGGAAGAAATCGCAAATACCTGATAAACAAAACACCTTCGTAACATCCAAACGATGAAACGGAGGTGTTGTTCTGTTTTTGATTTATGCGCGGAGCAACGCAACCGCCACATCATTGACATTGGTACCGGTGGGTCCGGTGAAAATCAATCCATCCACGGCTTTCAGTGCGTGGTAGGCATCATTATCCTGCAGGACGGAATAAATGTCCAATCCTTTTGCACGAAGCGCGGATGCAGTATCGCCGTCTGTATAGCCGCCGGCGGCGTCGGTTGGGCCGTCTGTGCCGTCGCTGCCAACGCTGAACACCGCCATACCCGAATGCCCGTCCATACTGATTGCAGCCGCAAGCGCGAGCTCCTGGTTACGGCCACCCTTGCCGTGACCGGTCAAATGCACAACGGTTTCGCCGCCGGCAAGAAAAGCCAGGTTCTTTCCGGATCCGGCGTGTGTCAAAAGCACAGAGGAGAGGAAACTGCCGGCTTCTCTGGCTTCGCAGCAGAGTCTGTCCGTCAGCAAAACAGGTTCGTAGCCCAAATCGCGGCACGCCTTTGCAGCGGCGACGCACAGCTCACGTACAGAACCCGTGATCCGTGTAGTGACATTATCCAGTGCTTTCGGTGTCTCCTGTTTCAGAAGTTCCCATACCTGTTCAGAAAGCTTCAGGTCATATTTCTTTGCGATTGCAATCGCCTGATCGCAGGTGCTGCTGTCCGGATATGCCGGGCCGGATGCGATCATGTCGAGCGGGTCACCGAGGATATCGGAAAGGACAACGGAGAATACCTTGGCCGGCGCGCAGAGCTGTGCGAAACGGCCGCCTTTTACACCCGAGAGACGCTTGCGGATCGTGTTCATTTCCACGATATCCGCGCCGCAGGCCAGAAGCTGGCTGGTTATATCCTGCAGTTCTTCACCGGGGATCAAAGGCTGCTCAAAAAGAGCACTTCCGCCGCCGGAAAGCAGGAACAGAACGGTATCCTGCTCTGTGAGATCTTTTACGAGGTCGATTGCAGCCTGCGTACCGGAAAATGAATTTTCATCCGGTACGGGATGTCCGGCTTCACGGCAATCGAAATTGGCGATGGGACCCATAACATGATCGTATTTCGTGACAACAACACCGCTGTCTATGCGATCACCGAGGCAATCGTATGCGGCTTTGGCCATCTGCCACCCAGCTTTGCCTGCGGCGACCAAAACAACACGTCCGGGAAACGCCTGTCCCGTCAAGGCGCGGCTGACGGCTTCATCGGGCTGTACGGCGCGAATTGCGGATCTTATGATGGCATCCGCATGCGTACGCAGCAATTTATCCATGGTTAAAACTCCTTTTATTTCTGTATCTGTCATTCCTTATGGAGCAGAACACAGAAGCAATATCCGTTCTCGAGTTTATTGTATACTTTCCGAAACAAATTCACAAGATACATTTGGGCTTTTCGCGCGATTTTTCCTCTTGGTTTTTCGCCGGAAGCTGAAGTGTTTTTGTTGAAGATTGTAAAATTGTGTGGTAAAATAAGCTATAATGCTATCAGAAAATCGAGGTAGACTCCATATGATGAAGGTTCAGGAATACAGAGGGCACATCCGAAACTGGAAAGCACTTTGTGAAGAATTAGGTATAGATGTTAATTTGTCCCGCACAGAACGGGAAACGGCGATCTTGCTTTCTGCTTATGCGCGCTGGGGTACGGAAATGGCACTCCATATGCATGGTATGTTCTCTTTCGCTCTGTGGGATGAAGATGCAAACCGGAAGTTCTGCCTGCGTGATCCTTTCGGTACAAAGCCGTTTTACTATTACGTAACCGAGACCGGCAATCTCCTCTGCGGTACGACTATCCGGCGCATCATGGAGCAGCCGGGCTTTAAGAAGGTTCTGAACGATAAGCTGCTGCAGATTTATATGACCATGACCTATACGCCGGGTGAAGATACTTTCTTTGAGGGTGTCAAGAAACTGCTTCCCGGCAGATATTTGATTTGGGAAAACGGCAAGGCGGAAACCCACAGATACTGGAAGCCCACGTTCCGACCGGACGACAGCCGAACCTTGGAAGAGTGGGCGGATGAAATTCACGAGACCGTGCAGACGGTGCTGCAGGAAGTGAAGGAGGAAACCGAATATGCAGAAACTTTCCTTTCCGGCGGCGTGGATTCTTCCTATGTCTATGCCATGTCCGATCTGACCATGAGTAATTCCTGCGGCTACGAAGATAAACGTCTGGATGAATCCGGTCTGGCCGCAGAGACAGCGGCGATTCTCAACAAGGGCAACCGCCGCTGCCTGATCACGCCGGAAATGTATTTTGACGCCGTGCCGTACGTGATGTACAACATGGAACAGCCGCTCGGTGATGCCTCCGCGGTCGCCTTCGCATTGGGCTGTAAAGCTACCGCAGAGCACACCGGGATCTGTTATTCCGGCGAAGGCGCGGACGAATTCTTCGGCGGCTATAATATGTACCGCAACGCAGAACGCTACGGTGATAATCTGAAAACCTTCTATGTCGGCAACACAAACATTATGAAAGAAGAAGAAAAGCGCCGTATTCTGAAAAAGTACTACGATAACTACGAGCCGATTGATTTGATTCGCGAGATTTATGCGGAAAACGAAGGGTTGGATCCGCTTTCCAAGATGTCCGACGTGGACATTCAAGTCTGGCTGGAGGGCGACATCTATCTGAATGTGGACAAGATGGGAGAGGCCGCCGGTCTGGAGATTCGTATGCCGCTGACGGACCGTCGGATTTTCGATATTGCGTCCCGTATGCCCTCTAAATATAAGGTCGATGCGGAACAGAATAAAGTGGCGCTGCGTACGGCGGCAGCGCGCGTTCTGCCGGAGGAGATCGCTTTCCGGAAAAAGCTGGGCTTTGTTGTCCCGATTCGTGTCTGGATGGCGGACGAACGCTATAATCAGGATGTACAGGCAAAGTTTAAGAGCGATATGGCAGCGCAGTTCTTTGATCTGGATGCCATTCAGGCGATTTTCGATGAATACGTAGGCGGCAATTCCGACAACTGGCGGAAAGTCTGGACCATCTACACATTCCTTGTCTGGTACGAAGAGTATTTTGTCAAACGCTGATTCATACAAATAAACTAAGAAGGGCCTGTTGCGAAATGGAATAATATGCAATAGAGTCGCTATCTCCTGGCGGGGATAGTGTGAAAGGAGCGGTCTTGGAGCCCCTTTCGCGTATAATTGGAACGAAATATGCAGGGACAGAAACTGTCTCTGCATATTTCTAAGGGGGGCGTTGCATTTTGCAACGCCCCCTTCTTGTCTTTATTCATAGTCCAGCACAATGCTCGTGTGGCAGTGCAGCTCGGGTACAGTGAAGCAAATGCGTCCGCCCTGAACGGTAAACGGGATTTCCTCATTGCTCAGACCAAACCGGATTTTCTGAATCTTCTCCGGAACCTGTACCGATACCCGAACATTGTATATCGGTACAATGTCCTCAATGATCTCCGCGCAGCCTCTGCGAATCGGACTTGCGTAAGTCATGTTGATGCAATAGCGATTCTGTTCCGGCTGCTGAATCATTGTGCAGCGGCCCTGCGCGTACAAGCCCTCTGCCTGCAGCGGATGCTCCTTGCAGACGGAACGCAAGGCCATCATAAAGTAATTCTTATGATAAGGGGAGCCAAAAACATGGTATTGTCTCGGCAGACTGTGTGTAAGGTAAACGATGTTTCCGTTACGAATGATGGCGGGCATGGAGACAGAATCTTTATCGTGCGGTGTGTTTTTATGGCCGCAGAAATGCCCGTATGTACGGCTGAAATAAGGGGAGAGGACAGAAGCCAGAACCTCGCCGGATACAACGTGTACGCGGTGTCCCGGGATGTTGCAGAGCATCGGCGCATCCGGAATGTCTGTGTACTGCTCGTCGGTGAACAGATAATCACAATCGAACAGGGGACCGCCCGCGTATTCCAAACCGCAGTCGATCTGGAATTTTCCGTTCTTCACAAGGGCGTCCGCCATAAAGATCAGCTTGCCGCCCTTTGCAAGATACGCGCGTAAGGCACATAGCGCTTCCTCATCCAAAACTGTTTTTTCCGGAAGGATCACCGTGTCGAATTCATCAAAATTATTCTCCCAGACCAAATCATAATCGATCTGATTTTCGAGCAGGATAGAGGATACACCCTCGTTGGCTTTCGGTTCGGGGGAGAGATAGAGGCCGACATTGGCTATTGTTTTGCCGCCGTAGCAAAACGGCGCGATCTGCTTGAGGTAACGGAAAGCTGTGCCGATGTTCCTGTAGGTCTGCAGTTCCATTTCTCCGTCGGGATGCATATGATCTCCCACGGAACAACCGGCGCCGTACAAGGCCATCTGCGCGGCTTCATAACGCAGCGCTTCACCGGATTTGAATCCGCCAAACTCACCCCAATCCAAGTGGAACTTGCCGGTCATGCCGAGATAGCCTTTTCCGGTTCTGCCAAAATACTTAGCACGCAGCGGCAGTTTGTCATAACCGCCCCAAGCTGTGGGCAGATCTTCCATTTCAAAATGTGTCTGATGCACGTGATATGCCGGTCGATACTGATCCGCGCCGCCGCTGTTGAAAAAGATCGTCGCTTCCGGATGAAACCGCTTGAGAATATCGCTGCACTTTTGCATAAACGCCTTGCGTTTCAGCCGGAAATACGCCATGTTATCTTCCGTGTTCATCGGATCCATACCCATGAAACGCATTCCGTTTTTGCAGGTTTCGCAGTAACAGGTGTCTCCCACAATACAAATATCAAAAAACAGGCCGTCAATCGACTTGTAACGCCTGCAAATCTCTTCGGTCAGCGCGTAGATATGCTCTGCATACGGACCGTCATTGAGGCACAAAGTCTGCCATGCGCCGTATTTTTTAGGTTGTCCGTAAGAAACGCCGTATTCGAAGCCGCCTGTAACCTGATCTTTGCCGTCCGCTGTGACCGCGCGCCATTCCGGGTGGCGATTGGCATCCAGATCCGACCATCCGGCGGTGATGTAGATTGGAGCACGCACACCGATTTCATGCGCCGCTTCGATCATAGCCCCGGTCAGATCGAAATCCAGATTCGGATGCATGGTACCGACCTCGGTCGGATAATAGCAGAGACCGTGGTGGCATTTGGCGAAGATAGTAATGCTGTCCAAAGCACCGGCTTTCAGTGCGGCCTGAAAATTCTCCTTGGAAAATCTCGAGCCGATCCCCGGAATATCCGGAGAGGTATGAAAATCTAGATGCGTTTGGCAGAGCGGAAAGTTTTCGTTTCTTTGCATGGTTTACGCACTCCTTATACTAAAACAGACTGAGTTGTTCATCGGATATATCGTTTGGAAACTCGTGAAGATAGCGGAAGATTTCATCCGGATCATGCATCACGCCGTGCTTTTCACACGCGTCGTGAAAAATACGCATCAATGCTTTGTTGTTGTCGCTGATCACTTCATACGCGTTGCCGTATTTTTGCTGATAGCGCTTTTTCATGCCGGGGAAATGGCGATCCAGCGCGGCGTAGAAATATTCCCGGTCTCCCTCCCGAAGTGTTACGCCGATCCCAAAGCAGATGATCCCTTTCACACCGGCATCAAAGCAATACTCCAATATACCGCGGAGATTTTCCTCGGTATCATTGATGAAGGGAAGAAGCGGCGTCAGCCAAACGACGGTCGGGATTCCATTTTCCTGAAAGATTTTAAGCGCGCGATAGCGTTCCTTTGTCGTACTGACCCGAGGCTCCAAAATGCGGCATAGGGCTTCATCCGCGGTCGTCAGCGTCATTTGCACCACGCATTTCGCATTCTGATTGATTTTTTTCAGCAGCGGCAGATCGCGCAGGATCCGATCGGATTTTGTTTGGATCGCGGCGCCGAAGCCATACCGTTCAATGATTTCCAGACAACGCCGTGTCAGGAGCAGCTTTTCTTCGCAGTGCATATACGGATCAGACATGGCCCCGGTACCGATCATACAGCGTTCCCGTTTTCTGCGCAGCCGGTCTTCCAACAGCTGCGGCGCGTTCTGCTTGACTTCCACATCTTCAAAATCATGCTTCATCTGGTAGCAGACGGAACGGCTGTCGCAGTATATGCAGCCGTGTGTACAGCCGCGATAAATATTGATTCCGTTTTTCGCGGACAGAATGCCCCTGGCATCTACAAAATGCATGAAAGTGCCTCCTTAGGATTATCGGCAAAGAACTATGTTCAGATGATCGGTATTTCCGTGCACCTTGTATTCCGTAATTTTACCGTTGTCCCACATGATATCGACCTGCACACCGCCCTGTGCGGACAATCCGGTAACGGAACCCTTGTTCCAGCGGGCGGGCAGAGCAGGAAGGAGATATACATTTTTACCGTCGGACTGCAGAAGCATTTCACAGATGCCGCTTACCGCGCCAAAATTGCCGTCGATCTGGAACGGGGGATGTGCGTCAAAGAGATTCGGGTACACACCGCCGCCGCCGTGATAATTCGGCTCTTCGCTGCTCCAGCCGGGAACAAGCGTCAGAAGCAGGTCTAAAAGCTGCATGGCGTGATCGCCATCCAGCAGGCGTGCCCAGAAATTGATCTTCCAGGCGAGACTCCATCCGGTACCGTCGTCACCGCGAATTTCGAGTGTCTTTTTGCAGGCTTCAAAGAGTGTCTGATCCTGCGGCTTGATCAGCCCGGCAGGGTGGAGAGCGTAAAGGTGGGAGACATGGCGGTGATGGATTTCTGTCTCCTGCAGCGGTTCATTCCATTCTAAAATCGCACCGTTCTCACCGATCATCAGCGGTTTCAGATTCTGAATAGCAAGACAGAGTTCGTCGTAGAACGCATCCCTGCAGTCCAGAATCTCGCAGGCTGTTTTGCAGTTTGTGAATACGTCCAGCGCGATGCTGTTCATCATGGCAGTGCTTTCTGCCGTCGCCGCCGGGCCATCTTCCGTCATGAAAATATTTTCGGGCGATGTTGCCGGGCAGATCATCCACGCGCCGTCCTTTTCTTTGACCAGAATATCCAGATAGAACCGTGCGGCTGCCTGCATCAGCGGAAATGCCGTGTCGCGCAGATAGGTTTTGTTCTGAGAATAGGTGTAGGCCTCATAGACAGGACGGCAAAGCCAGCCGGAGGCACCGGGCCAGAATCCCCAGCTTGCACTGTTTCTGATCGGCGCGGTAAATCCCCAAAGGTCTGCGTTGTGATGTGCCACAAACCCGCGTGCATTGTAGTATTTTTTCGCGGTGTCCTGCCCGGTTACGGAAAGGGTTTGAACCAACCGGATCAACGGATCCATCAGTTCCGGCATACTGCAGGGCAGAACAGGCCAGTAATTCATTTCGGTGTTGATATTTACAGTATAATTGCTGTTCCAGGCCGGTTTTGTGCTGTTGTTCCAGATACCCTGTAAATTGGTTGCCTGAGAGCCTTCCCGGGAGGAGGAAATCAGCAGGTAGCGTCCGAAATTAAAGAGCAGCGTATACAGACTGAGATCCTTTTTCTCTTTCGCAAAATTTTCGATGCGCTCGTC
>JAFQWC010000117.1 GCA_017407665.1 Clostridia bacterium | reverse complement strand
GTGCTGCGGCAGGACAACGCCGACGAGCGCCTGACGCCCCTTGGCCGCGAACTGGGCCTCATTTCCGATGCCCGCTGGGAGAAATTCTGCCTCAAGCAGGAAAGAAAAGCGCAGGAGCTGCAGCGCGCGGAAAAGACGACGCTGCCGCCCTCCGAACAGCTCAATGAAATTTTGGTTTCACGTGGAACATCCCCGCTCACGACCGGCATCCGCATGGCGGAGCTGCTGCGCCGCCCGCAGATCTCCTACAGCGATCTGACCCCAGTCGACGCAAATCGCCCGGATTATCCACAGGAGATCTTTGAAAGTGTGGAAACTTCCCTCAAGTACGAGGGGTATATCAAGCGGCAGCTGCAGGACATCGCCGAGATGCGTCGGCTCGAAAAGCGCCTGCTGCCGAAAGATATGAATTACAGCGAGATCGCCGGACTGCGCCTCGAAGCGAGAGAAAAGCTGAATAAGGTGCGGCCGGAAAACATCGGCCAGGCGGGGCGCATTTCCGGTGTATCCCCGGCGGACATTTCCGTGCTGCTCATCTGGCTCTCCACCCAAAACGAAACAGGAAAGGAAACCGAATGATGGATATCCGAGAAGAACTCATTGCCCGCGCCAAAGAGATCGGCGTGAAGGTCAGCCCCGCGCAGGCGGATCAGTTCCAGATTTATCTCGATCTGCTCCTCGAGCGCAACGAAGTGATGAACCTCACCGCCATCACCGACCCGCACGAGGCCGTCGTGAAGCATTTTGTGGACAGCTTGACGCTCCTCAAAGCCGTGGAGATCAAAAAGGGCGCAAAGCTCATCGATGTCGGCACCGGTGCCGGTTTCCCGGGTCTGCCGGTGAAGATCCTACGCCCGGATATCGAGCTGACGCTGCTCGACGGGCTCAATAAGCGCCTTAAGTTCCTCAGCGAGGTCTGCGCAGCCATCGGCGTGGAGGCCACCTGTGTGCACAAGCGTGCCGAAGAAGCCGGCCGCGACGTGAAGCTGCGCGAGAGCTTTGATATCGCCACCGCCCGCGCGGTCGCGAACATGAACACGCTCGCTGAATATTGCATCCCGCTCATCAAGATGAAGGGCATCTTTGCCGCGATGAAGGGCCCGGGTCTCGAAGAAGAAATGGCCCTCGCAAAGAAAGCTGTCTCCGTGCTCGGCTGCAAAGTGGTAAAGACCGTGCCGTTCACGCTGCCGGATGAGGAAAAGAGTGAGCGGAACATCGCCGTGATGCAGAAAACCGCCTTCACGCCGAAAACCTATCCGCGCCACGGCGGCACCATCACCAAAAAGCCGCTGTTCCTCGAGAAAAAGAACGCGTAAAGCAACATTATACGATAAAAAGCTGCAAAAAGTAAAAATTGCCCCGCAGGGGCTTACAGATAAGGATGGGGATTCCTATGTTAAAGATCGTCAGCTTCAATCTGCGCTGCGTCTGGAACGGCGACGGCGTGAACTGCTTCCCGAACCGTGCCGCCGGCATTCTGCTCAAGATTTGGGCGGAAAAACCGGACGTGATCGGTTTTCAGGAGGGTACCGAGGAAAACGTGGCCTTCCTGCGCGAAAACCTCAAGGGCTATGACATCATTTACAACCAGAGAAATGCCGATTTTGGCGGCGAGGGTCTGGCGGTGGCGGTGCGCACCGAGACCGTGACGCTTCTCGGCGTGGATTTCTTCTGGCTTTCCGAAACGCCGGATGTGCCCGGCTCCCGCTATGCGATCCAGAGCGACTGCCCGCGCATCTGCCAGTGCCTGCTCCTGAAGAAGAACGATACAAAGCAGCTGTTCCGCGTGTACAACAACCACCTCGACCACATCAGCGACAGCGCGCGCATCCTCGGCATCAAGCAGGTCATGGAGCGCGTGGCGCAGGACAGCACCAAGTTCGGCACCGTACCCGGCTTCATTCTGGGTGATTTCAACGCCGAGCCCGGCAGCGAGACCATCGAATACTGCGACAACTACAAGCCCTATCCCATTAAGGATCTGACCGCCGGCATGGAGGGCACCTTCCACGATTTCGGCCGCCTCGAACAGCCGGTGAAGATCGATTTCATCTATACCGATGTAAAAACCGCCGAAAAGCCGTACACCGTCACCCGCTGGACGGACGAGCGCTGCGGCGTGTATCTCTCGGACCACTACCCGGTGTGTCTGGAAATTGAAGTGTAAAACAAAAAGGAACTGCTTTTGAAGGCAGTTCCTTTTTTTAATGGACAATTGTGGATGCGTTTTGCAAACGCAATAGTATAAGAATAGTCTGGAAGAAGTTTCCGTCCGCGTTGGCTCATTTTATTTCTCACTGCAGCGAAGTTTGTTGAGACAAACGACTCCGCGACATCGGTGTCCACCGTGCGGACCAGAAAACCCCCGGCGAGGGTTTTCTACGGGACAACAGTCCGCCGGACTATTGTCCCTACTTTCCTGCGCTTGCGGTTTCTAAAGGGTTTCGTCCTCTGCGGAGGACGAGTCGGGGCGCTGCCCCAACACCCCGCCGCCTTTGAAAAGGCGGGCGAAACTTAGAGTTTTTTCATGAGTTTTACTTTCAAAGGGCGATCTGTCAAAAATTCCGCATTTTCGTCCATCGTCGTGTGCGGATGCGGGTGAATATCGACGCCCACGGTGATCGTCTCGTCAATCACATATAAAAATCCCGGTTCCGTGCCGTTATGCGTGATGGTACCGTCATCTTCGTAACCGAGCGCGGTGGGCCTGTGCGAAAAGGCTTCTGCCAGTGCGCGCCACTGCGTGATGGTGCTGCCGGTGCGCAAAGTATCAAAAATTCGATTGGAGCCGTGGTACCAGGTTCCAGCAGGATTAATCTCAATGTTCATAATGACCTCACAGCGTCTTGACCATCAGAATTTCGTCTGCATAGGTGCCGTCCTTGTATTTGAGTGCGTGCGGGCGGACGCCGTACGGCACAAAGCCAAGGCTTTCATAAACGTGCCTGGCGCGATCGTTGCCGACAACAACCTCCAGCTCCATTTGCTCAAAGCCCAGTTCACGGGCGACTTCGACGACATTTTCAATCAAAATGCGGCCAAGTCCGTTGTTGCAGAACTTCTGATACAGCGCAATGCCCATGCCGCAGCGATGACGCACACGCAGCTTGTTTCCAAACGAGACAAGGCCGCAGTTGCCGGCGTACGCACCGTCCACGCTTGCAATCAGCATCAGAGATTTGGGATCCTCGAGCCGTGCCTGCAGAAAAGCCTTTTCCATTTCGAGCGTCATGTCGTTTTCTTCGGCTTCTCGCAGCAGAAACGGTGTTTCCGTTGCCGTAACACGCAGGTACTCCAGGCAATCGGCAGCGTCCTCGGGTTTTGCGCTGCGCAGCACGGCAACGCGGCCGTCCTTCAGCTTCACTTCTTTTTCCGGAAAATACATGGATAGCGCCTCCTTATACGCTGATTTTTCACCATTATAGCACCGTTATGTGGAAAATCAAGAAAAATATTTTTTTCGCCTGACACACTTCGACAAACTTTACGCCGCCCGTGGTGTATACTGGTGCTGCAGGACGGGCCAAGACGTCCGCACATTGAAAAAGGAGAAAGCGGGGAACGGTACGTGACAGAGCATCCAAAGCGTAAGGCGATCGAGATCGCCCTTAAAAAGATCGTGCCGAATCCCGCGCAGCCGCGGCTGGATTTCCCGGAAGAGGAACTCCGGCAGCTGGCAGAGAGCATTCGGCTGCACGGCGTGCTGCAGCCGGTGCTCGTCCGCCGGGATCGCGACCGCTATGTTCTGATCGCCGGGGAGCGCCGGTGGCGTGCCGCGCAGATGGCGGGGCTGCGGTCCATCCCGGCAATGGTACAGTGTGCCACCGCACGGGACAGCGCCGTGCTGGCGCTCATCGAAAATATGCAGCGCAGCGATCTCAATTTCTTTGAGGAAGCCGCCGCGCTGTATGCCCTGCTGCAGGACCGCACGCTCTCGCAGGAAGCGCTCGCCGAAAGCCTCGGCATGAGCCAGCCCGCGCTCGCGAACAAGATCCGCCTGCTGCGGCTTTCTGCGGAGGAGCAGCGGCTGATTTTGGAAAACCGCCTCACGGAACGCCACGCACGGGCGCTTCTCCGGCTGGAAGACCCCGCCCGCCGCGCGCAGGTGCTGCGCATCATTCTGGACAGGCAATTGAATGTTGCGCAGAGCGAAAATCTGATCCGCCAGATCGTGGAGGAAGCACCGAAAAAGAAAAAGCCGGTGCGGATGTTCATTGCGAAGGACCTGCGCCTGTTCCTCAACACCATCGACCACGCCGTCACCGCCATGCAGGGCGCGGGCATCCATGCCGTGGCCGAAAAGCGGGAGACCGACGAGTACTTTGAGTGCGTCGTGCGGATCCCGAAAATCAATTCGAGTACGAGGTAAAAACCCATTCCCTTATTCATTTCCCACAACGCAGAAGGACTGTCGGGCAAAACCGGCGGTCCTTCTGCGTTTATGTTCCACGTGAAACATGAAAAAACCGCAAAAACATGGATTTCCCTCTTTATTCCGCCGAAAAAGTGTGATACAATAAAGTTTACCGCAGGATACGTGCGGTTTGTATGCATTTTGAGGAAAGGAGTGCGGTGTATGAGCAAGGTCATAGCCGTTGCAAATCAGAAAGGCGGCGTGGGCAAAACCACCACGGCGGTCAGTTTGGCTGCGTGGCTGGGTGTAAAAGGCAAGAAGACGCTGCTCGTCGATATCGACCCTCAGGGCAACTCCACAAGCGGTGTGGGGCTCGACCGGCGCAGCCTGAAAACCACCTCTTACGATATTCTGATCAACGGCGCCAAAGGACAGGAAGCCCTGCTCAAAACGGAGTTCCAGAATCTTTCGGTCATCCCGTCTTCCGCGGATCTTGCCGCGGCGGAGATCGAGCTGGCAGACATCCCGTCCCGCGAAGCCGTTCTGAAGAACGCCCTTGCCCCGCTGCGCGCCGAATACGATTTTATCCTGATCGATTGCCCGCCGTCGCTGGGTCTCGTCACGACGAATGCGCTGAATGCAGCGGATTCCGTGCTGATCCCGGTGCAGTGCGAATATTACGCGCTGGAGGGTCTTTCCCAGTTGATGGGTTCCGTGCAGGCAGTGAAGCGCCGCTACAACGACCGGCTGGAGCTGGAGGGCGTGCTGCTCACGATGTATGACGGCCGCCTGAACCTCACGCAGCAGGTCGTGAACGAGATCAAGAAATATTTCCCCCGCAAGGTGTTCGCTTCCGTGATCCCCCGCACGGTGCGTCTTTCCGAGGCGCCGAGTTTCGGTCAGCCCATCTATTATTATGACCGCAACAACAAGGGCAGTCAGGCATACGGCGCGCTCGCGGATGAGATCCTGAGAAAGAACCGCTGAGGGTGTGTATTGGAATTTTTGTGAGAAAGGATAATCTGTATGGCAAAAAAAGGCGGCCTCGGCAAAGGCCTGGACGCTATTTTTCATGATAATGCCCGCTCCGATGAGAGCGGTGCCGTGGAGCTGAACATCAACGAGCTGGAACCGAACCGTGCCCAGCCGAGAAAGAATTTCAGCGACGAGGCCATGCGCGAGCTGGCCGATTCCATCGCGCAGCACGGCGTGCTGCAGCCGCTTCTGGTGCGCCCGCTGCTCTCCGGCGGGTATCAGATCGTAGCCGGCGAGCGCCGCTGGCGTGCCTCCCGCATGGCGGGGCTCATGACGGTGCCGGCGCTCATCCGTGAGCTGACCGACAGCGAAGTGATGCAGCTGGCGCTGATCGAAAACCTGCAGCGCGAGGATCTTTCCCCGCTGGAGGAGGCAAACGGCTATCAGTCCCTGATGGACGAGTTCGGCTTTACGCAGGAGGAGATCTCCAAAACGGTGGGCAAATCCCGCCCGGCGGTGACGAATGCCCTGCGGCTTCTGAACCTGCCCGAGGAGGTACGATCTATGCTGGAGCGTGGAGAGATGACCGCCGGTCATGCCCGTACGCTCCTGAGCTTCAAGGACAGCGCGGCCCTGCACGATGCCGCCAAACGCGTGGCAAAGGAAGGTATTTCCGTCCGGGAGCTGGAAAAACTGGCCAAGAAGGCCAATACAGAGAAGGCGGAAGCGGAAAAAGTGAAGACCACCCGCCGCATCCGCTATTATGACGAAGCCGAGCTGGCCCTGTGCGATGCGCTCAACCGCGTGGTGCACGTAGCCGGCAGTAAGAAAAAAGGCGTGCTCACCATCGAGTTCTACGGCGAAGAAGACCTCAAGAACCTGCTGCACGACCTGAAACTCAACGAAGACTGAGATTCCGGAAACGGATGAAAGGAAGATAAAAATGATTGATATTAAGTTTCTGAGAGAAAACCCCGACGTTGTCCGCGAGAACATCAAGAAGAAGTTCCAGGACAACAAGCTCCCGCTCGTCGATGAAGTCATCGCGCTCGATATCGAAAAGCGCGCCACCCAGCAGAAGGCCGACGGCCTGCGTGCTTCCCGCAACAAGCTCTCCAAGGAGATCGGCGGTCTGATGAAGGCCGGCAAGAAGGACGAAGCCGCTGCTGTGAAGGCACAGGTGCAGGCACAGTCCGATGAGCTCATTGCCACCGAAGCCAAGGAGAAGGAGCTCGACGAGCGCATTCTGAAAATCATGATGACCATCCCGAACATCATCGATGCCAGCGTGCCGATCGGCAAGGACGACAGCGAGAACGTGGAAGTACAGCGCTACGGCGAGCCGGTCGTTCCGGATTTCCCGGTGCCGTACCACACCGAGATCATGGAGCGCTTCAACGGCATTGATCTGGATTCCGCCCGCCGCGTGGCCGGCAACGGTTTCTATTACCTGATGGGTGACATCGCCCGCCTGCACTCCGCCGTCATTTCCTATGCCCGCGATTTCATGATCGACCGCGGCTTCACCTACTGCATCCCGCCGTTTATGATCCGTTCCGATGTCGTCACCGGCGTCATGAGCTTTGCCGAAATGGAAGCCATGATGTACAAGATCGAGGGCGAGGACCTCTATCTCATCGGCACCAGCGAGCATTCCATGATCGGCAAGTTCATCGATCAGATCGTGCCGGAGGCCGAGCTCCCGTACACCCTCACCAGCTATTCTCCGTGCTTCCGCAAGGAGAAGGGCGCACACGGCATTGAGGAGCGCGGCGTGTACCGCATCCACCAGTTTGAGAAGCAGGAAATGGTCGTCGTCTGCAAGCCGGAGGATTCCATGATGTGGTACGACAAGCTCTGGCAGAACACCGTCGATCTGTTCCGCAGCATGGACATCCCGGTGCGTACCCTCGAGTGCTGCTCCGGTGACCTCGCTGACCTGAAGGTCAAGTCCGTGGACGTGGAGGCATGGTCCCCGCGCCAGAAGAAGTACTTCGAGATCGGCAGCTGCTCCAACCTCGGCGACGCACAGGCCCGCCGCCTGCGCATCCGCGTCAACGGCGAGAACGGCAAGTACCTCGCCCACACCCTGAACAACACCGTAGTCGCTCCGCCGCGTATGCTCATCGCCTTCCTGGAGAACAACCTGCAGGCAGACGGCAGCGTCCGCATTCCGGAGGCCCTGCGTCCGTACATGGGCGGCAAGGACGTCATTGTTCCGAAGAAGTAATTTCACAGTAAAATGCAAGCGGCGAAGCGCCTTTGAGCACTTCGCTGCTTTTATTTTTCACTTTTCATGAGGAGCTTGTGGAGAACTTTCCGGGGGAGATGTGGAAAACCCTGTCTATGCATACATTTATACATTTTCTATACGGGCCCGGATTTTGCCAAATTCCCAAAAACCCATAGAATATGACGGAATAAAAGACATTTGTGCGCGGAGAAAAGACAGTGCTCGACGCATAAAAACTTAAAATTTCAGAATAATTATGCAGGAAATGCGTGTGGATAACCGTGGAAAACTCTGTGGAAAGTGTGGAAAAGCACATGGTATAGTGGGGAAACACTTGTTTTTCACTATTAGTCGATATTGTTTTGCGCTATATCGTGTGCGATGCGGAGTATATCCCCGCATACCGTGTGCGCAGGGCAAAAAAAGACCCGCCCGTGCGGGCAGGTCTTCAAAAATGCGGTTTTTGAAATCAGAACTGCGGGTTCTGCGGATACTGGGGGTACTGCGGAACCTGCGGAGCCACATAGGTCGGTGCCTTCGGGGTACCGAGTGCGCGGATGCCCATCGCGGTGAGCAGCAGGAGCAGGAAGCGCTGCGGTGCGCTGAAGAACTGTGTGCTGGAGGTGATGTAGGACAAGAAGCCGCCGTTCATAGCACCAAGTGTAGCCCAATAAGTCTTTGCAGCAAAAATGCTGAGGACAAAGGCAATGACCAAAACGACGGGCGCGGCGATCGTCACAACGAGGCTCAGAGTGCGCTTCTGGCCGGTGAGGTACCACACGGCAGCGATTGCCAGAGCAACGATGATCAGGATCTGAGCGACGAGCGCGGAACCAATCACGGGCAGATCAAGACCGGCAACCAGTGTATGGGTCAAATTGCGGATAATGGAGATGATGCACTGAATGACCGGCAGGGCGAGCAGAACGCCGAGCACCGGGATCTCCTTCTTCATGGCGTTGGCAAGGAGCGGGAAAGCCAGCGCGAGGATCGCACCGAAGACGTTCGTGACGAGAGCGAGGAGCATGGAAGCGACATTGGTACCGTTCATGGCGCCGAGGGAGGAGATCAGAATGATCGTCGAAACGGTACCGGCGGCAAAGCTCAGAACCAGAACACCGATCGCGGCGATGGACAGGAGCATCATCAGCTTTTTGGATTTTGCAGCGGGCTGCTTGAGGGTGATCAGCGGCAGCGCCAGAATGGCGGCACCCAGAACAAACTGGAGAATGCCGAACAGCACGTTGACTACAGAGCTAAGTGTACTTGCAGCGGACATAAAACAAAACTTCCTTTCGGTTTTTATTATTCTCATAGTAGCATAGGGCGCGTCGAAAAGCAAGGAAAAGGGTAAAAGAAAGGGCCTGCCGGCGAGGCAAGCCCTTTGGATGGCGTATGTTATTGCTGGGGATTCTGCAGATATTGGGGATCCAGCGAATTCTGCTGAACCTGCTGGTACTGCGGGGACTGCTGGTACTGCGGGGACTGCTGGTACTGCGGGGACTGCTGGTACTGCGGAGCCTGCGGATACTGCGGAGCCTGCGGATACTGCGGAGCCTGCGGATACTGCGGGGGCTGCTGGTACTGCGGGGGCTGCTGGTACTGCGGGGGCTGCTGGTACTGCGGAACCTGCGGATACTGCGGAGCCTGCTGGTACTGCGGAGCCTGCTGGTACTGCGGAGCCTGCGGATACTGCGGAGCCTGCGGATACTGCGGAGCCTGCGGATACTGCGGAGCTTGCTGGTACTGCGGAACCTGCGGATACTGCGGGGGCTGCTGGTATTGCGGAACCTGCGGATACTGGGGAGCCTGCGGGTACTGCGGAGCTTGCTGGTACTGCGGAATCTGCTGTACCGGCCGGACTTTAACGGTTTTCGGCGCTGTCAAAAATGCGTACAGTCCCATCGAGATGAGGAACAGGAGCAGGAAGGCCTGCGGTTCCAGGATGAATCGTGCGCTGAGCGGTCCGGTTCTGCCATAGATAGCTACGGCCAATATATCTGTATAATAGAATCTTTCACCGATAGAAGAGATAACAGCGATGACCAGAGAACCCAAAAGGGCGATGGCGGACAGAATTGTGGTTACAAGGCTCATCGCGCGCTTCCGGCCGGTGAATGCCCACACGGCAGCGGGAATAAGAACGAGGAGAACGAGCACCTCAATGATCATAAAACCATTGCGGCGAAGGCCCAGTATGCCGCCCTCACTGGCATGAACGATGGCCAGAATACACTGGAGCACCGGCAGTGCGAACACGGCACCCAGCGCCGGCTTTGCTTTTTTGGAATGGGCAAGGAACGGGAACGCCAGCGCAGCAAGCACACCCAGAATACTGCTGAGCATCTTGAAGAACGGTATGAGCGATCTGCGAATCACAAGGCCGAAGGGCATGCCGTTCCGAATGTACCCAACGAAATAGCTGACAAAACCGTAGCCCAGGCTGAGGGTGAAATCCAAAGCCAAAATGCCAATGGCAGCAATGGAGAGCAGCGTGAACAGCTTTTTTGCTTTTTCGGGTGTTTTTTTGCGGGCGATGAATGGTATGATGAGAATCACAACGCCCAGAGCAGACTGCAGAATACCGGCCAGCACAAACAACACGTTCGCAATGACTCGAATGGTTTCAGGTCGCATGGAGGGATCATCCTTTCAGAATGTTTCTTGCGTTCATAGTAGCACACAAACTGTCGAAAAGCAAGGAAACACGCGAAAACAGGCACGAAAAAAAGGCTGCCGGAGCAGCCTTTGGGGATTCAGTTGGCGTTAGGCGCGGGGGTCGATTTCTTCCCTTTGATGGAGAAGCTCAGCGCAAAGATCACAATGGACGTGGCGAACACGCCGGCGACCACGCTGTAGAACGGTTTGCCGCCGATGAGATCGAACAGCACGCCGCCGAGCAGATTGCTCAGGATGCCGGAGATCTGCGAGACGGAGATGAACAGGCCGTGCGCGGTGGCGCGCAGATGCACCGGTGCGAGCTCGTAGATGTAATTTGTGCTGGTGCCGATCCACAAACCGCCGCCGAGACCGTACAGAACGGCGAACATCAGAAGCTGCGGCAGGGTATGTACGAACAGGCTGAACATCAAGGCTTCCAGCGCCATCAGCGCGGCGCCCATCATGATCAGATGGTGCAGCTTAAAGCGGCGGCGCAGTTTGGCGATGAAGAACAGGAACGGAATCTCCATCAGGGCTTTCACGGAGAGCAGCAGGCCCAGATTGGTGCTGTCGATGCCGAGGTCGGCCATCAGGTACGGCATAAAGCCGCTTTCAAACGTCATGCCCATCTGGAAAACAAAGCAGAACACGAGGAATGTAACGAATTTCGGGTTGCGGAACAGCTCGCCGGAGCCGGAGCGCGTCTTCTTGGCGCGCTGGCCGCCGCCCTGCGGTTCATGGCAGAACCACGTGAGCGTGATGGCCACGAGCATCACAAGGCCCATCGCCCAGAACGTGGAGGTGATGCCGAGGTTCGGGATCAGCAGATTGACCACCAGCACACCGGTGATGGCAAAGAGGAACGAGCCGCTGCTGCGGATCACGCCGTAATTCAGCCCCTGTTCCGCACAGTTGCGCACCGTGAGGTTATCGACAAAGGGCGCCATCGGCGTGCGGAAAAAGCTGAGCGCCGGAATGATGATCAGGAACAAAAGGGACGAATACGGCTGCCCGGTGGGGATCAGCGGTACAAAAGCATAGAGCCCGCAGCCCAGCGTGAGCGTCAGGATCACGATCTTCCGGACGCTGCCGGTTTTGTCGCTCACCGCGCCCCAGAAAGTCATGGCCAGAATGGAAACGGCACACGCAATGGCGTTCAGAAGGCCGAACCGCGCGGCGGGAAAGCCGTTGTTCTGCAGGTAAACGGACTGATAGTTGCCCACGGCCATGGCCGCCCAGAAAAAGCCCTGTACGCCGGCCAGACGCAGGGATTCGGCAGCTTGCGGGGACAGAGCACGGAGATGAAACTTCTTCATGGCATTTCTTTCCTTTATATTATAGTATAATAGACGATCAACAAACAAATACTTCAGGCAAAGAATAGCTCAAACCAAACACCGTGTCAAGGTCTCTTCCGGTTTTTCTGAGGAGGATTTTTTCTGCAGAATTCCTTAGTGTTTCCGGGGCGGGTGCTTTTTGTGATTTTTCCCCAAGAAGTATGCGGGGTGGGTACAAAATATCTCTGTTTTTCTTTCAGAAAAGCAGTTGAAAAGCGGCGGTCAAAGTGGTAAAATCTAAAATTAATAATCCAGTATCAAATCGTACCGGTCACAGATCCGGATGATTTCAGATGAAATAGAAGCGCAAAGCGAAAGGATGGTAAACGGTTATGCTGAACACAGAATTTACGTCCAAGTTTGTCAAGGAAGGTCTCACCTTTGACGATGTTCTCCTGATCCCCGCAGAATCCAACGTTCTGCCCAATCAGGTGGATATCTCCACTTACCTGACAAAGAAGATCAAGCTGAACACCCCGATCATGACCGCAGCTATGGATACCGTCACCGAGGCGGAGATGGCCATTGCCATTGCCCGTGAAGGCGGCATCGGTATCATTCATAAGAATATGTCCATCGAGCGTCAGGCCGATATGGTGGACCGCGTCAAGCGTTCCGAGAACGGCGTTATCGTAGACCCGTTCTTCCTCGCTCCGGAAAATACCGTTCGTGAGGCCGATACCCTCATGGGCCGTTACAAGATCTCCGGCGTGCCGATCTGCCGTGACGGCAAGCTCGTCGGCATCATCACAAACCGTGACCTCCGCTTTATGTCCGGCGCCGATTTTGACCAGAAGATCGAGAACGTCATGACGAAGGAAAACCTCGTCACCGCGCCGGTCGGCACCACCCTCGATGACGCACAGGAGATCCTGCGCCGCCACAAGATCGAAAAGCTCCCGATCGTCGATGAAGAAGGCAACCTCAAGGGCCTCATCACGATCAAAGATATTGAGAAGGCTGTCCAGTACCCGAACTCCGCAAGAGATGCCGGCGGCAGACTGCTCTGCGGCGCAGCCATCGGCGCCACCGCAGACGTTCTGGACCGTGTGGCTGCCCTCGTTGCAGCCGGCGTGGACGTCGTTACACTGGACTCCGCACACGGCCACAACAGCGGCGTTGTGAACGCTGTCAAGAAGGTTAAGGAAGCCTATCCGGATCTGCAGGTCATCGCAGGCAACATCGCCACCGGCGAGGCTGCACGCGCACTGATCGAAGCCGGCGCAGACTGCATCAAGGTCGGCATCGGCCCGGGCTCCATCTGCACCACCCGCGTGGTCGCCGGTATCGGTGTGCCGCAGATCACCGCTGTTTACGACGCAGCCTGCGTTGCTGCTGAGTACGGCATCCCGGTCATCGCGGACGGCGGCATCAAGTACAGCGGCGACATCGTGAAGGCACTGGCTGCCGGCGCAAACGTCGTTATGCTCGGCTCTCTCGTTGCAGGCTGCAAGGAAGCCCCCGGCGATTACGAGCTCTATCAGGGCAGACAGTTCAAGGTCTACCGCGGCATGGGCTCTCTGGGCGCTATGGGCAAGGGCTCCGGCGACCGTTACTTCCAGGCCAACAACAAGAAGTTCGTTCCGGAAGGCGTTGAAGGCCGCGTCCCGTTCAAGGGCCCGCTGGCTGACACCATCTATCAGATGGTCGGCGGTCTCCGTTCCGGCATGGGCTACACCGGCTGTGCAAACATCCCGGAAATGCACGAGAAGGCACAGTTTGTGCGCATCACCGGCGCCGGTCTGAAGGAAAGCCATCCGCACGACATCCAGATCACCAAGGAAGCACCGAACTATTCCATGAACGGCTGATCCGAATCCTGAAGCACTCCCGAGGGGTCAGCTGCGAAATGCAGCAGACCCCTCTTTGTTTTTGCTGTACCCCACAGCGCGTCCAAAACAGCAAAAATGAAGAACCCGATGCAGGACCGGTGTATGGAGGCCTTCGATTGGTATGTGCGGCACGGCGTATATACCATATCTTGTGACGCCCCCGGAAAACGGACGCGGGTTTTTGCAGGATGCAGATAGAAAAATGCAGGAAGACGCATCCAATCCGTCACAAAAAACAAAAGGGGACAAAATGTCCGCAGAACATGGATTTTTTGGAAAAATGAAGTTTTTTTCTGACAAATTGCTTTCGCACGCGAAACAGAAACGGGTGTTACCTTGCAGAATGTACGTTATTTATGGACAATGTATACAAAAAATATCACCAAACCGGTGGAAATTTTCCGTGATTTGTCACTTGCGCGTAGTAAAATAATGCTGTATTATATATCCAATATGAAATTTCAATGAACGAAAATTTCATATTCAACACATCCAATCAAATGGAGGGACAAGAAATGAAACTGAACAAGGTTCTGGCTCTGATCCTGGCTCTTGCTCTGGTGATCACTTCCTTCGCAGCTTGCGCAGGCACACCGGCAGAAGAGAACAAGCCCGCAGAAGAGTCCACCACAACCAACGAACCCGCTGAAGAAACCAGCGAGCCCGAGTCCACACAGGACATGGAAGTTGAAGTCATCCGCACCGGTGCAACAACCGTACAGACTGCGGTTTCCGCTGACCCGGCTAAGACTTACAACCACCGCATTGGCATGGAGCCGACCGGCATGAACACCTTCACCGTTACATACGCTGACGAGTTCACCATGCTGGGCGTTATGTATGACACCCTGACCCGTGTACAGGAAGACGGTTCCTACGGCCCGGCTGCCGCTGAGATCATCGAAATCTCCGATGACGGCCTCACCTACACCTTTAAGCTCCGCAAGGATGCAAAGTGGACCAACGGCGACACCGTTACCGCACAGGACTTTGCTTTCGCTTGGAGCCAGGTTCTGAACCCGGAGGTTGCTGCTGAGTACGCATACTTCCTGTACTTCATCGAAGGCGCTGAGAAGTTCAACGCCGGCGAGTGCACATGGGACGAAGTTGGCGTTAAGGTTATCGACGACTTCACTCTGGAAGTTAAGCTTCACACCGCTCTCCCGTACGCGCTTGAGCTGTTCGCATTCGGCTGCCTGGCACCGTGCAACGAGGAGTTCTACAACGCAGTAGGCGCTGACCTGTACAACACCGAGCCGGAATATTTCTGCACCAACGGTCCGTTCGCACTGGTCGATTGGTCCCACGGCGAGAAGCTCGTCATGCAGAAGTACAACGATTACTACCACGCTGATAAGGTTGGCGCAGAGCAGATCACCTATAAGATCATCGGCGACGCCAACGCAGTTCTGAACGCATTCATCGCAGGCGAAATCGATTACACCGGCGGCCTGTCCACCGGCGATCAGATCAAGATGATCGAAGCAAACGGCTTTGAAGTTGTTAAGTTCGCTTCCAAGACCTACTACTACATCTATGTAAACCACGAGAACGAGTTCCTGAACAACGTCAACATGAGAAGAGCTCTGGCTCTGGCTATTGACAAGCAGGCTCTCTGCGACGCTACTCTGGGCAACGGCGCTGTTCCGCTGACCTGCTTCGCACCGAACACCATGCTCGGCGAGATTAAGTACTATGAGAACGTTGCAAACGCTCTGAACGGCGCAGTTCCGGCAACCGGCGACCTCGAGAAGGCTAAGGAATACTTCGCAAAGGCTCTGGAGGAGCTCGGCGTATCCGCTTCCGACATCACCCTCGGCATCGACTGCAAGGATACCTCCGAAGCCATCGCACAGGCATCCTTCTATCAGGAAACCTGGCAGCAGGCATTCGGCATCACTGTTGAGGTCAACTCCATGATCTCCAAGCAGGTTGCATCCAACCGTCAGGAAGGCAACTTCGACCTGTCCATGGGCGGCTGGTCTCCGGACTACAACGACCCGATCTCCGACCTTGACCTGTGGGTAACCGACGGCGGCAACAACGACACCGGCTGGTCCAACGCTGAGTACGATGCACACATTGCAGCAGCTCGCGTTTCCACCGATCAGGAAGAGCGTCAGGCAGCCTTCATCGAGTGCGAGAAGATCCTGGCAGACGAGTATCCGATCCTCCCGATTTACAACAATGGCGCTGCTTATGCAATCTCCAAGAGAATCACCGGCGGCTTCATTGGTGACGCAAACCAGACCACATACCGTTACGTACAGCTCGGCTGATTTGCCGATGTATAGTCCGGCAGATCCGGTTGGCATTTAACTAAAATATACGGTTCGCTCTGCGGCTTACGCTGTAGGCTGCAGGGCGATCGATATTTTTTTGACTTCTTATTTTAGTAAAGTACAGCGGGAACAGATTGAATGACCGGCAGCAGGCGAGCTTTTGAGCCTGTTCGGTTTTTTTGTTGTTTTGCTGTATCTTGTCGTTTTGTAGACGGACAAGGCCGCGGGTGTTTCGCGACCCTTCGCAAAACCTCGCAAAACGTCGGCGGCTTTGTCCGCAAGGCATAATTTTGAATTCTCTAAAAAGGAGGACATACTTTATGGTGAAGTACATCTTAAAGAGAGTGGCATTTTCTCTGCTCACTCTTTTTGTGCTGGTCACAGTTACTTTCTTCCTGATGCAGCTTCTGCCGGGTGACCCGTTCACCGGTGATAAGAAGATCCCCGAAGCCATCATGGCCAACATGATGAAAAAGTATGGTCTGGATAAGCCGGTATGGCAGCAGTATCTGATTTATATCGGCAACGTTGTGCAGGGCGATCTGGGCATTTCCATCACCTACAACCGTTCCATCAACCTGATGATCAGCGAATCCTTCCTGGTCTCTGCAAGCCTTGGTATCCGCTCCGTGATCTTCGCCTTCATCGGCGGCGTTCTGCTGGGCACACTGGCTGCGCTGAACCGCGGCAAGTTCTGGGATTCTCTGACCATGTTCATCGCCATCGTCGGTGTTTCGGTACCGTCGTTCGTTATGGCGGCGCTGCTCCAGTACTTCCTGGGTCTGAAATTGTTCCAGGCGACGGGTGTGCATATCTTTGCCATCAGCGGCTGGGGCGCATTCAACCAGTCCCTGCTCCCGGTTTTCGCACTGGGTCTCGGTACACTGGCATCCATTTCCCGTCTTACCCGTACCAGTATGCTGGACGTTCTCGGTCAGGATTACATCAAGACCGCTAAGGCAAAGGGCCTCGGCCAGTCCGCCATCATTCTCAAGCACGCACTGCGCAATGCCATCATGCCGGTCGTCACCATTCTCGGTCCGACCATCGCAGGCCTGCTCACCGGCGGCTTCGTTGTGGAGAACGTGTTCTCCATCCCGGGTCTCGGCCGTTACTTCGTACAGAGCGTACAGGGCCTGGACTACACCATGATTTCCGGCAGCACGATCTTCTACGGTGCGTTCCTCATTCTGATGAACCTCGTCGTGGACGTTGCGTACTGCTTCATTGACCCGCGCGTCAAACTGGAGGGTTGATTTATGGCTACAATTGAAAAATCCCGTTTTGAGTGGATCGGTTCCGACCCGGAAAACCGCGAGGGCATTGCCCGCGCCAGCATCACCTACTGGCAGGACGCTCTCAACCGTCTCAAGAAGAATAAGGTTGCCGTTGTCTGCTTCTTTCTGATCTGCATCATCATTCTCACCTGCGTTCTGCTGCCGTTCTTCTCTCCGTTCAGCAGCAACGAGCAGCACCTGAAGGAGTTCAACCAGGGCTTCTTTACGAAATGCACGGACGATCGTTATGCCGGCGAGGGCCACATCCATATTTTCGGCACAGACAGCCTGGGCCGTGACCTGTTCACCCGCGCCTTTGAAGGCGGCCGTGTTTCCCTGATCATCGCGTTTGCAGCCGTCGCGGTCAACCTCGTCATCGGCCTCATCTACGGCGGTATCTCCGGTTATATCGGCGGCATGGTGGACGTCATCATGATGCGTATCGTGGAGATCATCAACGGTATCCCGTATCTGATCGTTGTTATTCTGCTGCTGATGGTCATGCCGAAGGGCATCTTCACGCTGGTTATCGCCTATGGTATCACCAGCTGGACCGGTATGGCGCGTCTCGTGCGCGGTCAGATCCTGCAGCTGAAGAGCCAGGAGTTCGTGGTTGCGGCAGAGGCTATGGGTGCAAAGGCATCCCGCATCATTGCCCGCCACCTGATCCCCAATGCACTTTCTGTTATCATCATCAACATCACCATGGCCATCCCGGGCGCAATCTTCACCGAGGCGTTCCTGTCCTATTTGGGCCTCGGCGTGCCGGTTCCGCAGCCTTCCTGGGGCGTTCTGGCACAGGACGGCCAGATGCACTTCATGGTTTATCCGTACCAGCTGCTCATTCCGGCAGGCTTTATCAGCGTGACCATGCTGTCCTTCAACCTGTTGGGTGACGGTCTGCGCGATGCGCTGGATCCGCGTTTGAGGAGGTAATCGAATATGAGTAAAGTTCTCGACGTCAAGGACCTTCAGGTGTCCTTTGACACGTACGCCGGCGAAGTTCAGGCTGTGCGCGGCGTTACATTCTCTCTGAATGAGGGTGAAGTTCTGGCCATCGTCGGCGAATCCGGCTGCGGCAAGAGCGTTACCGCTCAGACCATTATGAAGCTGAATCCGATGCCGCCCGCAAGAATCAAGGCCGGTTCGGTCATGCTGGGCGACCACGACATCGTTGCCGCCAGCGAAAAAGAGATGCAGACCATCCGCGGCAAGGAAGTATCCATGATCTTCCAGGACCCGATGACCTGCCTCAACCCGACCAAGCCCGTCGGCAAGCAGATCGTGGAAGCGATCATGCACCACAGACATCTTTCCGCGGCGGAAGCCAAGAAAGAGGCCATCAAGTACCTCACCATGGTCAACATCCCGAACCCGGAAGAGCGTGCAAAGCAGTATCCGCACGAGTTCTCCGGCGGTATGCGTCAGCGTGCCATGATCGCCATGGCGCTGTCCTGCAGTCCGAAGCTCCTCATTGCTGACGAACCGACCACCGCTCTGGACGTGACCATTCAGGCACAGATCATGGATCTGCTGGCTGAGATCAAGGAAAAGACCAACACGGCCATCATCCTCATCACCCATGACCTGGGCGTTGTGGCTTCCATGGCAGACCGTGTGGCCGTTATGTATGCAGGCAAGGTCGTGGAGACCGGCACCTGCGAGGATATTTTCTATCGCAACAAGCATCCGTACACACAGGCCCTGCTGAAGAGCCTGCCGTCCGTGGATATGACCAAGGAGGAACGCCTGGTCTCCATTCCGGGTACACCGCCGGACCTGATCCGCCCGCCGAAGGGCTGCGGTTTCGGTGCCCGCTGCACCCATTGCATGAAGATCTGCCGCAAGGAACAGCCGCCGGTATTCCAGGTGGGCGAAGGCCATGAGGCATCCTGCTGGCTGCTCCACCCGGATTGCCCCAGCGCTGCAGAAAGAGGTGACCCGAATGAGTAATGCCGTAAAACTGATCACTCTGGACGATGTATGCAAATACTTTAAGGTTTCCGGCGGCACACTGAAGGCTGTCGACCATGTTTCCCTCGATATTTATAAGGGCGAGACGCTCGGCCTCGTCGGTGAGTCCGGCTGCGGCAAGTCCACACTGGGCCGTGTCGCCATGGGCATCCATCCGGCCACTTCCGGCAAGCTCACCTACAACGGGGAAGAGCTGAACCTCAGGAAGGCAGAGACCCGCTTTAAGTACGCCAAGAAGGCACAGATCATTTTCCAGGACCCGTATGCTTCTCTGGACCCGCGTATGACCGTTGCGTCCATCATCGCAGAAGGTATGGAGATCCATGGTATGTACGACGCCAAGAAGCGTCAGGAGCGCGTGTATGAGCTGCTCGAGCTGGTCGGTCTGAACCGCGAGCACGCAAACCGCTTCCCGCACGAGTTCTCCGGCGGTCAGCGTCAGCGTATCGGCATTGCCCGTGCACTGGCCATCGAGCCGGAATTCATCGTCTGCGACGAGCCGATCTCCGCACTGGACGTTTCCATCCAGTCCCAGATCATCAACCTGCTGCACGACCTGCAGGAGAAGCTCGGCCTGACCTTCCTGTTCATTGCACACGACCTGAACATTGTTAAGTACATCAGCGACCGTATCGCGGTCATGTATCTGGGCAATGTGGTCGAGCTCGCGGATTCCACCGAGCTGTACAAGAACACGCTGCATCCGTACTCCAAGGCGCTGCTCTCCGCGGGTCCGATCCCGGACCCGAACGCGGAGGCGCAGAAGAACCGCCAGATCCTCAGCGGCGACGTGCCCAGCCCGATCAACACCCCGAAGGGCTGCAACTTTGCCGGCCGCTGCCCGGTGGCCTGCGACAAGTGCAGAGAATCGAAGCCCGCGCTCCAGGAGATCGTTCCGGGCCACTTTGTAGCCTGCCATCTCGTTGAGCCGCAGATGTAAATTGACACAACGAAAGCCTTGTTCCCGCGGGAGCAAGGCTTTTTTGTATCCGTATATTCCGGTTTCGCACAGGGGATTGTGGAAAACTTTTCTCAGTTTCTCTGCCCCTTGAAATTGACGGCAAAAACAGGATCCGGTTCGGTTCTGCTTTCTATATATATGGCGGCTTTTTCGATGAGTTCCAAAGCGACGGGAAGCGCAGCCGCATAGCAGCCGCAGAGGGCCTTGTCGCTCTCCGTGCAGCGGGTGTCGGGCGCGGGAGTCATGACCATGCCGAAGAGCGCATCGTGGTGGCCCGTCACATACAAGGTAAGGTCCAGAATTTTGCGCAGGAGGGGATTGCGGGTGTACAGCAGATGGCCGTAAAAAACCATGGAGCGCAGGCTTTTCTCCACCGTCTTCGCAGTGAGCGGTGGAAAAAACGGCGCGATCACCGACGCGTTCTCCGGTGTGATCTCAAAATGCCCGCAGGGATCGTGGAAAAGCGGGTCGATGCCGTCGTCAAGGAGCAGTGCGCGGTCCAGCGCGGTCTCAATGGCCGTATGACTGGCACCGGTGTATTTCTGCGCCTCGTAGACCTCCGGGTGGCAGATGGAATCCAGCGCCAGATGGCAGAGAAAGCCGAAAAAATAAGCGAGAAAAGCCGGCTTGTCCGGGGCGCGGTCGTATACGTTGCCGGCGCGCTGCAGAAACTCTGCGCCGAAGGTCCCATGGCTGCGGTGCCCCATGCGGGCGACGGCATTGGGCATCAGCGGCCGGTGAAAGAAAAAGATATCCGGCCCGTGCAGGCCGATGTCATACAGCGCGCGGTGCTCTGTGCAGAGCCGGTGCAGATGTGCGGGCAGGGCGGAAAGAACATCCCGGCCAAAGCGGTAATGGGCGTAGAATGCAGGCATAGCGCTTCTCCTTGTTCTGGTATGGTATCAGTATAGACAGGATCCCGCCCTGAAATCAAGAAAACGAACCGGATATTCAGGAAACTGTAAGAAAAAGTTTTCCGCAATCTTTTTTCTGTGCACTCTTGCCAGAAAGGTAGAAATCCTTTATTATAGAATCAGCAGTTTATTTCAATAAAACGGAAAGGAAGAATACGATGAATCCTTACAAGATCGATTGGGAAAAGTATGCTGCGCTGGCCCGCCAGACCGTGGCCGAGGGCTGCGTACTCCTGAAAAACGACAACAAGGCACTGCCGCTCAGAAAGGGCGAGCGTGTCTCCGTGTTCGGCAGAATTCAGTTTGATTACTACAAGAGCGGCACAGGCTCCGGAGGCGCGGTCAACACCCGTTACGTCACCGGCATTCTGGATGCCCTCAAGGACTGCCCGGATGTGATCGTCAACGAGAAGCTCGAGACCGTCTACAGAGACTGGGTCAAGGAGCATCCGTTTGAAAAGGGTCAGGGCTGGGCACAGGAGCCGTGGTGCCAGGAAGAAATGCCGGTTTCCGCAGAGCTCGCCGCAGAAGCCGCTGCAGAGTCCGACGCCGCCATCGTCATCATCGGCCGTACCGCCGGTGAGGATAAGGACAACGGCCCCACAGAGGGCAGCTACCTGCTCACCGCACTCGAGGAGCAGATGCTCACCGCCGTCACCGGCGCGTTCAAGCGCGTCATCGTGCTGCTCAACGTGGGCAACATCATCGATATGAAGTGGGTCGCAAAGTATGATCCCGCCGCCGTCATGTATGTATGGCAGGGCGGTCAGGAAGGCGGCGCAGGCGTGCTGGACGTGCTCACCGGTGCAGTCAGCCCCAGCGGCAAGCTGAGCGACACCATCGCGATCGACATCGCGGATTATCCCTCCTCCGAGGGCTTCGGTGACCCGGAAAAGGCCATCTATAAGGAAGACATTTACGTCGGCTACCGTTACTTTGAGACCTTCGCGAAGGACCGCGTGCTGTATCCCTTCGGTTTCGGTCTCTCCTACACCACCTTTGAGACCGAGGTCGTTTCTTTTGAGGCCGACGACAAGGCGTTCAAGGAGATCCTTGTTGTGAAGAACACCGGCGAGTATGCCGGCAAGCACGTGGTGCAGGTTTACGCCGAAGCACCGCAGGGCAAGCTGGGCAAGGCCGCAAGAAGCCTCTGCGCCTTCAAGAAGACCCTCGTCCTCGAGCCGGGCGAAAGCGAAGAGCTCGAGATCGTGGTTCCGTTCGAGAACCTCGCTTCCTACGACGACAGCGGCGTGACCGGTCACAAGTCCGCCTATGTTCTGGAAGCCGGTACATACAATATTTACACCGGCTGCTGCGTCCGCTGCGCCACCCTCAGCGGCAGCTTTGAGATCGCCGAAGACGTGGTCACAAAGCAGCTGAGAGAAGCCTGCGCCCCGGTCACCGCATTTGACCGCATGAAGCCCGTTCTCGAAAACGGCGCGTACACCATCGGCTGGGAGCCCGCACCGCAGCGCACCTATGTGATGGCGGAACGCTCCGCCGCAGAGCTCGAGCCCGCCCTGCCCTACACCGGCGACAAGGGCTACAAGCTCGGCGATGTGTTTGACGGCAAAGTTTCCCTCGATGAATTCGTCGCACAGATTGCGGACGAAGACCTCATCTGCCTTACCCGCGGCGAGGGCATGAACTCCCCGAAGGTCACACCGGGCACCGGCGGCGCCATGGGCGGCGTCACCGATAAGCTTCTGGACTTCGGCATTCCCACCGCCTGCTGCTCCGACGGCCCCTCCGGCATCCGCATGGACTGCGGCACCGTGGCCTTCTCCCTGCCGAACGGCACACTGCTGGCCTGCACCTTCAATGAAGACATCAACGAGGAGCTCTTCGCCATGCAGGGTCTGGAGCTGAGAAAGAACCGCGTCGATACCCTCCTCGGCCCGGGCCTCAACATCCACAGAAATCCCATGAACGGCAGAAACTTCGAGTATTTCTCCGAAGATCCGCTGCTCACCGGCAAGATGGCAGCCGCCCAGCTCAAGGGTATGCAGCGCTGGGGCACCACCGGCACCGTGAAGCATTTTGCCTGCAACAACCAGGAATATAAGCGCACCGAGATCGATTCCATCCTCTCCGAGCGCGCCCTGCGTGAAATTTATCTGCCCGCATTCGAGATGGCCGTGAAGGAAGGCGGCGCCTACTTCGTGATGTCCACCTACGGCGCACTGAACGGCATCTGGACCGCCAGCAACTACGACCTGCTCACCTCCCTCCTGCGCAAGGAATGGGGCTTTGACGGCGCCGTCATGACCGACTGGTGGGCAAAGGGCAACGACGAAGGCGAAGAAGGCATGCGTTCCAACGTGGCAGCCATGATTCGCGCACAGAACGACCTGTACATGGTTGTGGCCGATGCGGCTTCCAACAGCGCCGGCGACAATATGCCGGAAGCTCTCGCAGACGGCCGCCTCAGCCGCGATGCACTGGTCCGTGCCGCAAAGAACATCTGCAAGGCCATCATGAAGTCTCCCGTTATGGAGCGTTCCCTCGGCAGAATGAGCGACGAAGAGCGCGAAGCCGCAGAGGACACCACCAGCGAAGATTACGTCGATTTCGACGTCGCCTATCAGGTGATCGACGAAGGCGACCCGCTGGATATCTCCAAGCTCAACACCGAGAAGGGTGCATCCACCCTGTTCGGCCTCACCTATAAGAAGTTCGGTAAGTACAAGATGGTGGTCCGCGTCAAGTCGAATGCCGGCGAAGTGGCACAGATCCCGATGTCCATCTTCATCGACGGCGGCCTGCGCGGTATGATCATGATCAACGGCACAAACGGCGAAGTCATCGAAGTGGAGCAGGAGATCGGCGTCCTGTGGGGCGGCTCCAACTACCTCAAGCTGTACTTCGGCCAGACCGGTATGGATATCGAAGAGATCCGTCTGGTCTGCACACAGCAGTTTAATCTGTAATTTCATTCGATGCAGAATCGGATATCCGTCGCCCCGCGCGGCGGATATCCGCTGTATATAGCTCACCGCAAGGTTCTGAAAGGAAGTAATAACAATGAAAAAGTACGATGCAGAGAGAGCATTTGCTCTGCTCGATAAAATCGGTTTCACCCGTATGGGCGGCACACCGGAAGAGCTCAAGGCCGCAGAGATCCTCAAGGCAGAATGCGAGAGCTTCGGCCTCAGCGCTGCAATCGAGCCGTTCGACCTCGAAATGGCCACCATCGAAGCCGAGTTCGAAATTCTGGAGCCGTTCCAGAAGAAGTACACCGTGCGCGGCTACCAGTGCTGCGAGAACACCCCGGCCGAGGGCCTCGTTGCCGATTTCCTCTATGTGCAGGACGGCGATCCGGTGGACCTCGTCAATGCCAAGGGCAAGATCGTTCTCGTCAACGGCTTCCTCCGCGTGCCGCTGTACAGAACCCTGATGCAGGCCGGCGTTGCCGCCATCGTCACCATGGACGGTTCCCTCCTCGATAAGCCGGAGGAAAGCGATCTGCACCAGCGCAAGCTCCGCGATGCTCTGCGCGCATTCGGCAATGTGCCGGCTGTGATGCTCCGCGTGGCAGACGCCATGGACATCGTCGCAAACGGCGCTGCAAAGGCCAGAATTTTTGTTAAGAACGAAAACGTCATGCTCACCTCCCACAACGTGATCGCCGAGATCAAGGGCACCGAGCATCCGGAAGAGATCATCTCCTTCGGCGCACACTTTGACTCCGTCGAGTTCTCCAAGGGTGTGTTCGACAACGGCGCCGGCTCCGTCATCAACATGGAGATCGCCCGCTACTTTATGGAAAACCCGCCGAAGCGCACCGTGAAGTTCTGCTGGTACGGCAGCGAGGAGATCGGCCTGTGCGGCAGCCATGCCTTTGTGCGTGACCATGCAGACGAGCTCGATCGTCACATCCTCATGATCAACGTCGACGTGGGCGGCCCGGTCCTCGGCTCCGATGTGGCCATGGTCATGGCCGGCGAAGACCTCGTGCACTTCACCGATTATCTCCTGAAGATCAACGGCCTCTCCGCCAAGGTCAAGCAGAGCATCTATTCCTCCGACTCCGTTCCGTTTGCCAACGCGGGCGTGCCGGGCATCAACTTCTGCCGTTTCGGCACACAGGGTGCTTCCTTCATTCACAACCGCCACGATACCATGTTCTTCCTCTCCGCTGAGGCGCTGGGCAAGACCACCGAGATCGTCCTGGCGTTTGCCGAGGCTGTGATCAACGCCGTCGTATTCCCGATCGCGAAGACCATCCCGGACAACATCAAGGCAGACGTCGACAAGTACCTCTACAAGAAGGAACTGGCCGAGGCCAAGAAGGCAGAATGAACCGTTATCTGATTTCTCAGGTCCCCCATCTGGTGCACGGCCGCACCGGTGGGGAGACCGATCCCTTAACGCTGTTCTGGACCGCCTCCGGTCTGGAGGTGCAGGTTCGCGCGGCCGAGCTCTGGGTGGAGATCCGCGCCGATTGGTCCGTACATGAGCCGTGGTACAGCTTTGTGGTCAACGGCGAATTCGTGTCCCGTCGCATGGCGGAAAAAGGCACACAACGGGTGTGCGTGTTCCGGAGCATGAACCCGGATGTCGTGAAGAACGTGCAGATCCTCAAGGACACGCAGGCGTATTCCGCGGATGCGGACAGCCTCCTGCAGATCTGTGCGCTGGAGACCGACGGCAGCTTTGAACCGGTGCCGGCACGTCCCATGAAGCTCGAGTTCATCGGAGACAGCATCACAAGCGGCGAGGGCTCCATCGGCGCAAACGAGGAACAGGACTGGATCTCCATGCTGTTCTGCGCGGAGAACAACTACGCCGTCATGACCGGTCAGGCGATGAACGCCGACATTCAG
>JAFQWC010000116.1 GCA_017407665.1 Clostridia bacterium | reverse complement strand
GACAGGCGAAGATCGTCGTCGGTACGCGTTCGGCCGTTTTTGCGCCGGTGCAGAATCTGGGTCTCATCGTGATGGATGAAGAGCAGGAAAGCACCTATAAGTCCGAAAGCAGCCCGCGCTATCATGCCCGGGAAGTCGCAAAATTCCGTGCAAATCACAACAAAGCCTATTGTCTTTTGTGTTCCGCAACCCCGTCCGTGGAATCGTATTTCATGGCGAAAAGCGGAAAATACCATTACCACGCGCTTCTGAACCGTTACGGTGAAGCCATTGTGCCGGAAGTTCGGCTTGTGGATATGAATAACGAAGATCTTTACCGCGGCAAACCGCTCATCAGCATGGCGCTGGCACGGGCGGTCTCGGAAAATCTGAGGGAGGGCAGGCAGTCCATTCTGCTGCTTAACCGCCGCGGATACCATACGTATGCGGTCTGCAGGAACTGCAAGACCGTGCTGACCTGCCCGAACTGTTCCATCTCGCTGACGTATCACGCGGCGAATAACCGCCTGATGTGCCATTACTGCGGCCATTCCGAGCCGGCGCACACCCGTTGTACGGCCTGCGGCGGTGCGGAGATTACCTTCTCCGGCGGCGGCACGCAGAAAGCGGAGGATCAGCTGCGGGAGGCTTTTCCGGAAGCCCGCATTCTGCGTCTCGATACCGATACCACGGCGAATAAGTACGCGCTGGAAAAAAAGCTCGCTGCGTTTTCGGCCGGAGAGTACGACATCATGGTCGGTACGCAGATGGTGGCCAAAGGGCTCGATTTTGAAAACGTCACGCTGGTCGGCGTGCTTTCGGCGGATCAGTCCCTCTACAGCGACGATTACCGCAGCAACGAGCGTACATTCGATCTGCTCACGCAGGTGGTGGGCCGTGCGGGCCGCGGGCGGTTCCGCGGTACAGCGCTGATCCAGACCCATGTTCCCGAAAATCCGTATCTGCATCTTGCGGCGGCGCAGGACTACGCCCGTTTCTTTGATTCGGAGATCCGTTTCCGCCGGGCGATGCTTTACCCGCCGTTCTCGGATATCCTGCAGATCGGCTTTGTGGGTGAAAAAGAAACCACAGTCTGTGAAGCGGCGGAGTTTTTCTCCGCAAAGCTGCGTGAGACCTTCAGCCGGGAACACCCGAATCTGCCTCTCCGGCTGCTGCGCCCTTCGGCGGCGTCGGTATCCCGTATGGGCGGCAAATATCGGTATAAAATTATCATGAAATATAAAAATTCCAGGGAGTTCCGGGAAGTGATCGAGGCGCTGCTGGCGGCGTTTTCCGCCGAAAAGCGTTTTGCTGCCGTGACGGCCTATGCCGACCCCAACCCGGATATGATCCTGTAACAGAAAGGAGCCGTTTTTATGGCGATCAGAAATATTGTAAAGACCGGAGACGATGTGCTTCTCAAAATGTGCCGTCCGGTGGAGAAATTCGATGCAAAGCTCTGGACTTTGCTGGATGATATGTACGACACCATGAATATGGCAAACGGCGTTGGCCTCGCCGCGCCGCAGGTCGGTCTGCTGCGCCGCATCGTCGTCATCGATGTCGGCGAGGGCCGCATTGAGCTCATCAACCCGGAGATCATCGCGCAGTCCGGTGAGCAGGACGGCGCCGAGGGCTGCCTGTCCTTCCCGAATCAGTGGGGCATGGTGAAGCGCCCGATGCACGTGACCGTTCGCGCACAGGATAGAAACGGCAAGACCTTCGAGCTTTCCGGTTCCGAGCTTCTGGCCCGCGCGTTCTGCCATGAGATCGACCACCTGAACGGCGTCTGCTTCGTCTCCCGTGCGTACCGCATGGTGGATCCGGAGGAACTGGAGGCCGAATAATGAGAATCGTATTTATGGGCACGCCGGACTTCGCGGTGCCGAGTCTGGAAGCCCTTCTGAAGGCTGGGCATGACGTGATTGCCGTCTACTGCCAGCCGGATAAACCGAAGGGACGCGGCCACAAGCTGCTCCCGCCGCCGGTCAAGGAGCTGGCGTTAAAGCATAATATTCCCGTGTATCAGCCTGTAAGCCTGCGCAAACCCGAGGCGATCGAAGAGCTGCGTGTGCTGCAGCCGGAGCTCATTGTCGTCGCGGCGTACGGCAAGATCCTGCCGGTGGATGTGCTGAACATCCCGCCGAGGGGCTGCATCAATGTGCACGGTTCCCTTCTGCCGAAGTACCGCGGCGCTGCACCGATCCAGTGGGCGGTGCTCAACGGCGATGCCGTCACCGGCGTGACCATCCAGCAGATGGGCGAGGGCGTGGATACCGGCGATATGCTCTCGAAAGCAGAAACCGCCATCGGCGAAAACGAGACCTCCGGCGAGCTGTTCGACCGCCTGATGGTCCTCGGCGCCGAGCTTCTCATTGACACCATCGAAAAGCTCGATACCATCGTGCCCGAGCCGCAGGATGAATCCCAGGCGACGCACGCGTCCATGATCAGCAAGGAAATGGGTGCGATCGATTGGACAAAGCCTGCACAGGCCATCCACAATCAGGTGCGCGGCCTCAATCCGTGGCCGGCAGCCTTCTGCACGGTGGACGGCAAGCGTATGAAAATCTTCAGAACACAGGTCGTTTCTGCGCAGGGTGAACCCGGCGTGGTGGCGAACCTCAACGGCGAGATGACCGTCTTCTGCGGCGAAAACGCCGTGCAGCTGACGGAGATCCAGCCCGAAAACGGCAAGCGTATGCGCGGCAGCGATTACCTCCGCGGTCATCCGCTGCAGAAAGATACAAAGGTTCAGTGAATTTATGGCAAATTCCTCCCGAAAGACCGCTCTGGCGGCACTCAACGATGTCACGCAGAATGAAGGTTATTCGAATATCGTGATCGACAAGGCCATCCGTGCCGCCGGGCTGGAGCCCCGCGATGCGGCGCTGGCTTCCGCGCTGTTCTACGGCGTGCTCGAAAAACGGATGACGCTGGATTACTACATCCGGAAATTCCTGCAGAAACCGAAGCAGAAGCTCGACGAAACGGTGCTGAATATCCTGCGCATCGCTGTGTATCAGGTGCTGTACTTGGATAAGATCCCGGAATCCGCCGCCGTAAATGAAGCGGTCAACTGCGCTGCCGAATATCAGCGCGGCCGGTACAAGGGATTTGTGAACGGTGTGCTGCGCGGCTTTCTGCGCGGCAGGGAGGCAGTTTCACCGCCGCAGGACGAAAGTGTGCGCTGGAACATTCCGCAGGCAGTCATTGATCTGTGGAAAAAAGATTACGGCGAGGCCGTCTGCGGTTTGTTGCTGGAGGCTATGTCTCAGCGCGCGGAGACCTTCATCCGCATAAACAATACAAAAACGACCAAAGCGGCGCTGCTTATGCAGCTTCCGCCGGAAACCGCGGAGCCGGTGGAGATCCTGCCGGATGCCCTGCGTCTCAGCGGTGCGGGAGACCCCACGGCGCTGCCCGGTTTTGCAGAGGGATATTTCCATGTGCAGGATCTGTCATCCCAGCTTTTGTGCAGCCTTGTCGATCCGCAGCCCGGCGAGTCCGTCGCGGACGTCTGTGCGGCACCCGGCGGCAAGAGCTTTACACTGGCGGAGCGCATGGGAAACCGCGGTACGCTTGATGCGTTCGACCTCTATAAGGGCCGGGTTAATCTGATCCGAAAGGGTGCCGAACGCCTTGGACTTTCCATCGTTTCCGCGAATGTGCGCGACGCAGCCGTCGGTCCCTGCGAGAAGCAGTACGACCGTGTGCTGTGCGATGTGCCCTGTTCCGGCCTCGGTGTGATCCGCCGCAAGCCGGAGATCCGCTATAAAAAGCCGGAGAGTTTTAAGGACCTACCGAAGCTGCAGCTGCAGATCTTATCCCGGTCCGCAGAGCTGGTTCGTCCCGGCGGCCTGCTGTTTTATTCCACCTGCACTCTGAATCAGGCGGAAAACCGGGATGTCGTCGAGGCGTTTCTCAAGAGCCACCCGGCATTTGAGCCGTATATTTTGCCGCTTAGCGGCATAAAACACCGCATAGAAAATGAGCCGGCGCATATGCTGACCATGATGCCGATGGATTTCGGCGGCGATGGTTTCTTTGCGGCGGGCTTTCGAAAAAGTGAGAAGAAAGAGAGAAAGGAGTGACCCCCGTTGGGAAAAATCGATATTCGTTCCCTAATGCCGGATGAGCTGCAGGCTTTGCTTTTGGAGCGCGGTTTGCCAAAGTTCCGGGCTGCACAGGTTTTCCGATGGCTGCAGCAGCGCGGCGTCACCTCCTTTGATGAAATGACGGATCTCTCCAAAGATCTGCGCCTGAAACTGGCGGAGGATTTTGAGATCCGCAACACGGAGATCGCGATCAAGCGCGTCTCTAAGCTGGACGGCACGGTGAAGTACCTGTTCCGTCTCAACGACGGTGAGACGATCGAGTCCGTCGTGATGAAATATAAGCACGGCTATTCCATCTGCATTTCCACACAGGTGGGCTGCAAAATGGGCTGCACATTCTGTGCCACGGGCAAGAGCGGCTTTGCGCGCGATCTTCTGCCCAGCGAAATGCTGGCGGAGATCCAGACCGCCCAGCGGGACATCGGCGAGCGCATCTCCAATGTGGTGCTCATGGGCATGGGCGAACCGCTGGATAATTATCAGAATGTATTAAGGTTTTTGGAGCTTGTTTCGTCAGAAAATGGGCTTAATATCGGTATGCGGCATATTTCGCTGTCCACCTGCGGCCTTGTGGATAAGATCTATGATCTGGCGGACCGCAAACTGCAGCTGACGCTTTCCGTTTCGCTGCACGCACCGAACGACGCGATCCGCAGCCGCACGATGCCGGTCAACCGCAAGTGGAACGTGGAAGAGCTTTTGAAAAGCTGCCGCTACTATTCCACCGTGACCGGACGCCGCATTTCGTTTGAATATGCGATGATCAGCGGTGTAAACGATACAGATGCCTGCGCGTTCGAGCTGGCATCCCGCCTGCATGGGATCATTGCCCATGTGAATCTTATCCCCGTCAACGATGTGACCGGAACGGGTTACCGCAAGAGCGGGGAAGACAGACTGAGAAAATTTTCGGCGATCCTCGAAAGAAAAGGGATCACCGCTACGGTCCGGCGTACGCTCGGATCGGATATTGAAGCGTCGTGCGGTCAGCTGCGCAGACGCAATGAACAAGGAGGTACACTGTAATGTACGCTGTAAGTAAAACCGACATCGGAAAAATGCGGTCCTCAAATCAGGATACATGCAGCAGCGGTGCGTTTGCAGACAACGCTGCATGGACCGTTGTCTGCGACGGTATGGGCGGTGTGAACGGCGGGCAGATCGCCAGCCGTTTGGCCTGCGATACCATTGTGGAGGTGTTGGAAAGCACATACACACCGGGCATGGAAGAGGAGGCGGTGCACAGCATGATGCTGGAAGCTGTGCAGAAGGCCAATACAGCCGTGCTGGACCGTGCCGAAGCAGAGCCGTATCTGCACGGTATGGGCACAACCGTGGTGGCTGCCGTGGCATGCGGCGGAGCACTGCACGTGATCCACGCCGGTGACAGCCGCTGCTATCTGAAAAACACACTGGGCGTTAAGCAGATTACAACCGACCATTCCTTCGTACAGCAGCTTGTG
>JAFQWC010000115.1 GCA_017407665.1 Clostridia bacterium | reverse complement strand
TCTCATATAAGCCAAGACCGGGGGTGTAGTTTTCCGGGATCGTCAACATGGGGATGCCTCCAATTCTGTACGGGCAGAAGATATTGGTTTATTATAGCAAATCTGCGGACATTTTGCAACGGGGAATTCTCGTCCCCTTGCAAATATAGCCGGGATATGCTATACTGAGCACGGCCTTTTGTGCCGAAGCATATTCAAAGAAAGGGTGATGCACGTGCGCGTGCAGAACAATATACGGCTGCCGTCCTGCATTGCAGCCGCTCCATGCAGAGTCTGAACGGGCTGTATGGAGATCCCTCTCGACGTTCACGGCTTTGCATTTCGATATATTACTATATCTGCGAGGCTGATTTACTATGAAACAAATTCTGAAAGAACTGAAAACCTTTATTTTACTCTGGAGCACCCAGTCACTTTCTCAGCTGGGCAGCGCCATGACGAATTTCGCGCTGGTCATCTACTTATATGAAAAGACCGGCTCCGCGCTGCAGACGGCGCTGCTTTCCATCTGCTCCTATGCGCCGTATGTGCTGATGAGCATCTTTGCCGGTGCATTGAGCGACCGCTGGAACCGCAAGAAGGTGATGCTCACCTGTGATGTGCTGGCGGCAGCCTGCACGGTGACCGTTTTCCTCCTGCTGCGTACGGACACTTTGATGCCGTGGCATATGTATATGCTCAACGCGGTGAACGGCCTGATGAACACGGTGCAGCAGCCGGCAAGTGACGTCTCCATGACGCTGATCACACCGGAGAAACATTTTCAGCGCACGAGCGGGCTGCGCAGCTTCTCGAATTCGCTCGTCACGATCCTGACGCCGGTGCTTGCCACCGCAGTGCTCTCCTTTTGGGGCATGGATGCCGTGATCGCGTTTGATCTGCTCACGTTCACGGTCGCTTTTCTGGTGTTGCTGGTGTTTATTCGCATTCCGGAAACGACCGCAGCCGCCAAAAAGGAACCGCTTTTGCAGGCAGCACGGGCAGGTCTTGCCTTCCTGAACCGCAACCGGCTGATCCTCACGCTGATTCTGTTTTTGGCCGGCGTCAATCTGGTGGCCTCCGCGTTCAATGCGACACTGCCGGCGATGATCCTGCCCCGCGAAAACGGCGGTGAGCTTGTTTTGGGCGCCGTACAATCCGCGGCGGGCATTGCCACACTGGTGGGCAGCGTGTTCGTCACGCTGATGCCGGCGCCGAAAAACCGCGTGCGGGCGATCTGCATCACACTGCTGATCTCGCTGGGCACGGAGAACTTCATTCTGGCGTTCACGCACACACCGGTGCTGTGGTGCGTGGCGCAGGTGTGCGGCTGGATCGTGATCCCCGTGATGAACGCGAATCTCGATGTGATCCTGCGCACGGGGATTCCCGCAGAGATGCAGGGACGGGTCTTCTCCTGCCGCAACACGCTGCAGTTTTTCACGATCCCGCTCGGATATTTCCTCGGCGGGTGGATGACGGACACCGTGTTTGAGCCGCTGATGGCGGCGCAGTCCGCGGGCAGCCTGCTGACAAATCTGTTCGGCAGCGGCAAGGGTTCGGGCGCCTCGATGATGCTGGCGGCACTCGGTATGCTCGGTACTTTGATCTGCCTGGTCTTCTGGAAGATCCTTTCCGGGCAGCAGCATTCCCGGGCATCCGGTATGGAACCCCATCTTGAATAAAGCACAAAAGAGGCGCAGCTATTTGCTGCGCCTCTCAGTTTGTTTAATAAGCAAATTACTTGCCGAAGTGCGGGTTCGGATACTTTCTCATGTAGGTGAGCAGTTCATCCACGGTGGTGAATGCCAGGCCGGTGACGGTATCGGCAGCGCCGTAGTAGATGGCGATGCGGCCGGTGTCGGCGTCGGTCAGGGTTGCGCACGGGAAGGTGACGTTTGGCACGTCGCCGGCAAGCTCGTAATCCTTTTCCGGTCCGAAGACATAGAACCAGCCTCTCTCCTTCACGATCCACGGCTTGTCAATGTCAAGCAGGGAGACGCCGAAGCGATACACGAAACCGTTGCAGGAATTCAGAACACCGTGATAGATCATCAGCCAGCCTTCGTCGGTCTCGATCGGTGTCGGGCCCGGGCCTACCTTCTTGGAGTCCCAACCTGCGCTTGTGCCGGTACCGAATACGAAGCGGTGCTTGCCCCAGTATGTCATATCCGGGCTTTCGCTGTAGAAGATATCGCCGAACGGGGTGTGGCCGGTATCGGACGGACGGCTCAGCATGGCGTAGTTATTGCCGATCTTTCTCGGGAACATAACGCCGTTGCGGTTGTACGGCAGATATGCGTTTTCACACTGATAGAAGGTCTTGAAGTCGTAGGTGTAGCCAACACCGATGGTCGGGCCGTGGTAGCCGTTGCACCATGTGATGACATACTTGTCCTCGATCAGGCAGACACGCGGGTCATAGCGGTAAACCTTCTCTGTGACGACCGGGTCGCAGCCGGGAGCCGGCTCGAAGACGATCGGATCATGGTTGATCTTCCAGTTGATGCCGTCTTCGGAGAAACCTGCGAAGATGTCCATCTCGAGTGCACGGCTGTCGCAGCGGAAAACACCCGCATATGCGCCCTCAAACGGAACGACTGCGGAGTTGAAAATGCTGTTAGATGTCGGGATCAGATCACGGGGAATAATCGGGTTGTGGTCATAACGCCAGACCGGCTTCTCGTAACCCTGGGGCTTGTCCTGCCAGGGCATATTTGGAAGAGCTTTGCCGATAATTTTTGCCATGGTAATTTCCTCCTGAAGTTTTTGACGGCACTACACGACCGCCGTCTTTTATATTTGGAATCATTATACTACAGAATCACCAAAAAGTAAAGATGAACTTATCCGCATTCCGTCAAAACATCCACCGTTTTTTTTCTATACAGATCCAGTACCTGCCCCGCTTTCACTTGACGAAGGTGCACGGATATGTCATAATTCTGCTGCATATTGCCAACACAAAGTTCCGGCTTTGCCTGAAAGGGGCTTCGCAGAAAATTGGAATTCTGTCAGTTTTCTTTCCTTCCCAACGTTATACAGAGTAACAGAAGAAGCACTCTCGTGAAGGAAGGAAACAAATATGAAACAGAAAAGAATATCTGCGTTTTTCTTATTATCTTTATTGGTTACAGTATGTCTGCTGCACGCGCCTGCTGCTTTTGCGGCGGAAGTACACACAGCTGATATTTCCGTCTATACGGACATCGCACTTTCCAACATGAAGAAAGACCTTTCCGGCGGCACCAAGTATATTGCCGACTACGGAACGATCACTCGCTCCAAGCTGATTCAGGAATTACAAGCGCATGAGCATGACAAATTTTATCTGAACACACCCTATCACAGCGGTGATTGGCAATCCCCCTCCGGTGATTCGTCCTATAACGGCAAAGTCGGAATGAATTGCGCCGGTTTCGTCTCCTATGTGCTACGCAAATGTGGACTTAACGCCGAGGATGTCATCAAGACCATTACGGAGGCCAGATATTTTGACTGGAACAGCGGACGGCCATACAGTATACTTTCCGCCGCGTCCAATTATTATCTTTGGGCAGATCACGGGGATTTGATCTGCTACGCCTATAGTTCCATGGAAGATCTGCTGGAAGCCGGGAAAGCAGCGAAAGGGGACCTGATCCTCTATTACATCAATCAAGGTTGGCTGCTAAGTGGCACAGAAGATAACCATCTTGCCTTTTTCTGGGGAAATACGCCTTCCGAAAATCTTGTTTGGCACCAAGCCTCTTTTGAGAAGACCGGCATCACCGATCAGCAGGGCAATACGACGAATCAGATCATCCCCAGTCCTCACTATACGGATATTGATTCTGCCAAATACATCCTGATCAAGATAGACGAAACCGATTACAATATGCCGTCTGCGCCAAAGGTCACTGCTGCAAACCATGTGGATGCAGGCAAAATCACACTGACCTGGAACCCTGTAAGGCATGCCTCCTGGTATGAAATTTTCCGTTCTACCGATAAGTACAGCAAATACTATAAAATAACGCCGACCGCAAGAACAACGTATTCCAGTACTTCGATCACTCCCGGTGTCAAATATTACTACAAGGTGCGCGCAGTATCTGCAGACGGCGCGGTTTCTGCCTTCAGTGATATCGTCTCCTGTACTTATAAGCCGCCAACCCTTCAGGTGACCGCAGTGAATACCGCCGCCACTGGATGAATGTATACCCTCTCTGGGAAAGCCCTTTCGGCTTTCCCTTTTTTGTGCGGTACAGCATAAAAAACGCCATGTATATTTCAAACGATCATGCTACAGAATCACCAAAAAGTAAAGATGCACTTATCCATGTTCCGTCAAATCATCCACCAGTTTTTTCTATAAAGATTCTGTATCTGCCCCGCTTTTGCTTGACGAAGGCACACGGATATGTCATAATCAAATTGTATTTTGCGGTTATACCGCTGATTTTTGCCGGGATGGTGATCCGTATGAACAAACGCCGCATCTGCATTTTTATGCTGTGCATCTGCCTTTTTTTGACCGGTCTGTGCTCCGCATCGGTTTCCGCTGCGTCGGTGACAAAGATCGAATCGTGGCAGATCATCCTTGTCAACCCGTGGAACGCGCTGCCGAAGGATTATTCCGTCACGCTGAAGACTGTGTCCGGCAGTTACAAGGTGGACGAACGCTGCTACGCCGACCTGACCCAGATGATGAAGGACTGCAAAGCCGCCGGCTATTCACCACTGATCATTTCCGCATACCGTACACAGGCGCAGCAGGAATCCCTGTATAACCGAAAGGTCAACAGCCTGCGCAATGAAGGTTACAGCCTCGCCGAGGCCAAAAAGAAAGCAGCCACCTCTGTGGCGATCCCCGGCACCAGCGAGCACCAGCTCGGTCTGGCCTTAGATATTGTAGACGCGAACTATCAGAGCCTCACGGCTTCTCAGGCCAAGCGCCCCACCCAAAAATGGCTGATGAACAACTGCTGGAAATACGGCTTCACCCTGCGGTATCCGGAAGATAAAACCGCGATCACCGGCATCATCTACGAGCCCTGGCATTACCGCTATGTCGGCCATGCCGTGGCGAAGATCATGCACGAGACCGGGCTGACGCTGGAGGAATATCTGGAAGCCCTGACTAAGACGCCCACGGTCACGGCCTTCAACGCCGCTTCCACGGGCAAAATCCAGCTCAAGTGGTACCCCCTCCCCGAAGCTAAGGAATATGAGATCTTCCGCGCCGACGCAGAAAACGGTCCCTACGTCAAACTGCGCAGCCATTCCACCGTTCAGTATCAGAATTCTTCCGTCACAACGGGTCAGACCTATTTTTATCAGGTTCGGGCCGTCTACGCGGATGGCAGCACCTCTGCCTTCAGCACACCGGTTTCCATTGCCTGCGCCCCCGCCCAGCCGCAGGTGACCATTTCCAACACAGCGGATGGAAGGATCCGACTGACCTGGGCCGACGTGGAAGGCGCTGCACAGTATGAGATCTACCGTGCGGACAGCCAGTCCGGCCCGTACACGAAAATCACCTCCACAAGCGGCACTTCCTGCACTAATGTCGATCCCCAGTCCGGCGGCACATATTTCTATAAAGTGCGCGCCGTGTGCGCAGACGGCGTTACGGCCTCCGCCTTTTCCGCTCCGGTTTCTGGCAACAGCCAACTGGCAGCGCCCTATGTGACCGCAGAGAACATCCCCGCCACCGGCAAGATCAAACTGACGTGGAAAGCCGTGAACGGTGCTGCAAAATATGAGATCTACCGCGCGACGAACCCGGACGGTCCCTACAGCAAAATGAGCCCGACGACCGGAACCGCCTACACCAGCGTGTCCATCACGCCGGGTATTACCTATTATTACCGCGTGCGTGCCGTGGCAAAGGACGGAACGGTTTCCGCGTACCATACGGTGTCGAAAACCTGCTGTCCGGCCCAGCCGAAGGTCACGCTGACCAATACAGCCGCGGGGCGGATCCAGTTGAAATGGGAAGCCGTATCCGGTGCTACGGGTTACGAGATCTACCGCGCAGATGCGCCGGACGGCACCTATGCCAAGCTCCGTACGCACACCTCCACGGTCTACCAGAATACTTCCATTGAATTCAGCAAAACCTACTACTACAAGGTGAACGCGGTCTGCGACAACGCTGCCGCAAAATCCGCCTTCTCCGCGCCTGTCTCCGGCAAACGCATTCTGGAAACCCCCAAGGTCAGGATTTCTCTGACCGACGCTGGAAAGCCCCGCCTCGACTGGAACGCGGTGGACGGCGCCGTGCAGTACGAGATCTATCGTGCCACGAGCAAATCCGGGACCTATTCGAAGATGTCCCCCACAACCGGCACGTATTACCAGAACCCTTCCGCAAGCTCCGGAAAAACCTATTACTACAAGGTGCGTGCTATCAGCGCCGACGGGACCATCGATTCCCCGTTCTGCGCACCGGTTTCGATCAGGACCAAATAACTTCTCTGGGAAAGCCTCCTTTCAGGGGCTTTCCTTTTTTTGCACAAAACCGCAACGGAATACAACAAATTCATATTGCGGACAGTTCCGGAAACCAGTATAATGAAACCATCGGGGATTCCCCAAAAAACGAAAGGAAATTGATTTTATGGCCATTTCTTTTGACGCATCGAAAAAAATATTCAAGCTCGATACATCGGACACCACCTATGCACTGGCTGTGCACGAGGCCGGTTACCTCTTCCACCTGTATTACGGCCCCTATCTGCCGGACAACAATCTGCTGCCCATGCTGTTCCGCGGTGGCTTCGCATCCTTCCATCCGAACTACCCGAATTATGTAAACACACCGTACTCTCCGGACATCACCCCGAGTGAGTACTCCTGCAACGGCACCGGTGATTTCCGCATCTCCGCGCTGCAGATCCGCAACGTGAACGGTGACATCTCCACCGATATCCGCTATGTTTCCCACCGCATTCTCACGGAGAAGCCCGCGCTCTGCGGCCTGCCCTCCCTGCGCAGTGAAGCCGGCGACACCGAAACGCTGGAGATTACCGCGCGTGACCACACCACCGGCGCCGTGGTGAAGCTGTATTACACCGTTTATCTGCAGCTGCCGGTCATGACCCGCAGCGTGGTTGTAGAAAATGATTCCCAGTATCCCATGGATCTGGAGCGTGTATACAGCACCTGCCTCGAACTGCCCGGCATGGACTATGACATGGTCCATCTGTACGGCCAGTGGTTCAAGGAGCGCACCGTCACAGAGCGTCCGCTCGCACACGGCATGCAGTCCATCCAGAGCAAGCGCGGCTCCTCCTCCCACAACCACAACCCGTTTGTGGCCCTCAAGCAGCACGGCACCACCGAGGAAAACGGCCCGGTTTACGGCATCAACCTGATCTACAGCGGCAATTTCGCGATCGACATCGAGGTGGATGCACGCAACACCGCCCGTGTCCTCGCCGGCATCAACCCCACCGATTTCAACTGGCATCTGGAGCCGGGTGAAAGCTTCACCAGCCCGGAAGCCGTGATGGTTTTCACCGATAAGGGCGTCGGCGAAATGAGCCGCATCTTCCACCGCACCTACATGAAGCATCTCATCAAGAGCCCGTGGCGCGATGTAGAGCGTCCGGTCCTCATCAACAGCTGGGAAGCCGCTTACTTTGATTTTGACGACGACAAGCTCGTCGCGTTCGCACACGAAGCTGCAAAGATGGGCGTGGATATGCTCGTTATGGACGACGGCTGGTTCGGTGTGCGCAATCTCGATAACTGCTCCCTCGGCGACTGGTACGTGAATGAAAAGAAGCTTAAGGGTGGTCTTTCCAAGCTCATCGAGCGCGTCAACGCCGAAGGCCTCAAATTCGGCATTTGGTACGAGCCGGAAATGATCTCCCCGGACAGCGATCTCTACCGTGCGCACCCCGACTGGTGCCTCCACGTGAAGGGCCGCGAGAATTCCCCCGCCCGTCTGCAGTATGTGCTGGATATGTCCCGCGAGGATGTACGCGACAACATCTTCAACCAGATGAGCGCCGTACTCGCAAACAACAAGATCGACTACGTGAAGTGGGACTTCAACCGCAACCTGACCGAAGCCGGCTCTGCGCTGCTGCCGGCGAACCGCCAGAAGGAGATCATGCACCGCTTCGTGCTGGGCACCTATGATCTGATGAACCGTTTCGTCACCGCGTTCCCGCACATTCTCTTTGAAAACTGCTCCGGCGGCGGCGGCCGTTTTGATCCGGGTATGCTGTACTACTCCCCGCAGATCTGGTGCAGCGACAACACCGACGCCATTGAGCGCCTGACGATTCAGTTCGGCTCCTCGATGTGCTACCCGGTTTCCACCTTTGGCGCCCACGTGGCAGCGCGCCCGCGCACGCCGCTCTCCACCCGCGCCAATGTGGCGATGTGCGGTACCTTCGGCTACGAGCTCGACCCCAGAAAGCTGACCGAGGACGAAAAAGAGCAGGTTCGCGCGCAGATCGCAGACTACCGCAAGTACAACAAGCTGATCCGCGAGGGCGACCTGTACCGCCTGATCGCCCCGACGGAAGATCATTTCCGCTGTGCATGGCAGTTCGTTTCCCCGGACAAGCAGGAAGCGCTCGTGACTTCCGTCATCATGCGCCGCCCGGAAACTGCCTATTTCATGCTGAAGCTCCGCGGTCTTGACCCGAACAAGATGTACACCGATACCGCCACCGGCGAGGTCTACTCCGGCGCGCTGCTCATGTATGCAGGCATCAACCTGACTGAGCAGATCTACGACGACGGCGAAAGCATCGTGAAGTATTTCAAGGCTGAATAAAACTGACAACAAAAAAGATCCGACGTTCCCGGTCAGCCCGGTGCGTCGGATCTTTTGCTTTGCTGTAATTTATTTCGTGCGGCCGATGTCGCGGCGGTAGTGTGCGCCGTCGAAGTGGATGGTCTCCACGGCCTTGTAAGCCTTTTCGAGGGCTGCGTCCAGCGTCTCCGCCTTAGCGGTGATGCCCAGCACGCGGCCACCGTTCGTGACGAGCTTACCGTCGGTGAGCTTGGAACCGGCGTGGTAGACGGTCACGCCTTCCGCCTGACCGTTTTCGTCCAGGCCGGTGATCTCGATGCCCTTCGGGTAGGACTGCGGATAGCCGCCGCTGGCCATAACGACACAGGCGCAGGCATCCTTGCTCCACTCGATGTTGAGGGTGTCGAGCTTCTCGTCGATGACGGCGTCGATCACGTCGACAAAATCGGTGACGAGGCGCGGCAGCACGACCTGGGTCTCCGGGTCGCCGAAGCGGGCATTGTACTCAATGACCTTCGGGCCGTTCGGGGTGAGCATGAGGCCGAAGTACAGGCAGCCCTTAAACGGTCTGCCCTCTGCCTGCATCGCACGGATGGTGGGCAGGAAGATGGTCTCCATGCACACGGCAGCAATATCGTCGGTGTAGTACGGGTTCGGGCTGATGGTGCCCATGCCGCCGGTGTTGAGGCCCTTGTCGCCGTCCAGGGCGCGTTTGTGGTCCTTGGAAGAGACCATCGGCTGCAGGGACTTGCCGTCGGTGAACGCCAGCACGGAAACCTCCGGGCCGGTGAGGAATTCCTCGACGACCACGTTGTTGCCGGACGCACCAAAGACCTTATCTTCCATGATGTCATGCACGGCAGCCTTGGCGGCCTCGAAATCCTCGGCGATGATGACGCCCTTGCCCAGTGCAAGACCGTCCGCCTTGACGACGACCGGGAACTTGCCCTGTGCTTCGATGTAATCCACAGCCGCGGCGGGGTCGGAGAAGACCTCGTAGGCTGCAGTGGGGATGTTGTACTTTTTCATCAGGTTCTTGGAGAACACCTTGCTGCTCTCGATGATGGCGGCGTTGGCGCGCGGGCCAAACGCACGGATGCCTTCGGCTTCAAGTGCATCCACCATTCCGGCGGCGAGCGGGTCATCAGGTGCAACAAAGACCATATCCACCGGGTTCTCCTTCGCGAACTTCACAACGCCCGCAATGTCCATGGCGCCGATGTTCACGCACTCTGCGTCGGCTGCGATGCCGCCGTTGCCCGGTGCGCACCAGATTTTTTCAGTCTTCGGGCTTTCCTTCAGCTTGCGGATGATCGCGTGCTCGCGACCGCCGCTGCCAATAACCAAAATATTCATGGTTACCTCTTTTCTTTTACTTCGCGGGGTCGTTTGCCTGCGCAAACTTCGCCGCAGAAATATTAACGTTTATTTGTCGCGGATAAAACCGACTCTTCATCGGCAGCCGCCTCCGTCCGCGTTGGCTCGGTGTGTTTCTTACTGCGGAGTCCGGTATACAGACTCGGGAGTATACCGAAGAACGCGAGCACAGCAGCTCGGATTAGATTATACGAGTGAGGCTTGCCGAACGATCCTGCGGACGTTCGGGCCGGGCCGTGCCCGGCGATTCCGCGACGCCGCTGTCCGGCGTACCGGACCAGGGAACCCCCCGGCGAGGGTTCCCCTCGGATCCACAGTCCACCGGACTATGGATCCTCCCCTCCTGCGCTTTTGGTACAAAAGGATTTCGTGATCTGCGGATCACGAGCCGGGGCGCTGCCCCGTCACCCCGCCGCCTTTTAAAAGGCGGGCGAAACTTTTGCTTCGCCGGACCGGGAGTATACCGAAGAACGCGAGCACAGCAGCTCGAATTAGATTATACGAGTGAGGCTCGCCGAACGACCCTGCGGACGTTCGGACCGGGCCGTGCCCGGATTAATGGTGGAACAGACGGATGCCGGTGAAGGCCATCGCGATGCCGTACTTGTCGCAGGTCTCGATGACGTTGTCATCACGGATGGAACCGCCCGGCTGTGCGATGAACTCAACGCCGCTCTTGTGTGCGCGCTCGATGTTGTCGCCGAACGGGAAGAACGCGTCAGAACCGAGGGAAACGCCCTTTGCAGTGGCCAGCCATGCAGCCTTCTCCTCACGGGTCAGCACTTCCGGCTTCTCCGTGAAGAACAGTTCCCATGTGCCGTCACGCAGAACGTCGTCATACTCCTCGCTGATGTAAACGTCGATGGTGTTGTCGCGGTCTGCACGGCGGATACCGGCCTTGAACGGCAGGTTCAGAACCTTCTCGTGCTGACGCAGGAACCAGTTGTCCGCCTTGTTGCCGGCGAGGCGTGTGCAGTGCACGCGGCTCTGCTGACCGGCACCGATGCCGATGGCCTGACCGTCCTTTGCGTAGCAGACGGAGTTGGACTGGGTGTACTTCAGGGTAATCAGGGAAATGACGAGGTCCATCTTGGCGTCTTCCGGCAGATCCTTTGCAGCGGTGACGACATTCTGCAGCATCTCGTTGTCGATCTTCAGGTTGTTTCTGCCCTGCTCAAAGGTGATGCCGAAAACATCCTTGTGCTCGATCTCCTGCGGAATGTAATCCGGGTCGATCTGCACGACATTGTAGGTGCCCTTGCGCTTTGCCTTGAGGATCTCAAGTGCTTCATCGGTGTACCCCGGCGCGATGACGCCGTCGGATACTTCACGGGCCAGGAGCTTTGCGGTCTCCTTGTCGCAGACATCGGAAAGAGCCGCCCAGTCGCCGTAGGAGGACATTCTGTCCGCGCCGCGGGCACGTGCATATGCGGTAGCGATCGGAGTCAGCTCCAGATCGTCCACGAAGTAGATCTTCTTGAGGGTGTCGCTCATCGGCTTGGCAACGGCTGCGCCGGCCGGGCTGACGTGCTTGAAGGAAGCGGCTGCCGGGAGACCGGTAGCGGCCTTCAGCTCCTTGACGAGCTGCCAGGAGTTGAAGGCGTCCATGAAGTTGATGTAGCCGGGTCTGCCGTTCAGTACCTGAATGGGCAGCTCGCGGCCGTCGTTTGTGAAGATTTTGGACGGCTTCTGGTTCGGGTTGCAGCCATACTTGAGTTCGAGTTCTTTCATTTTAATGATCCTTTCCCCAAAATTACTGATTCTTATTGACGATGCGGGTCTCGGTCTTGCCGGTCTTCAGGTTGATGAAGCGGGTGAAGAGGGAAACCTTGTTGTCTGCGTTCAGGTTGGTCCAGATGTCGTTTGTGAAGGTGTCGATGTCGCCTTCGATCTTGACCATCTTCGGCTCGCCCTCAAAGGACGGGATGCGCGGATTGCCGTCGCACTTATAGGTGTGGATGAAGTGGCCGAGACCGTTCACCGGGGTGTAATCGAAGAAGAACTCCTGCGGTGCGTCCGGGTTGCCCTCGCAGCTCTTCAGAATGGAGAGCTTATAGGTGAAGTCGCCGTCCTTATGTTTCACAAGACCGGAAATACGCGGGGTGTAGTTCGGTGCATCGGGCTCGAACTTGCGGGTCTTGAGGGCCTTCTTGAAGCCCTTGCCTTCCTTCAGATACATGAAGATGGTGTCGGTCTGGTCGCCGTTTGTGACGATGGTCTTGTTGGCCAGCACGCGGACCGGTGCGTAGATGACGAGGGACGGATCGGACAGCTTTGCCGGGTCATGTGCCTGGGTGCGGATGCCGTCTTCCTGCTCCACGAAAACGCGGTTGCGGGAGTTGACGCTTCTGCCCATGATGAAGTATGCGATGACAGCGTGTTCGCCGTCTGCGCTCTTACCGATGACGATGCCGCGGCCCGGATAATCGTTGGACGCAAGTTCTTTCTTGATATCGAGAATTTCCATTTGATATTCCTCCAAATTCAGGTTTGGTTTATGCGTTTTCCGGCAGAATGGTCACGACCGCACCGTTCACCACGAGGCGGCCCTCGCAGAACAGGGAAACGGCCTCGGGCAGGAGTTTCCACTCCGCCTGCTCCATAATACGGCGCTGCAGGGTCTCGGGCGTGTCGCCCTCCTCCACAGGAACGGCTTTCTGCAGGATGATGGGGCCGCCGTCGCACACTTCGTTGACAAAATGTACGGTCGCGCCGGACAGCTTCACACCGCGGGCCAGTGCCGCTTCGTGCACATGCAGGCCGTAAAAGCCCTTGCCGCAGAAGGAAGGGATGAGTGCCGGATGTACGTTGATGATCTTATTTTCAAACGCTTTTGTGAAGGCTTCGTTTGTGATGGTCATGAAGCCGGCCAGCACGATGAGGTCGGTCTTCTTTTCCTTCAGGAGGGTTTCCAGCGCTGCGCTGTAGGCATCCACATCCGCAAAATCCTTGCGGGCCAGAACAACGCCCTCAATGCCGGCGTTGGCCGCTCTTTCCAGCGCATACACGCCGGGGCGGCTGGCGACGACCAGAGAAATGCGGCCGTTTTTAATCTGGCCAGCCTTCTCCGCGTCAATGAGTGCCTGCAGGTTGGTACCGCCGCCGGAAACCAGTACGGCTATATTCAGCACAGGATGACCCCCTCGTCGCCCTCGATGACTTCACCGAGCACGAAGGCCTTTTCGCCGGCGTCGTTCAGTGCCTGAATGGCGGCATCGGCGGTTTCCTTGGAAACGGCCATGATGAGGCCCACGCCCATGTTGTAGGTGTTGAACATATCGCGCTCCGGAATGTTGCCGGTCTTGGCGATGAGATCGAAGATCGGGAGGACCGGAACATCGCTGCGCTTGATCTTCGCGGTGCAGCCTTCCTTCATCATACGCGGAATGTTCTCATAGAAACCGCCGCCGGTGATGTGGGAAATGGCCTTGACATCGGCAGCCTCAATGGCAGCCAGAACCGGCTTGACATACAGTCTGGTGGGCTCCAGCAGAGCCTCGCCCAGGGTGCAGCCGAGCTCTTCGTAATAGGTTTCGAGATTCTCCTTGGTCATGCCAAATACCTTGCGGATGAGGGAGAAGCCGTTGGAGTGGATACCGGAGGAAGCCACGCCGACGAGCACGTCGCCCGGAACCATCTTGGAACCGTCGATGATGTCCTTCTTATCCACAACGCCGACGGTGAAACCGGCGATGTCGTATTCGTCCTCCGGCATAACGCCCGGATGCTCAGCCGTCTCGCCGCCGATGAGGGCACAGCCGGATGCCACGCAGCCGTCTGCAACACCCTTGACGATCTCTGCGATCTTCTCGGGATAGTTCTTGCCGCAGGCAATGTAATCGAGGAAGAACAGCGGCTTTGCACCGCAGCAGATGACGTCGTTCACGCACATGGCCACGGCATCGATGCCGATGGTGTCGTGCTTATCGAGCAGCATAGCGGCCACGAGCTTGGTGCCGACGCCGTCGGTACCGGAAACGAAGACCGGCTCTTCCATGCCCTTGAGATCCGGCTGGAACAGGCCGCCGAAGCCGCCGATGCCGGAAACCACACCGGGAATGGTGGTGCGCTTTACGTGCTCCTTCATGAGCTCTACGGATTTGTAGCCTGCGGTTACGTCGACGCCCGCAGCAGCATAACTGGAGGAATAAGAATTCTTATGATCCATTTGTAAAACCCCTTTGTTGCTTTATAGTAAATAGCTTTTATTCTCTGTTCAATCAGCAGAACTGTTCCGCCCAGTTGCCGTTTCTGAAGACCGGAACGACCTCGCCGTCGGCGGTGATGCCGTCGATGTTCAGAGTTGCATCGCCGATCATGAAATCCACGTGGATGATGGAATCGTTGATGCCGCGCTCATGTGTCTCTTCGAGTGTCATGTTCTCATAACCCTCCAGTGTGTTCGGGAAGCCTGCGCCGAGCGCCAGATGGCAGGATGCGTTCTCATCAAACAGGGTGTTGTAGTACAGGATGCCCTGATTGGAGATCGGGGAATCGTGCGGGATGAGTGCGAGCTCACCCAGCATGGCAGCGCCTTCGTCCATGGAGATCATACGCTCCAGCAGTTCCTGACCCTTTTCAGCCTTGCAGGAAACCGCGCGGCCGCCCTCGAAGGTGATGGAGAAGTTCTCGATCAGGTTGCCCTGATAGGACAGCGGCATGGTAGAAACCACGGTGCCCTCGGCCTCACCCTTCATCGGGGAAACGAAGATTTCCTCAGTCGGCATGTTCGGGTTGAAGAATGTGCCGTCGATCAAAGTATCGCCGCCGCCCATCCAATTGGCACCGGGGATCAGACCTGCGGTAAAATCGGTGCCATTTTCGCTGAAATAATGCATCTTTGCAAAATGGAATGCATTCAGCTTTTCGTAGCGCGCTTTCAGATCCGCATTATGCTGCTGCCATGCCTCGATCGGATCGTTATCCTTCGTGACACGAACGGCTTCCAGAATCGCATCCCACAGCTTCTTGACGGCAACACTGGTGCGCTCGCCCGGGAATACCTTCTTCGCCCACTTTTCGCCCGGAACAGCAACGATGGTCCACTGGTGCTTGTTATCGATCGCATCGCGGTACGGCTTTACGATCTTTGCACGGGCCATACCGACCTTCTGCATCTTTTCTACATTGACGCCCTTGAGTCCATCCGGATCAGAGGAGCTAATGAAAATGCGTGCCGGAAGATCATCCACCTGCTGCTGCAGACGGGCCTTCTCCCATTCGAGCACAGTGGAGAGTGTCTTTACGCTCTCCTTGCGCAGCTGCAGCTTGCGGAAATTCTGGTTGGACCACTGCATATCGACCCACTTGGCACCGGCTTTATAAGCCTCCTCTGCAACAAGCAGCGCAAACTCTGCCTGATCGGTCTCGGCTACAAGGACAACGCCCTGGCCCTTCTTGACGTTTACACCCATCTTTACGACGAGGCGTGCATATTTTCTTAAAACGGACTTATTCAAAGTAATTTCTCCTTTCCAATTACAGCTCTGCTACTTTTGCCTGCAGCGCTTCATTCTTTGCGGCAACGCCTTTTTCCATATCGACCTTCATCTGCTGAAGCTGTGCGGCGAGATTTTCGTCGGCCAGCGCAAGCATCTGTGCCGCAAGGATCGCGGCATTGTCGGCACCGTCAATCGCCACAGTGGCAACCGGGATGCCGGCGGGCATCTGTACGGTAGCGAGGAGGGCATCCAGACCGTCCAGTGTGGAGGACTTGACCGGAATACCGATGACCGGCAGTGTGGTGTGTGCGGCCAGAACGCCGCCCAGATGGGCTGCCTTGCCGGCTGCGGCGATGATCACGCCGAAACCCTCTGCCTTGGCGTTTTTGGAAAACTCTGCGGCAGCGTCCGGTGTGCGGTGTGCGCTCATCACACGAACCTCTACCGGGATGCCAAAATTCTTCAGTCTCTTGATCGCGGGAGAAACCACGGGAAAATCGCTGTCACTGCCCATGATCACGGCTACTTTTTTGCTCATGTTCGTTCACCATGCCTTTCAGATCAGTAAAAGAAATAGGCTGTGTATACACACAGCCTTAGGTGCTAAAATTGGTCGCAAAAACCCATGGAAACAATGGAAAATCTTAGCATTCGATAAACCATTTCATACCTCCGGGTCCTGCTCTTTTTATCGCGTACGACCTTATTTTAAGCCATTTTCCAGTATTTTTCAATAGATTTCGGCGTTTTCATGGAAACTGATAAAATTCTGCCGTTTCCAACTCATTCCTTTGTTGCAAGCGGCAATAAGAACCGCGGTCCCGACCCGTAAACCGGGGCAGGATCGCGGTGCAGTGTGTCAAATCAGTCCCAAACGGGGGTCGCGGCCAAAGCGGTCCAGCTTCGGGGCATCCTCTGTCGGCAGCTTTTTATAGAGCATCCAAACCGGGTAGGCAAGCAGCACAACGTACAGGAGAACGACGGCCTCCAGCACCCAAATGCTCATGGAACCGGCCTGATACATACCCATGAAGAAGTCCGAACCCATGTGCAGCACGATCGCCAGCGGGTACATCCAGATCTTGTTCAGACGGACAGCCGCAAACACCAGAATGGACAGCTCGATCTGCAGGACCATCACGCTGAGGCGTTCCACGAACGCCAGCACCGTTGCCGTTACATCGAGGTTGTTGATCTGCGCCACGGCTTCCACCATAGCTGCGGCATTTTCCGGGGCATACTGCGCGATGAACGCATCCGCACCCTGTGTGTTGAACAGCAGGGCGATGGCGAAATTGGAGATCGCGCCGGCGCCGAGCATCATGACGCACTCCATGCCGCCGTGACCCATACCGTACGAAACGGCGTGCTCGCGGGCCTTGTTTTTCTTCATGAAGGTGCGGTACATCAAAAAGCGCGCCGTCTCCTCAAACAGGCCGGCCAGCAGGCTACCGTACAGCGCATACAGCCACGGGCGTGTCAGGATGAAATCCGCCATGTGCGCGTTGATCCCCAGCACAAGGCCGTGAACCACCTGTTCCACGATCATCACAAACACAAAGAAGGCGGCGGCACCGATCACAAACGGCATGAAAGGCGCGTCCGTTTTTTTATGCCAGATATAAATGGCAATGACCGGAACGGCCATGGAAAACAAAAACTGGATCAGCAGTACGACGATGACCGTACCGGAGATCGATACATCCGTATACATGGAACCCCCTCTTTCTTACAGCTCAATGAGCAGCGGACGGCAGGGCGAACCGTCCAGCCCCTGCATCCTGAGCGGTGCACAGGAGAGGAAATACGGTCCGGCGGGCACATCCGTCATCACGGCGGATTCCAGCAGCGCGATCTCCGCACCCAAAATCGTGCGGTGGATATCGCCGCCGGTCTTTGAATTGCCCACGGTCATGTGCTCCACGCCGAGGAACCACAGTCCTTCTTCGGCAAATACCACAGCCGCCTCGTGAGTCAGTTCGATCTCGCCGCGGATCAAAAGGCGCTTTGTGCCGTCTGCCAGAAAAGCGGCAGCGTCTTCTGCGGTTACAAAACCGCTGTGGCACACCACCTTGCACGGACCTACGCATTTTGCAAGATCCATTTCCGCCACGTCCTTCGCGCCGGCCACAAAGTGCTTGGGCGCATCCATGTGCGTGCCGTTGTGGCTGCCCATGGACAGCACAGTCACATTGCACGGGCAGGTGTCGGATATTTCATAAAACGGGGTTTTGGACGGCACTGGGTCACCCGGGTACACAGCCGCCGAAAACAGCTCCTTGGAAAGGTCGTAAATTTTCATCTTCCCTCTTCCTTTCTCCTCAGCGGAACAGCGTGCACTCGCCGCTTTCGCGGTAGTAGCGGATCCGCTTTTCTATTTCTTCCTTCGGACACTTAAAATACGCAGCCAAACAGGAGATGCAGAGGAAATCCTCTGCACCCCGGTAGACCAGTTTTCGGTAAATTGCAATGTCATCGCCGTGAAGCGGTGCGCCGCAGGTGCGGCAGGTGGTATAATTCGCCATTACTTCAGTTTCTTCGGTCTGGCGATGAACACCATGCTGTCGTGCGGCTCCAGAACTGCCACGTAACGCTCGGCGAAGGTGCCCTCATTTTTCTTGGTGTAGCAGTTATAGAACTCAAGGCCCATGTTCGCTGCATACGGGATACCCAGATCCCAGAACTGCAGGGACATTTCGCCGCGCACATCGCCCATATTGGCAAAGCAGATGGCGAGAGAGCCGTCGGACAGGGGCTTGATGAGTGCCATGACGCTCTCCGGGTTGTTCCACTGACGGATCGTGTACGGGCCGCGGCACTCGATATCCTGGTTGATGCGGATCAGATCCTCGTTGCCGAGTGTCTCGAGGGTAGCCTCCGTCATATTGCGGATGTCGCAGCCGATCATCAGCGGGGAACCCATGATGGCCCACAGGGCGAAGTGGGTGCGGTACTCGATATCGGTGCAGGCGCCCAGCTCGCCGATCCACTCGTTGTTGCTGGAGCCGTGCATACCGACGATCAGCATATCGATGTCGTTGTGGCAGAATGGGCCGGAGTAAGCGGTTTTATCGATCTGAGAGAGGAACAGGTTCTTTACAGACTGCCAGTTGTCCTGAATATCGCCGGTGGAGCGGAACAGCTGTGCGCCGGAGCCCTGGATCCAGCTGTGTACATCCTCATGGCCCCAGTTGCAGGCGGAGAGAACAATATCGCGGCCGCAGTTTCTGAGTGCCAGAGACATACGCTTGTAGAGAACCTCGCCGTCGATGTGCTTCGGCTTGTAGCAGTTGTCGTACTTGAGGTAGTCCACGCCCCAGGAGGCAAAGGTCTCGGCATCCACAAATTCGTGCTCAAAGCTGCCCGGGTAGCCGGCGCAGGTGTGCGTGCCGCAGCAGGAGTACATACCGAACTTGAGGCCCTTTTCATGGACATAGTCGGCGACATACTTCATGCCGTGCGGGAATTTTTCCGGGTCCGGCACAAGGCGGCCGTTTTCGTCGCGCTGCTTCAGGCTCCAGCAGTCGTCGATGACGATGTACTCATAGCCCTTGTCCTTGAGGCCGCTGGCGCACAGGGCATCGGCCGCACCGAGGATCAGTTCCTCGTTGATGTTCCAGGTGAAGGTGTTCCAAGAGTTCCAGCCCATGGGCGGGGTCATGGCAAGATATTTGTTATGCATAGTCTCTCTTCCTTTCAGAATGAAATTAAGCGGTATACAGGGCTTCGGCCGCGGCTTTCAGCAGGGTGATGCACTTCTCCGCGGAATCTTTCGCGAAGGTCATGAAATCCACCTTGCCATCGTCGTTGGCGTTGTCCGAAATGGCGCGCAGACCGCAGAATGGGGTCTCGCCCGCAAGGCAGACATGGGCGATGGAACCGGTTTCCATTTCGCAGGAAACAGCACCGAATTCTGCTTTGAGTGCCTCGCAGACTGCCGGATCGGCCACAAATTTATCGCCGGTGGCGATCACGCCGCGGTGGACACCACTATAGATGGCCGCCGCGTACTTGGCCAGAATGGCGTTGTATGTTTCGCAGGTGGGCAGTTCCACGGTTTCTTTGCCGGATCCGCCCAGCGGCACAAAGGCCTTCGGCTCGCCGATGGCCGTGGTGTCGTAATCGTACTGCACGGCATGGGTGGCGATGACGAGATCGCCGATCTTCACGCCCTCGCCGATGCCGCCGGCCACGCCGGTGCTGATGATGAGCTTCGGCGCAAAGCGCTGGATCATCACGGCGGCGCACATGGCGGCATTCACCTTGCCCGCACCGCAGCGTGCGACGACAACGGGCACGCCGCTCAGCTTGCCGCAGGTAAACGGTGTGCTGCAGAACCGCTCGGTTTTCGTCTCCGTCATGGCGGCAATGATGCCCTCCACCTCGATCTGCATGGCTCCGATAATTCCGATCATAGCTTTATCCTTTCTGCCGGACCGCCGCGTAATTGCGCCGTCCGGCACCGTATTTTTCTTACTTGAAACGCTTGCCCAGCTTTTCCTTCATGAAGCGGCGGAACTCGTCCGCATCGCCCTTCGTGAAGCCGTCCTTGCTGACATAGTAGGCATTGTCCTCACCGAAGTACAGGTAAAAGTACTCCTTGGTCTCGCTCATGCGGGTGATCTGGAAGTACGGCTGCAGATTGGAAGCCTGCAGGCCGGTGATGCGGAAGTCACCCTCATAGAAATAGAAGGCGCCCTTGCGGCTTCTCAGTTTACCGAATACACGGATCAGGTTCTTTGTGATGGTAGAACCGGCGGTGACGGACTTATAGAGGCTGAACACCACGCAGCCGACCATCAGGAGAACCATGAGCAGATTGTCCTGAATGCCGTTGATGCCGATGACGGCGATGGCGGTGATACCCAGCGCTGTGGTCAGAATCGGTACAAACAGATGACGGCTGTACGCATGGTAATTGGCAAACTTTTTGATGGCAACATCGTCGTGCAGGGTCTCATTCACAAACATCAGGCTGCCCGTGCCCTCATCCTCATTACCGGCTTTGGAACGGCGGTATTCAACGAGCCGGTCCGCCAGAATGGCCTTCTGCTTCTTTTCGCGTTTTCTGCTGACGGAACGGTATACGAAGAAGCCGACGATCAGCGCGATCATCAGGCACAGCAGGAAAATGATCCAGAACGAATTGGAACCCATGCGGCTGCGCGGAGATGCCTTGAATTCCGAGAATACAGAGGAAGAAACCACCGCCTGCAGCAGGGCGTCGTACTCCGCCGGAACGGGGTCCGTGCCGGTATACAGGTCAAAGGAGATCAGAATGCCGTCCACGATCGTGCAGTACAGGCGCTCATAGACCGGCTCTTCTCCCAGCGCAGTGGACTCAATATCCACGCAGAAGAACGGAACCTGCGGGTGCTCCACCCAGCTTACGGTACCCGTGGTACTGCCGTCTGCGGAAGTCGGGCTCATGTATTCGATAAAGGAGGCTCTTTCCTCTTCGGTCAGATCATTCAGGTTGAAAACCGCCTTGGAGTAATCGGATTCTTTCATGGAGACCGCGATCAGGCACTTGTTCTCGTCGGCGTAGATCTCCGCCGAGATGTTGGATTCCATCATTTCCATGACCTTACCGGAAGGATCCAGAATTTTGGCCTGCATCCACACAGGGTCACTCGACGGCGTCTTCGGGGAGATAAGGTAAGTACCCTCCGGCAGGGTGAAACTCATATTGGTGCTGGGAACCTGGAACGTATCGCCGGCGCTCTCGGCACTGACCGTCAGGCAGCACGCTGCCGTCAAAGTCAGCACAGCCAGCATCAGCGCCAAAAGGCGTCTGGAAAAGTTTTTGGTACAGTTGATTTTCATGGTGATGAGATCCTTTCTCTTCGGCTGCGGTACAAAGGGCAGCCAAATCCAAATTGATACGGCCATTGTATCACACTTTCCCAAAAATTTGTACCGCTTTTCCGGATTTTTTTCAATTGTTTACAATTTATCCAAAAAGCCGGTTTGACAGTGCCGCGCCGCGGCTGTACAATGAAAGGGAACCAGCCCGACCGCCGCTTGAAAACCGCACATAAAAAGGAGATTTCCTATGAAGACCGCCATCCTCACCGGTGCATCCGCCGGTTTCGGCGTGGAGCTGCTCCGCGCCGCCATAAAGCTCTGTCCGGATATCGACACCTATTGGCTCATTGCCCGCCGCGAAGACCGCCTCAAGGCCCTGCAGGCGCAGTTTCCGGAGAAAAAACTGCGTGCCGTTCCGCTGGACCTGACGGACCCCGCAGCACTCAGCCGTCTTAAGAAAATACTGAACGAGGAAAAACCGGAGATCACACTGCTCATGAACAACGCCGGCGCCGGCAAACTCTGCGATTTTGCGCAGAGCACCGCGGAAAGCCAGCTCATGCAGGTGGACCTCAACTGCCGCGCGCTGACCGCCGTGACGCGTCACTGCCTGCCCTATATGCAAATGGGCAGTTTGATCCTCAACGTCTCCTCCATCGCTTCTTTTGCGCCCACCCCGCGCATGACCGTATACTGTGCGACAAAATCGTATGTGCAGGCGTTCTCCCGCGCGCTGCGTGAGGAACTGACGCCGCAGAAGATCAACGTGTTGGCTGTCTGCCCCGGCCCGATGGACACCGAATTCCTCGGTGTGGCCGGCATCGAACGCGGCGGCAGCCCCACCTTTGACACGCTGCCCCACCAGAATCCGACCAAAATGGCTGAAAAGGCGCTGAAAGCCGGCCTTGCCGGGCGGAGCGCCTATACGATGGGCCCGTTCTACAAATTCTATCGTGTGCTGGCACACCTGCTGCCCAAATGCATTTTGATGAAATTCACCCGATGCTGACAGCTGCTCCGAAACGCAAAACCGACAGAAGACGTCTTGTCCTCTGCCGGTTTTTTTATGTTTTAGTTATTTGTTGATCCAGCTGCAGGCGTAGGCTTCGTCCAGCATCGCCACGATGTTCTCTGCCGGCACGTTGCCCATGATGTTGTGCACCTGATTGAACACGAAGCCGGAGTTTTTGCCCAGAATGCCGGTGAGGTAACGCACGTTCTCGCGGACCTCCTCCGGGGTCTTCACACCGAGTACCTGCTGCGTGTTGCAGCCGCCGCCCCAGAAGCAGATTTTGTCGCCGTAGCGGGTTTTCAGATCGTTCGGATCCATGTTGTTCGCAGAAATCTGCACCGGATTGAGCACATCCACACCCGCCTCAATGAAGTACGGGATCAAGGGCTCCACGGAACCGCAGGAGTGCAGGAACACCTTCATATCGGAGTGTTCATGGACGAAATCGCAGAACTTTTTGACATACGGGAAGCAGAATTCCTCGTACATCTCCGGGCGAAGCATCGGCGCGCTCTGCATACCGAGGTCGGAATTCAGTGCCACGCAGTCGATGTTGCCGAGTTTGTCGGCTTTCAGCAGCTTTTCAAAATGCGCAATGTTCCGGGCGTGCTGCGCTTCATGCGCTGCGATCACGTCATCCGGGTCGGTGTACATATCGCAGGCTTCCTCAATGCCGCCGAAATACGCGCCGTATTCCATATACATATTGAAAAAATCGCCCTTTTCGCGCATGGCGTTGGCTTCTTTCACGACTGCGGCGATCTCCCCGTCTTCGTCCAGCTGACTGACCTGCAGCCAGTCACCGTCAAAGAAGAAACCGCCCTTGGGCATACGCATTTTGCGATTCCCCACATAGACCATGTAATCGCCGTTCGGCTGCAGCTGCGGGTTCAGCACCGGACAGGTCTGGAAGGTATATTCTCCGCGCACAGTCCACGGCACCGGATCCTTCCAGCGCGCACGCAGGAGCTTTGTATCCACATGGAAGCGGTCGATGATGTCATCCTCCACGCGGGCCAGCATCTGCACGGAGTCGATCAGTTCGATGTTCGCACAATCCATGCCCAGATATTCCCGGAGATTCCGGTAGGCAAAAGCGGAAATGCCCGTGGAAAAATGCGCACCCAGATCAATGGGGAAACGGTCCACCGGCTTATGTTCAATGGCGTTCAGCACTCTTTGTCTGCGGGACAATGTCTCCGTCATATACAACACCTCAAATTCGCTCTTTTCCGGGGCCCTTCCCCCGGTCCAATTTAATCATACTGAAAAGCCGCGCCGGTTTCAACACTTTTTCGGCAAACATTTCTTTTTTGTGATTTTCGGTCAATTTTTAGACATTCATTTCGAGCGCAAAAATCCCCGCCGCATCAGGATAACGGCGGGGTATCGGCAAAATCGGATCAATAATGGCGGTCTTCCAGCGGAAGATAGGTCTGGTAGGTGGGCAGCGCACGGTAGGCGGGACGGATGATGCGTCCGCCGGTGATCAATTCTTCGATACGGTGCGCACACCAGCCGGCAATGCGGGACACGGCAAACATCGGCGTGAAGAGGTCCTCCGGAATGCCGAGCATTTCGTAGACAAGCCCGGAATAAAAATCCACATTGGCGCATATCACTTTTTTGTAGCCGGTCACCTTCTTGAACGCAAAGGGAGACAGGCGCTCGATGCGCTCGTACAGGTCGAATTTATCGTGGAAGCCCTTCTTTTCCGCAAGCGCCTTGGCCTGCTTTTTGATCTCCACCGCACGGGGGTCGGACATCGTATAGATGGCGTGACCCATACCGTAGATGAGACCGCTGCGGTCGCCCACTTCCTTTTTCAGGATGCGCTCCAGGTAGTTCTCCACCTCGTCGTCGCTGTCCCAGTGCTGCACGTTCTGCATGATGTCGTCCATCATCTCGCGCACCTTGTGATTGGCGCCGCCGTGACGATAGCCCTTGAGGGAGCCGATGGCCGCCGCGATGGTGGAGTAGATATCCGTGTGCGCCGAAGAAAGCACGCGAGCCGTGAACGTAGAGTTGTTGCCGCCGCCGTGCTCCGCATGGAGCACCATGCACAGGTCGAGCAGCTCGGCTTCCTCGCGGGTGAAGCTCCGGTCTTCGCGGATGGCATTCAGGATGGCTTCCGCCGTGTGATGCTGCGGCTCAAACGGGTGGAAGAACATGGTCTGTTTGTCGAAATGACGGCGCTTCACCTGATAGGCGTAGGTCATGATGGCCGGCATACGGGCAATGAGCGAAATGCTCTGGCGCATATTGTTCTCCAGAGAAAGGTCATCCGGGTCATCATCGTAGGAATAGAGCGTCAGCACGGCGCGGGCCAGCTTATTCATCACGTTCTTGGAGGGATTCTTCATGATGACATCTTCCGGGAAATACTCCGGCAGCTCGCGGTTTTCGTAAAGCAGCTGGCAGATGCGGTTGTACTGACGCTCATCCGGCAGTTTACCGAAAATCAGCAGCCAGACGATCTCCTCGTAGGCGAAGCGGCCTTCGCTGCGGCAGCCGGTGATGATATCCGAAACATTCATGCCGCGGTAGGTCAGGCGGCCCTCATCCGGCACTTTGTCGCCGTCGTCGATCAGATAACCGTGGACATTGCAGACGTGCGTCAGACCGGCCATGACGCCGGTGCCGTCCCGGTTGCGCAGACCGCGCTTGACGCGGTAGTATTCATATTCATCCTTGCTGATGATATTGTTGGTGCGATATTCTGCACAAAGCTCACTGACGGTGGTACTGGTATCACTTTCATTGATCAGTCTCTGCACATCGTTCACCCTTTCCGAATGGATTTCGCGTATTGAGGATATTTTAGCGCAATGCGGCGTATCCGTCAAGCATTTTTGAATTTTAGTTTCGCTTTTCTTTCATTTTTTCGCGTTTTTTCTGAAAACTTTTTATTTTTTGCAAAAGTTTTGCATGACAAAACCAGTTTATTTGCACAAGTTAGGAAGTATGCCATGAAAATTTCTCCGCGACGCTTTCTCCTGCAGTTTCTGTTTCTCTGGTTCTATCTGGGCGCCTGCCCTTTGGCGGTACAGCATTTTCTGTCCGGTACGGCATCCGGTGTTCTGCCGGAAAGCACAATTTCGCCCGCGCCGTCCCCCGCTGTTATACAGGAAAACGACACCGATTCCCTGCGCATCCTGGACACCAGCACCGGCGCCACGCTGTACCTTTCCGAAGCGGATTTCCTGCCTTTAGCCGTGCTTTGTGCGCTGTCACCCGACGCCCCGGACGCCGCCGTTCAGGCGCAGGCTGTTGCTATTCGTTCCACGGCTTGGTATGCGCATCTGCACAACACGACGGACGGTGCCGACTTTACCTGCAGCACGGAGGATCTGCACGTCTACGCCCCTGCCGAAAAATTCGCAGATCTGTACGGCGATGCATGGCCCGACATACACGCGCGCATCACGAGTTTGTGCCGGGAAACCGAAAATCTGGTTCTCACATACAGCGGCAGTGTCGTACCGGCACCGTTTTTTGCGGTTTCGGCCGGCTGCACACAGCCCGCCGATGCTGTCGAAGGCACAGCGGATCTTGCGTGG
>JAFQWC010000114.1 GCA_017407665.1 Clostridia bacterium | reverse complement strand
CGGCATCCTGAACGGCATCGACGTTGTGGGCTATGACCCGCAGACCGACCCGAACCTCTACGAGCATTACGGCGTGGAGAACATCGGCGGCAAGGCCATCAACAAGGCGAAGCTGCAGGAGCGTCTGGGCCTTGAGCTCGATCCCAACGTGCCGCTCATCGGTATGGTTACCCGTCTCGTTTCCCATAAGGGTCTCGACCTCGTCAAGGGCGCTGTGGATCAGATCATGGCGACCACCAACGCACAGTTTGCCGTGCTCGGCAGCGGTGACTGGGAGTACGAGCAGTTCTTCAAGGAAATGCAGGCCAAGTATCCGGGCCGCTTCGTGCTGTGCCTCGGCTTCGTGCCGGAACTCGCCCGCAAGATCTACGGCGGTTCCGATCTGTTCCTGATGCCCAGTAAGAGTGAGCCCTGCGGTCTGTCCCAGATGGTGGCTGTCCGCTACGGTTCCATTCCGATCATCCGTGAGACCGGCGGTCTGAAGGACTCCATCACAGACTGCGGCGACGGCGAGGGCAACGGCTTCACCTTCCAGACCTACAATGTAGAGGATATGATCGACGCTATCAACCGCGGCATCAACCTGTACAACGATAAGAAGGACGAGTGGGCAGTGCTGGTTGAGCGCGCCATGAAGTGTGACTTCAGCTGGGGCCGTTCCGCCAACGAGTACATCCGTCTCTATAAGCAGCTCATCAACAGCTGATTCTAAAACAATTAAGCGGGCGGGGATATCCCTGCCCGTTTTCTTTTGGAGAGCTTTATGGAGATTATTGCAAAAAATGAACATCTGAGCATACGTGAAATGGAGGAGACCGAGGCCGACCTTCGTCAGCATCTCCTCTGGATGACGGACCCGGACACGATGAAATACTGGGACGGCATGACCGTGCACTACACCTATGAAGACATTCTGCAGATGTACCGCGAAAATCTGGAGGAAGGCGTCACACCGTATTTTGTGGAGCTGGACGGCAAGCCCATCGGTTATATTCAAACCTGTGTGATCCCCGATGCTGCGGGGTATGACTGCCCGGCGGAAGATTGGGACCAGTTTTTCCGTCCGGGAGAGGTTTTGTGCGGCATCGATATGTTCATCGGCGAGGTTTCCTGCCGCGATCGTGGGCTCGGCACCGAGATGCTGCGGCTCATCATCCCGGCGCTGTTTGAAAAATACAATGCCGATGCCATGATCATCGACCCGAAGGCGCACAACGCCCGTGCCATTGCCTGCTACCGCAAGTGCGGCTTCAGAGACTGCTTCCTTGTGCCGGCGCGCGAGGAGCAGGACGGCATCTGGCACGACAGCCTCATCATGCGCATGGATCGGCAGAAAAACGGTTGACATAACTCCGCGATTCCTGCCCGGAAATGCCATGGCAACTGAAAATTGCGGAAATTCAAGGTTGACATGGTGGTGTGCCCATGGTATTTTGAGTAAAATGAGGGCAGTTCTACGGGAGGTGCGAACATGAACATATCGGAAAAAATCGTGCTTTGCAGAAAAGCACTGGGAATCTCGCAGGAGGAACTCGCTGCGCTGCTGAACATTTCCCGGCAGGCGGTTTCGCGCTGGGAGACCGGCGCCGCGATGCCGGACACGGAGAAGATCATCCAGCTGAGCCGCGTGTTCGGTGTGAGTACGGATTATCTGCTGCTCGATGAAGTGAAAGAAGCAAAACCGGAAAAGCAGCCGGAGAAACCGGCCGTGCCGGAACAACCGGAACCGCAGGAGGAGCGCGGGGATACCGTATGGGCCGTGGAACGGTTTATGGAGATTCGTGTGCGGGAACGTCGGCGGAAATTCCGCATGGCGGGGTGGATCTCCTTTCTGGTGTTCGGATTCTGCCTCATTATCCTTTCGCTCGTTTTTGCGAACAGCTGGGCCATGAATACCGATTGGTGGTACACGGACTGGGGCCGTTTCGGCACCGGTTTGTTCCACACGGGGAATCTGGCTCTGTTCATCATCGGCTTTGTGGTGATGATCCCGGGCATTGCCGGACTCGTGCACGAATATAAGCGGGAAGACTAAAAAAGAGCTTGCGTGATTAAAACGCAAGCTCTTTTTGGCTCTGTGCTTATTTGTTTGTGGGGAACGAATTGAACCAGGCGCGCTCCTCAAAAGCCTTCTTTTTCGGTGCGGTCGGTTTCTTTTCTGCAATGCCGATAGGCAGGAAGCAGACGAGGTCGTACTCGTCCGGCACGTTCAGGATCGCGGACATCTTGAGGTCGATGCGGTCGTCGTCCGTGATGTGGCCCTCGAACCAGCAGCTTTCATAGCCGAGCGCCGTGATGGCGAGCAGCATATTCTGAATCGCCGCGGAATAGTCCTGCACAGCGAAGCACTTGTTGCGGTAGGCGCAGACGCGGCGGGTCAGCACGCAGATGGCAGCCGGCGCGGTTTCGCCGACGGGCGGGTCGATGACGGAGATCAGCTTTTTGAGGATCTCCGGGTCATCCACGGCGATGAGGCTGGTGGTCTGCTTGTTGCAGCCGGAGGGCGCGGCTAGACCGGCCTCCATGATTTGGATCAGGTCCTCGCGCGGCACGGGCGCGGATGTGTACTTGCCGCGGTAGCTGCGGCGGGTGTGGATCGCGTCAAAAAGGTTCATCGTATAAACTCCTTTACTTGGATGTATCAAATCGGTATACGCGGGACGGGCTGCCGTCGTCGTAGGGGTTTTCCGGGTGCTGCGGGATGCAGAGCACGTCGTGCGTGTTTTCGCGGATGACCTTATCCCAGAAGAAGACAGACGTGGTGTTCTTCGGGTGGCAGCGCAGCTCCCACAGGCCGGGGAAACGGCGGAAAACTTCCGTCGCGGCAAAGGTACCCACGCCGCAGCGGCGGTATTTGTACAGGACGAAGAACTCCGCCATACTGTGCTTGGCTTCGGGGAAGAATTCCATGTAATTGCCCACCATCACAAAGCCCGCGAGTTTGCCGTCCGCCTTGATGAAGAACGGGTAACGGGTGTCCTCGGTCCAGTAGCAGTCGAAATAATCGTAGCCGTACAGCCCGAGAATGTTGACATCCCGGTCGTCGTACTGCGAGAATTCATAATCGTATTTTTCCATCAGATTGCGGAGGATCTCCTTTTCCTCCGCACGAACGGGTACAAGCTCAAGCTGCATGGCGATCTCCCTTCTTTTTCAGATGCCTGTACAGCAGCAGGCATACGGCGCTGCCCAGCACCACAAGGGCAAGGATCATCAGCGCGCAGTGCATGAAAAAGGCATCGGGAAGGATCAGAATGACCGGGTCGGTGAACGGGTCAAAGATCCAGTAATCGTTGTTGAAGACGATCTTGTGGAACAGAATGAACACCTTTTCCCAGTTCATGGCGATGAACGCCGCCAGAACCGCCGGGATTCCGACGGTCAGAATGCCGGCAAGCAGCAGATATCCGGGATTCTTCTTTTTGCATCGGTAGACGATGCCCGCAGCGGAAAGCACACCGGACACCATGCAGAGGATCTCAAAGAAATTAAAAACGACCTTCACCTCTTCAAAGTGGATGCGCCCGCTCTCGCTCATGGGCAGGGTGGGGAAGTCCAGTGTTTTCGGGCCGAAGATGGAGTTGTACCGGATGAGCACATCGTAATTCTGTACGATCTCCTCGCGGCTCATACCGGAATACGCGGGGATGTCCAGCAGGCCGATGTCCCAGTAATACAGCGGGCGGAAATTCAGCGTGATCACCACGGCGGCGGAGATGATAAACAGCACCAGCGCGAGGGACAGAAGAATATTTAAGGGAGAAAAGCGCTTTTTCATAGGGCTCTCCTTTCAGGTTGGATTTCCTTTTTATTCTATCATGCTTTCTTTAGTGCCGCAACAAAGAAAATCGGTAAAACCTATGGATTTGTTTGAAAAAGGGGTTGACTCTCATCCGTGCATCAGGCTTATACTACAGGCGTAAGGTACCTTAGAAAAAGCACAGGAGGTGTGCGATATGCAGATCGGAGCATTTGCAAAACTCTGCGGGACGAAAATTTCGGTGCTGCGGCATTACGACAAAACCGGATTGCTGCGGCCGGATTATACGGACCGTTTCACGGGCTATCGTTATTACGCAAAAGAACAGGTGGCGGATTTTCTGAAGATCTCCGCACTGAAAGCTGCCGGATTTTCGCTTTCGGAGATCCGATCCGTGCTTGCGGCGCGCAGCGGCACGGAGGCCATTCTGGAGGTCTTCGAACAAAAGAAGGCAGCGCTGGAGGAGGCACTTCTGCAGTTGGACGAAGCCAAAAAGACACTTTTGGGAGTTGAACAGGTTATGAAGATCAAAATCATTGCAACTAAGGACGGCCTGCTGTTTTATGCAGCGCCGGGAAGAAAAATCGATGCCGAAATCAGGGCAGAGGTGGACAGAACCATCGCCGCACAGGGGTATCAGCGGATTTCCACCTTTCAGGTGCGCGGCACAGAGAAGGATCCGGAACTTGCGTGCCAGGTTCTGCTGCTGAATGAAACGGAGCAGGTGTTGCAGGAGGACATCAATTTGCCCTTTGAAAACGACGATACGGTCATCGGCAAATGGGTGACCGTCGGGGAGTTTGCCGTGCGGGAGGATTTCTGCCCGGGCGCAGACGTTCCGGAATCGTCTGCAGAAATCAAGGAGATCTATTTCCTGCCGGACGGCGAGCGCTACTGGTGCTTTGGCTGGACAAAAGGCAAGCTGCTGATCGATGACGGGGTATCCACATCCGTTCATCCGTTTGAGACGGAAACCATTGACGGCACGCGGTATATGTTCGTGTCGCTCAAGTCTTATCACTACCGCCACGGCGGGCAGCCCACAGTGCTCGTGCTGCGGCAGGCAGACAACAAAGCCTACACGGCGCAGGGCATCGCGCGCAAGGATGACATCGACAGGCCGTTTGTCCCGGATGATGCCGTGCTGGGCAAGTGGAAAACCGTGGGGTTCTGCGCGGATCCGGCGGCGTTTGTGCCGGGCGAAACTGCCGGAACGGATTGGTATCTCGCCGGCGTGGAGTTTCAGCCGGGCGGCGCGGTGACGAGTCTGTACGATTTCGGCCGTGATGTGATCGACACGCCGGAAATGCAGACCTGGACAAAAGGATACATTCTGCGCAAATGGAACCACAGCGCGTGTGCGTATGAGATCCGCGTTTTGGATGGAAACGAGTATCTGTTCCTCGAATGGAAGAGCGGCGATTACCGCTGGGGCGGCTTCGACACGGATTATTACGTGCTCGAGCGCGCATAAAAAGAGCGGCGGGGGAATTTCCCCTGCCGCTTTTGTGCTGATTCTTAGATTTTACAGTTTTAAATGGTGCCGTTTAGGTGTGCGAGGATAATTGCCATATTCTGCTCCACCGGCTTAGTGCCGTCCATTTGCAGAACGGGACAGCTAAGCTGCGCAGCGCTGCGGGACGCGGCGTCCGGATCGCGGGACTCGACCATCTTTCTGAAATCCGCCTGCTGCGCGTACATATCCCCGCCGGGGCGGACGCGGTCGCCGAAACGGCGCACTTCCCGGTCTTCGATGCGCTGCAGACGGATCTCGAGCGGTGTATGAAGCTCTACGGCCAGATCGATGCGGGAGAGAAGCGCCGGGCCGAAATTCAGCGTGACGCCGGCCAGAATAAAGCCGTTATCCTGCGGGATGGATTCCAGAAGCATCCGCTCCACTTCAGCCTTGCTGCGCGGCTCGGAAAACGGCAGGTCGCCCAGATGCGGTGTTTCGATCACGGTGTCGTGCTCGAGCGCATGAAGGCGGGAGACACGCTGCTCCGGAAAGTAGAAATCCTCCACATCCAGTTCGCAGAAGCCGGTCGCTTTTGAGAGCGCGTGCGCGAGGGTGGATTTCCCCGCGCCGTTCATGCCGAGGATCGCGATGCCGCGTACCGGGATTTTTTCAGGCGCAGTCATTCGGCGTCAGGCTCCTTCACGAGGACATCGACGACTTCGCCGATGTACATCTCGTGGAAATCGTGTGCTGGGTAGTTCTTCTCCTGCACGCCCTTATCGAGGAAGCTGTCTTCACCGATCAGCGTGCGGCTGATCTTGCGGCAGACGAAGACAAGCTCGGCCTCGTCAAAATACGTGGTGCCGTGGGTGTGTACCGGCGTAAAGCCGACCTTGCCCACCTTGTCGCCGTCGCGGCCGGAAGCCTGACCCAGATAGCCCAGCGCCGGCTTGCAGTCCGCCGGGTAGAACGACAGCGTGAAGTACTCTTCGCGGTCGACAAAACCCTTGGTGTAGCGCTGCGGACGGACGTAGACCGTGACGGACGGTTTGCCCCAGATGTACCCCACGGCGCCCCAGGAAACGGTCATGGTGTTATAATCGCCTTCGATGCCGGCGGTGAGCAGTGCCCACTCCTTGCCGATTTTCGTGAAGGGATTGAACGAGAGAGACTCATAGGAAACAGATTTAAATGCCATAATACAAACTCCTTCCTGAAATCAGTTCAGTGTATGCGGTCGGCAGAGTCTCAATGCTCTCTGCAGACCTGGAAAATATAGAATTTAAGGTAATAGGATTCGTCCGCGCTCCACAGGATGGGGTGGTCCGGCGCCTGTGTGCGGAATTCCACCTGCCGCAGGCGGCAGTGTGCGGCGCGGGCCGCCTGTCCGATGGTCTGCGCAAACAGCGCGGCATCCATATAATGCGAGCAGGAGCAGGTGGCAAGGTAGCCGCCGTCTTTCACGAGCTTCATGCCGCGGATGTTGATTTCACGGTAGCCCTTCACCGCGTTCTTAATGGAATTGCGGGATTTTGTGAAGGCCGGAGGATCAAGAATGACCACGTCAAACTGCCTGCCTTCGTTTTCGAGGGCGGGGAGCAGGTCGAAAACATCGGCGCACTGAAATTCCACGGTGTCGGAAAGGCCGTTCAGCGTAGCATTTTTTCTCGCCTGTTCCACGGCGAGGTCGGAGGCATCCACGCCCAGCACGTGCTTTGCGCCGGCATAGCCCGCGTTCAGCGCGAAGGAACCCGTGTGCGTGAAGCAGTCCAGCACGTCCGCGTTCTTGCAAAGCCGCTGCATGGCGAGGCGATTATACTTTTGGTCGAGGAAGAAGCCGGTCTTCTGGCCGTCCTTGACGTCCACAATGTAGTGCACGCCGTTCTCGACGATCTCCACATCGGTGTCAAATTCCGGGCCGATGAAGCCCTTCACGCGGTCCATGCCTTCCTTGAGGCGCTCTCTGGCATCACTGCGCTCGTATACGCCGCGGATGGAAATGCCGTCCTCCGCGAGAACCTTTTTCAGCAGGTCCACGATCTGCAGCTTCATTTTGTCGATGCCGAGTGCCAGGGATTCCACCACCAGCACGTCGGAGAATTTGTCGATCACAAGACCGGGCAGGAAATCCGCCTCACCGAAAATCACGCGGCAGGCAGAGGTATCCACGGTCTTCTTGCGGTAATCCCAGGCGTCGCGCACGCGCTTTTCGAGGAAATCGGCGTCGATCTCCTGTGCGGCGTCGCGTGTCATCATGCGCACGCGGATCTTGGAATTCTGGTTGATGAATCCGCGGCCGAGCGGGTAGCCGTTGTTGTCGTGCACCGTGACGATGGAGCCGTTTTTGAACGTGCCCTCAATGCGCTCGATCTAGTTGTCGTAGATCCAGAGGCCGCCGGCCTTGAAGCTGCGGCCCTCACCTTTTTTCAGAGTAACAATGGTTTGAT
>JAFQWC010000113.1 GCA_017407665.1 Clostridia bacterium | reverse complement strand
CCTATACGATCGCACCGTAAATTCAGAAAGGAACGAAATACGATGAAAAAAGCTCTGGTTCTCATTTCCCTTTTGCTGGCTGTCACGCTGTTGTTCAGCGGATGCGCCCTGATCCGCTCTGTGCTGCATCCCATCTTCGATGAACATTTTTCGACGCCGGCCCCGACCGCGGTACCCACCGCAAGACCGACTCCCACACCGCAGCCGACACCGGAACCCGCTCCGGAAGAGCCTGCTGTAGAAGAGCCCGCTGTGGATGCGCCCGCTGCGGAAGCTACGGCCGAACCCATCGTGGACGTGCCGGAAGAACCGGCAGCCGTCACGGCGGAGATTCCGAACCACACATGGATCGCTTACGAGCCGTTGGAGGACGGCAGCTGGGCGGTATACGAGCTTGTATTTCTGCCGAGCGGCGACATGACCTACATGGCCGGCTGGTATTGTAGCGAGATCGCCTATTACGGTACGGGCACATGGTACGCAAGTGCCCCCGGCACCCTCGAGTACAGCCTGACTTCTTCGGACGGTGATAAGGCCGGCGTACTGACCTATATTGTCGTGAATGGGGACACCCTGCGCCTGACACACGAAAGCGGCGATTCGCTCAGTTTTATTATGGAAGAAGAATACGGACAGGAATTTGTGGTCAAGGGCTCTTCCATGGACCAGCCGCCGTTCTGATCCGCCGCAAAGAAAATTGTATCCTGAAAACGCAGTATCCCCACCGTCTCCTTTACAGAAAGCGGTGGGGATTTTTGTGTTCGGATCAGGTTTCCAGATACTGCCCGTATCTTTCCCTGAACTGCTCATATTCGTGCGGTTCGGTGATCCAGACGATCACGTCGGCGGTTTGGACGCCGAGGCGTTTGAAGGCTTCCCAGCGGTGATTGCCGTCGTTCAGCTCGAACACACCCTCGGTTTTTCCGTCCGGGATGTAATAATGCACGATGAGCGGCGGGAGGTCGGCATTCTTTTGAATGGTCTCCTGCAAAAGCGCGACGCATTCCTCCCACCAGCCGGGATGGATGCGGTACGGCATGGTTTCCTCCGGGCCGGAGATGCGTTCAAATAAGTCGATCGGCATTTGCATCGGCCCCAAATAGAAACGGTCAAACAGCCGCAGACCGTCCGAAAACGGCTTATTGTCGCCGTCGGACAGCAAATAAGCGTGTACCCAATCCTCGAGTTTTCCGTTCTGCGCGCAGTGCCGCGCATTCGTGCCCGTGCCCTGATATTCCATGATGAATGGCTCCTTTCTGCTGTATACAATACGCTTGATGGATTCCGGCGAAAGTGCGTACGCCTCTGCCAAAGCGTCGATCTCCTGCCCTTCCCCGAACGCGGAACGGATCGCGCGATTCCGCTCCACCAGATACTGCCGGTAGCCGGAGGTCTCGCCCCAGCTTTTCTTCTCTTCCAGCGCGGGGATGTAAATGAGCTTTCCGGAAACATACCGCTGAATCTGCCGCAGCAGGTCTTCCGGGAAAATATCTTTGGCGTTTTCGTACTTCAACACGGTCGCCCCCTTTATCCGTATTATAAGGTCAGCGGCTCTTTCTGTATACAGCACAAACGGGTATATGTGTTCTCAACATGGATCGTCCGCGCACGGCAGGGAAATTTCAATGTCCTCCGCCGGTTTTGCGTAGAGGCAGAGTCTCCACTGCAGCGTTTCCGGCACGGTAAAGTACGCAGAAGACGCGGCGAGCTGCGCTTTTTCCTCCTGATCGCCCCGCACGATGATCCCGATGGCGCCGCCAACCGCAGCCCCGTACCCGGCGTTCTGCCCGGTATAGACCGGTCTGTCCCCCTGCGCTGCATCGCGCAGCTGCAGACGGACGCCCTCCGGCAGTGCCGGTTCCACGGTATAGCGCAGCACGGAGAACGCCTGCGGCCAGCAAAAATCAGAGTCTGCGGCGTGTGCGTTTTCCGGCAGGGCATCTTTCTGACTCTCCAGAATGTGCAGCGTATGCCGTCCGCCGTCCGGCAGGATGACCGGGATGTCCATGGGTTCCGCGCCGTCTCCGGCGATTTCCAACACGACCGGCTCCGAAACCATGGCGTCGTGCGGCGAAAGCTGCAGCTTCAGCGTGCGGATCGCTTTCGGGCGGCGTTTTGTGGCCCACGGCATCTGCACACGCATATGGTTCCATGCGCGGTCCGGGTACTGCTCCAAAAGGCCGTAGTCCTGCAGAAGCGCTGAAATCTTTTCATCCTCCTCGATCCCCGGCACGCAGACGGAGCCGCTCGCGCTGTAGTCGCGCAGGTCGCGCCTGTTGACGAACATACGGTACTGTACCGATCTGTGCAGCGGATTTTCCGCTTCGGCGCGTTCCTCCTGCGCTTCCAGTTCTTCCTCCGTCATGGCCGTCCAGCGGTCAAAAAACGCACGGTATGCTGTGATCGGCACCGCGAAGAACAGATCAAACACAAGCCCCTGCGCGCAGGTATACACGGCGGGCAGAAACCACTCGGCGCCGTACCAGCAAAACCGCTGCGGCGGGATATGCAGTGCGGTACAGGGATACTTGTGCCGCGCTTTGCCCCATTTGCCCTCAAAAAAGACTTCCATGATATTGCCTCCCGCAGAACCTGTGTTTCGATTCTTTCAAATCATTTACTCCGCGTTCGCTTTTTCGAGCGCGGCTTCCAGCGTCATGCCGGCATAAGCCTGTGCGCGGAAGATGCGTCCGTTCGCGCCCGACTCCATGCAGATCGGCACCAGCACGCCCGGCTGGGTATCCTCCACCGCGCAGGTCGCGCCCTCGCCGCCGAGGTACGTCTGGCACCAGCCCGGGTCCACGGCGCTGACCGCGACATCCTGCCCCTGAACGGCGGATGCAAGGTCCGTGGTCATTTTATCCACAGCCGCTTTCGTGACGGAATACGCGAGATGATCCGTCGCACCGCGCAGGGACGTCGTCAAGGACACGATACGCCCAAAGCCGCGCTCCAGCATACCGGGCAGGACACGGCACGCGAGGAGGGTCGGCACCACCACGTTGACCTGCAGCGTGCGGATGTGGTCCTCCTCCGGCCAATCGTAATACGCATTGGAAAGCCCCGCGAGCTCACGGTCGACGGAGAGATTCACCGCCGCGTTGTTCACGAGAATGTCCACCGGTGTACCCGTCTGCGCGATCTGCTCCAGAAGCGCATCCGCTGCGCCCGGCACGGCAAAATCCGCCGCGAAGGTTTTGACTTCGACGCCAAGAGCCTCCGCCTTTTCTTTTACTGCGCAAAGGCTTTCGGTGCGGCGGCTGTGCAGCAGCAGATTGCAGCCCTGCTTTGCCAGCGCCAATGCGGTTTCCGCGCCGATGCCCCGGCTGGCACCCGTGACGAGCGCCCATTTTCCGTTTATGTTTTTCATATACTATGCCTCCCTGTGTTTTCTGTCCGCGGCCCGTACCGCGATCCCCAAAACACAAAATCATCATACCATATCCAACCGGCAGATTCAACACGTACGCGCCGAATCCTCCGGTGCGGTGGTCCGCAGTTTCATACTACGCGCGCCGCTTTCCGCATACTATGGTACATCTTCTGCGGAAAGGATGATTTTGGGCATGACCAGAAAATATTTCCCCGGCGCGAACACCGGGCAGGGCTTTTGTTCCCGGTTCTCCGGCATCGTTCCGCCCTGGGAAAACCGGCACTACACGTATATTCTGAAAGGCGGCCCCGGCGTCGGTAAGAACACCCTGATGAAGAAGGTCTCCTGTCTGGCGCGGGCCAACGGGCACATTGTGGAGGAATTCTGCTGCGCCAGCGACCCCGGCAGTCTGGACGCGGTGCGCATCTGCGACCGTGGAATCGTGCTTTTGGACGGCACCGCCCCGCACAGCCTCGATCCCGCCATGCCGGGCGTGGAGGGAGAGATCCTGAACCTCGGGCATTTTCTGCACAAGGAGATCTTCCAGCGCCGGCACAGCGAGCTGAAGCTTCTGATGGAGGAAAATCGCGCGCACTATACTGAGGCCTACGCGTGTCTGCAGGCGGCGGGCACTCTGTACCGCGCGGCAGCCAAAGCGGCCGATCACGCGGCCGACCACCCCATGATGCAAGATTTTCTGCGGGAGACCCTGCAGTTTTCCGATCCCGGCGGGGTGCGGACCCTGTTTCTTTCCTCCCCCACACCGGAAGGCCTTGTGGATTTTCGGGAATTCCTCGACGCGGAGCACACCATTTTCCTGCCCGGTATACTCGGCGTGATCTTCCTGCAGGAAACGATCCGCCTTGCACAGGGCACCCGCTTCACCGTCTTCCCGGATTTCCGCGCGCCGGATCTTCCGCAGGCCGTGTACCTGCCTGATGCCGGAACCCTGCTCTGTGCCACCGACACAATGCACAGCACGCTGGGCGAGTTCCTGCTCACGCCGCTGCCGACGTTCATCGAGTTCGCGGTTCTGGAAAGCAGCCGGCTGACGGAGCGCGCCGTGGAATCCCTGCGGCTGTGCAAGCGCACGCACGACGCCATAGAATCCATCTACCAGCCGTACGTGGACTTTGACCGCGTGGATCGGGAAACCCATTATCTTCTCGAGGAGCTTCATTTGTAAAATCGTCCACGCAAAAAAGCACCGTCTGCTGTACAGGCGGTGCTTTTGATTCATCGGGTTATGCGTTGTCAATCAGTTTGGCCTTGCGCAGGGCGAGGACGATGACCGGGATCAGGATCACCTGCACGAGGATGCCGGGCAGCGCCGTGGTGATCGCGCCGGAAAGGAATACGGCAAAGGTGAATGCGCCCGCATCTCCGGCAATGCCGGCAAGGACAAGACGCACGATGCCCCACACCACGCGGCCCGCGACCATCGCGGTGAGCAGGCTGGCATAGACGGAGACGATGGTCTTCTTTTTGAACACATGGCTGTACATCACGCCGCTAATAAGGCCGTAGGTCAGAAGCTCAAACGCCATGGCGATGCCCACGGGATAGATCGGCGGCATACCGAACATCAGAAACCGCAGCAGCGGCGCGGCAAAACCGACCACAGCGGCAAGCGGCCCGCCGCAGACAAAACCGGCGAGCAGCACCGGCAGATGCATCGGGCACAGCATACTGCCGATCTCCGGGATCTGCCCCGTCAGAAACGGCAGCACGAGGGCGAGCGCCAGAAACAGCGCGCTGAGGACCAATTTCAAAACCGTAGAATTTCTTTTCATACAAACTTCTTCCTTTCTTTTTTGGGCGGAATGCCCCGTCTTTTCTGCGGTACACGGAAAACAAAAAGACCACGAATCGCCCCGCCGTCCGGCAGGATACGACCTTCGTGGTCTTTGATTTCGGAATATAGAATTGCAGGTAAGAAACGGGATGCTCCCGGTGTGGCATCACGCCATATCCACTTCATGCGGATGATGCTGTGAGTTTACCACAATCCGCCTCTTTTGTCAAGTGCTGTCGAATCAGGCCTCGACGAGAATGACGGTGACATCCTTATGCAGCTGCAGGATGGAGGCCGGCACTTCCGGAGTGATGGGGCCGTACATGGCCTTCATGACGATGTCGGTCTTATCCGCACCGGCGATGAGCAGCACGCGTTCTGCCTTCATGATGGTGCCGATGCCCATGGTGATGGCCTGTGTGGGCACATCCTCGCGGCGCTCGAAGAGGCGGGCGTTTGCGTTGATGGTGCTCTCTGTGAGGGCTACGGTATGAACTTCCTTCGGGAAGTGATCGGTGGGCTCGTTGAAGCCGATGTGGCCGTTGTGACCGATGCCCAGAAGCTGCAGGTCAATGCCGCCCATGGAGTCGATCAGCGCCTCGTAGGCTGCGGCTTCGGCGTCCATATCATCGGCAATGCCGCCCGGAACATGGGTGTTGGCCTTATCGATGTTGACATGGTCAAACAGATTGTCGTTCATGAAATAACGGTAGCTGTTCACGTTGTCACCCGGGAGACCGCAGTACTCATCCAGATTGACGGTCTTGACCTTGGAGAAATCCAGAATGCCCTTTTCACAGTTCTCCACCAGAATCTTATAGGTGCCGATGGGAGAAGAACCGGTAGCCAGACCCAGCACGCAATCCGGCTTCAGCAGAACCTGTGCGCCAATGATGTTCGCCGCAAGAAGGCTCATTTCCTCGTAGGTTTTTACTTTGATCATGCGCATAGCATCTTCAATCCTTTCCGTATGGCCGCAGACTTCATTTCACGCGCTGCAGCGATCTTTTATATAAATATAACATATGTATTCGAAAAAGAAAAGTCCCAGAACCAAGATTACACGGCTTTTTTCCGGCACAGCTTCGCCCGGATGGCGGACAGCGGGAGCTGCGCCAGAATCACGGCCGCAAACACCAGCACACAGCCGACCGCTTCCCGGCCGGACATCTGCTGCCGGAGGATCAGCCAGCCGGACAGCGCCGCAAACACGGACTCAAGACTCATCAGCAGCGATGCCACCGCCGGCGGGGTATCCTTCTGCCCCACCACCTGCAGCGTATACGCCACGCCGCTCGAGAGCACGCCGGTATACAGCAGCGGGCCGATGCTCAGCCACACATTCTGCAGCGTGGGCGCTTCCGCAAAGAGCGCCGCAATGCCGCTCAGCACGCCGGCGGTCAGAAACTGCACACAGGAAAGCTCCACGCCGCTGACCTGCGGAGAGAAATGGTCCACGGCCAGAATGTGTGCCGTAAAGCCCAGCGCGCACAAAATCACGAACAGGTCGCCGGTGCCGATGGAGAAATCCTCTTTGATGCTGAGCATATAGGTGCCCGCGGCGGCAATCGCCACACTGACCCAAACCGCGGCCGGCACACGCTTACCGAAGAACAGCCCGGCGATCGGCACGATCACGATGTACAGCGCCGTCAGAAAACCGGCCTTGCCCACCGTGGTGTACTGGATGCCGATCTGCTGCAGGCTGGCGGCCACGGCAAGGATCGTACCGCAGATCACGCCGCCCACCCAGAGCGTTTTCCGGTAATGCGGCGCAGCACCCGGCGCTTTGGCGGGATCATTTCTGCGGCGCAGCAGGAAGATGACCGGCAGCAGCACCGCACAGCCGATGAAGTTGCGGGCGCTGTTGAAGGTGAACGGACCGATGTGGTCCATGCCAAGACTCTGTGCCACGAACGCCGTGCCCCAGATGAGGGCGGCCAGCGTGAGACTCAGGGCACCTCTGATTTTTTTCATAAACGATGGGTTTCCTTTCTCAGGCCTCGGCGGGCTCCGCTTCTTCCTGATCTGTATTTTCGCGGGTGAGGTTCTTCGCCCAGTTGTACTTGTTGATCTTCACGAGTGCCACAAAGCACTTGAGGATCTGGTCACACTTCAGGCAGGCATACACGACCCACGCCGGCGCACCGAGGAAGGTGGCGAGGAGGCCGGACGGCAGCACCACGAGGAACACGAAGATCGTGTCGTTCTTAAACACAAAGGAGATATCACCGCCGGACTTTACAAGGCCGAACAGGCAGGCCGCCTGGTAGCAGGTACCGATGATCGTGATGGAAATGACGTTGATGAACTGTCTGGAGTAAGCTACGGCTTCCGGGCTGGCGTCGGTGTACAGGGCGATGAAGCCGTCACGCAGCAGGTGCACGGCAAGGCCGGACAGCAGGCCGACGCAGATAAAAATGACCTGTGTGGTGCGGGAATACTCGCGGATCTTGTCCATGCGGCCGGCACCAACGGTCTTGCCGATGATGATACCCACGGCGCTGGAGAGACCGTTCATGGCGATGTACATCATGTTGTGCAGCTGACCGGTGATGCTCGTTGCAGTCATGACGCTGCCGTCGAAACGACCGAAGATCCAGGTCTGCGCCAGCATATTGACGGACCACACGACCTGACCGCCCATCAGCGGCAGACCGTACTTGATGAAATCGTGTACGATGCGGCGGTCGGACTTGAGCAGGTCGCGGAAGCGGAGCTTGAGCTTCTTGTCGATGCCGCGGACATAAACCACCATGATGAGAGCTTCCAGAATGCGGGAGATGAGCGTCGCGATGGCTGCACCGGTGACGCCCAGTGCGGGCAGACCCAGCTTACCGAAGATGAGGACATAGTTCAGAACCACATTGACGCCGAGCGACGCAAAAGAAACATACAGGCCGATCTTTGCGGTCTCCACGGCACGCATAGTGGCCACCATGACCTGCGAAATGCAGAAGAACAGATAGGAAAGGCTGACGATGCGCACGTAGGGCGTGCCCACTTCCACCACAGTCATATCCTCGGAGAAGAACGCCATGACCTGCGTGGGGAAGATAAACGCGAACACGGAAATGACGAAACCGACCACCACAGCAAAATGCACACCGGTAGCCACGATCTTCTTGATGCTGCGCGTATCGCGCTTGCCCCAATACTGCGCGGCGAGGATCAAAATGGCGCCCTCGATGCCGCCGATGAACATCTGCAGCAGCGTCTGCAGCTGGTTGCCGACGTACACGCCGGAGATGGCGCTGTCGCCGAGCGAGCCGACCATCAGGTTATCGGCAAAGTTGACGGCAAATGTGATCGCATTCTGCAGCGCGATCGGGATCGCCAGCTTTACAAGCGACGAATAAAAACTCTTGTCCCGTGTAAAAAACATACAACTGACCTCTTTTCTTTGTGAGCTCCCCCACAAAATTCTGCGCATTTCCGAAAACATACGCATTCAAAGTTATTATAGAAAAACCGCTCCGAAAAGTCAACGCATATACATATACGGATATCCCAAAAATATTCTCCGATCCGTTTGACAGGGTAGCTCTGCGCTGATACAATATATATAGACAAGGCGACTTTATTTTAAGGATGTGATTTACCCGACAGCATAACTGCCGAAAAGCGGAAAGTGTGCGGTCGGAAAGAGCAGAGGATCAAAGTGAACACGCAGACGGCTGTCCGGGCGGACGGTCTGTTTGTGCTACACTTTTTGATTTTTGCTCTGCATACGTATTTTTACCGCAGAGAGATCTGCGGTTTTCTTTTTATCGCTTTGCGCCTTGTCCGTAATTATATTTTGGAGGTAACCTACATAAAAATCACATCTGCACTCAAAATCACGGATGCACACACGCATCTGCCCGTAGATCCCAAAAATTTTACGGAGAAAAGAGATGCGCTGCTTAGGGTCATGCAGAAAAACGGCGTCTCCCGCGGCGTGATCATTTCCGATTCGGAGCTTGAAAGCAGCATCGGCTCTCTTACAGATTGCGCGGAGCTGTTTAGAGGTCATGCCGATATTGCCGTCGTCGGCGGGATCAGCCCCTATATTCGATACGAAAGGCAGCTGAAGCAGCTCGAAACCTATATTGCGGAGGGCTCGATCGTCGGAATCAAGCTCTTCTGCGGCCATGAACCGATTTTCCTGAACGATCCGGTTCTGACACCGGTATATAGCTTAGCAGAAAAATACAGTGTCCCTGTCCTGTTTCACTCCGGCTGGGATAATCCGCAGTACAGTGCACCGGATGTCATCCGGCAAGCGGCAGAAGAACATCCGCGGGTACGTTTCGTCTGCTGTCATTGCTGCTATCCTTCGCTGACAGCCTGCTTTCATGCCTTGCTCGGGCTCCGGAATGTCTTTTTCGATATTTCAAGCATCGCAGACAGTGACGCATCCGTCTTCAAAACCATACTTGAAGAAGCGATCCGGCAAAGCCCGGAACGGTTTATCTTCGGCTCGGATTACGGCAGCTGCAGCCAGAAGGCACACCTTGATTTTGCCGTATCACTGAATATCTCGGAGAAAAACAGGAAACTGCTGCTTTACGACAACGCCAGCCGCCTCTATTTCAACGGCAGATAAGCAAAACATACGAAAAACAGGCACACGAGAATCAAATCGTGTGCCTGTCGTTTTCTAAATCTTATTCCGCAGCATCTGTGTTTTCGTCCGGTTCGGCGGAGGGGACGGGCGTTGCCGCAGGCCCTGCGACGGTACCGTCCGCACGATCAGTATATAAGCGTGCCATGTTTTGCGTATATAAGCAACCCCTCTCCAAAGATCTAAAAAATATTTACTCTCTCAATATCCTCTGCATATTTCTATAATATTCAGAAACAATTTTGTTCCGTACATCTTCATTTGGTTCAGCATACAAATAGTCCCAATAGAGTTTATCCAGTTCCATATTCAGTGCGTCGCAGAATCTCACATGGGTGATCTGTTCCCGAACCGAACACAACTCCTGATAATTCTCACCGATCAAACACCAGTCTTTCATGCTGAAATCTACCAGAGGATTGGATCTATAAACCCTTTGGCTTTCACTCATTAAATCGGTATACATGGGAATGCTGCTCCTGTTTCCGCATTCGTAAATGAATTGATATATCAGTTCGCGTCTTTGTGCCTCATAGCTTGCAAGATAATCTAAAACACGGAACGCATCGTCCGGTCGCCTTGTATTCCGATTGATCGCGGCATATACCGTAATCTCTGCTGTTACTCCTCCATCATCGGAATACAAAGGAATCAGTTCATATTTATTTCTTTTATTAAGGCCATTTCTCACATCGAATGGCAATATTTGATCTTTCTCATCAAATTTTTGTCCTATGAATTCAACAAAATGATCCGGAGCTAAATCGAAATCTCCGGCTGTATAGCGGTCGGCAAGCATACATATTTCATGCAGCCGTTGGTTCAGCTCTTCTTCCGTAAAGAGTAACTCTTCCTCTTCATAATCCGCTATCGCACCTAGAATAAATTCCGTCATCGGTGCACGACTTGTCATAAAGGGCATACCTTCGCTCAAATAATTCGTATTATCTGTCCAGACCGCTGCGGCAGCGAGAGCTTCATCCTCACTTTCCAGCATATCCATCCATGTATTCTCTCTGGACGGTGTGTGCGTTACTTCTTCCTTTCTGTATATGGCTACCGGAAGTGTATAACAAAGCGGGATAATCTGCTGTCCCTCCTGCGTTCTGCCTGCTTTGAGTACCGCAGAATTCATCCTGTCCCACTCGGCAAAGTACGAATTACTCTCCATATAGTCATCCAATGTCAGGAACAGTGACAACTCCATGGCTTTTTCCGGCATAGTAAACAAAGATTCAATATAAGAATTTTTAGCATTGCATGCAAGAAGAAATATATCCGGGCCTTTACCGGACATGATCTCCGTACGGATTCGCTCGAGTGCAGCCTCCCGTTCGATACCATTTATTGGAATATTTTCAAACTCAAAATCTCGCGGCACGTCCAGATCTTTCAACTTGCCCGCTTGAAAAAGACTTGTCACAAGCAAAGCTTTTAGATCATCCTCTAAAAATCGATCTTCTTCCCCATTTACATATTCAAGATCCATGCAGATCCGCAGGGGTTCCGGTTCTTTTTCCCCGCAGCCGCTGAAGAGCGACAGGGACATCAGAACAACCAACAAAATGCCAAGTGCCTTTTTCATATTCTTCCGCCTCCCGATTAGCATCTTCCTTTATTTTTAGTTTATCATTGTAAATTGTTAACGTCAACAAAACCAATTCAAAAATATATAGTGAAAAACGCGATTTTTGCGTAAAATATACAAGTAAAAACCGGCACAGTGAAAAGTCAATGTGCATTCCCGGCTGTTCCGGCAAATTTCTGCCGAATGGCACAATAAATCACCCCGGCAAAACCGGGGTGATTTATATGCGGG
>JAFQWC010000112.1 GCA_017407665.1 Clostridia bacterium | reverse complement strand
GTTGCAAAGTGCAACGTCCCCCTTAGAAATATGCAGAGACAGTTTCTGTCCCTGCATATTTCGTTCCAATTATACGCGAAAGGGGCTCCAAGACCGCCCCTTTCACACTATCCCCGCCAGGAGATAGCGACTCTATTGTATACTATTCCATTTTGCAACAGACCCTTCGCTTACAGAACACCTTTGATCTTTTTCATGGCGCCTTTTTCCAGACGGGAGACCTGCGCCTGAGAAATGCCGATCTCCTCCGCAACTTCCGTCTGTGTTTTGCCGCTCAGAAAGCGCATGGAAAGGATCTTTTTTTCCCGGGGGCTCAGGTCCCGGATCGCCTGCTTGATGGATATTTCCTCCAGCCAGTCGCCGTCCGTGGTGCCGCCTTTGACCTGATCCATAATATAAATGGTATCCCCGCCGTCGGAAAAAACCGGCTCATAAAGGGAAACCGGCTCCACGATGGCCTCCAGCGCAATGACAACATCTTCCGGGGGGAGCTCCAGCGCCGCTGCGATTTCCGTAATGCTGGGCTCGCGTCCCTTTTCGTTCGTGATCTGCTCTTTCATCTGCATGGCACGGTACGCCGTATCGCGCATAGAGCGGCTGACCCGAACCGTGTTGTTGTCGCGCAGGAAGCGCTTGACTTCGCCGGAGATCATCGGCACGCCGTAAGTCGAGAACATGACCTCATGGCTCGGATCAAAGTGGTCGATGGCCTTGATGAGCCCGATGCAGCCGACCTGAAAGAGATCGTCGGGATTTTCCCCGCGGCTTGTAAAGCGCTGAATGACGCTTAAAACCAAACGCAGATTGCCCTGTATCAGCTTCTCGCGCGCGGCTTTGTCGCCGTTTCGGCAGCGCTTCAGAAGTTCCTGCATTTCATCGTTTTTCAGTGTCTGGAGTTTCGCGGTATTCACCCCGCAGATCTCCACCTTACTCTGAGAATAAGCATACATACCGTCCACCGTCCTGTGCGTTTTTAGGTATAGGTAGTATGGGCGGGAAAAGGAAGGATTATCCGCATAATAAGCGCATAAAAAGCCCTCTCTTAAGCAATGTTTGTCTAAGAGAGGACAATATTGTTTTCATACCGTTACTGCGCGATCATCCCTTGCGGCGTCAAACGGTATTTTCCTTTTCCGATATGCTCGAGCGTACCGCTTTTACAGAGATCGCGCACAACGCGTTGCAGCTGACTGCGGCTGCATTGTAATTTTTGCGTTACGGCGTTGATGCTGTGTATCGTATGGTCGGACTGCAGTTCTCTGAGGAAAATCAGGAGTTTTTCCTCGACAGGCTGAGAGGAATTTCCAATCAAAAAAAATGAGCCGGAATTTAGAAGACAGACTTTCTAAAAGGAGGCGCAGAAAACTGACGTTTTGCTCTAAATCTCTTCGGTAATGCCGCGCATCAAGTAAAATGCAAAGGACATCCTCCGCGGCTTCCGTGTAAAAGGGCAGTGCGGTGTGCTGGAGAAACTCAAAATCACCGAGGATCGTCCGCTGGTCGGCAAGATAGACTGAGAAACTGCTTCCGTTTTCACGCAGTCCATAGATGTGCACGCTGCCTTCGGCAAGAAAAAGCAGGTTTTCCAGGGGTGCGGTTGGACCGGTCAGCAATTCCCCTTTTTGGAAACGGGCCAGATGGAAAGCGCGCGGAACAGCTGAATACAGTTCAGAAAGACCGATGCTGCGGATCATTACTTCCATTTTTTCATTTTGTTGTAAAATTTCCATAATAAATACCGCGTTTCTGAAAAAAATACTTTATTCTTTTGAAATTATTGTATCATATGATACAGTAATCTGCAATAGAGCAAACTATAATGTATATAAACAAATCGGAAACCACTTTATCAAGGAGGAAACAATTATGGCAAAACTTAAAATCGGTGTCGTTGGCTGCGGCGGCATTGCAAACCAGAAGCATTTTCCGGCAATGAAGGCAAACAGCGATCTGTGTGAGATCGTGGCGTTCTGCGACATTATCAAGGAACGCGCAGAAAAGGGTGCTGCCGAATACGGCGTGGAAGGTGCACGCGTATACGAGGATTTCCGTGATCTTCTGGCCGATGAGGAAGTAGAAGTTGTACACGTTCTGACACCGAACGTTGCACACTGCCCGATTACTGTGGCTGCATTTGAGGCCGGTAAGCATGTATACTGCGAGAAGCCGATGGCGCATAATTCTCTTGATGCCAAGCAGATGATCGACGCATGGAAAAAGAGCGGCAAGCACTTCACGATCGGTTATCAGAATCGTTTCCGCAGTGAAGTACAGAACCTGAAGAAGGCCTGCGAAGCCGGTGATCTCGGCGAGATCTACTACGGCAAGGCACATGCTGTTCGTCGTCGTGCCGTTCCGACATGGGGCGTGTTCCCGGATAAGTCGAAGCAGGGCGGCGGTCCGCTGATCGATATCGGCACACATGCGCTGGACCTGACCCTGTGGATGATGGACAACTACGAACCTGCAAGCGTTTCCGGCAGTGTTTTCTACAAGCTGGGCGGTCTTCAGCAGGCTACCGAGGGTAACCTCTTTGGGCCGTGGGATCCGGAAACCTTCGAAGTAGAAGACTCCGCGATGGGTTTTATTAAGATGAAGAACGGCACGACCATTGCTCTGGAAGCTGCATGGGCGATCAATATGAGCGAGTCCAGAGAAGCCAGCACAACGCTGTGCGGTACCAAGGCCGGTGCAGAGATCTATTCCGGTATGAGCTATCAGCAGGATCAGCTCGTTTACAACCGCGGCAGAAACGGTCAGCTGATGGATGAAAAGCTGGCAGGCGGCGGTGCGATCGCTTACTTTGAAGGCGGTGCTTCTCAGCCTGGCGTGATCGACAACCGTCAGTGGCTTGAGTCCATTATCAACGGTACCGATCCGGTCGTAAAGCCGGAGCAGGCTTTTGTCGTTACACAGATCCTTGAGGCAATCTACAAATCTGCAGAGACAGGTAAGGAAGTTGTCTTCGACTAAGGAGAAAAAACTATGTATACATACAATATGAAAGGACCTAAACGCGGTGTGGCGCTGTACAGCTATTCCGCTGAATACGGTCTGACTAAGACACTCGAAGATTGTTTTGAGGATGTATATGATATGGGTGCGCACGGTATTGAAATTCTTGCAAATACCCATATTGAAAATTACCCGTATCCTTCCGATGTGTGGGTAGAAAACTGGCATCGCCTTTGCGATAAGTACGATATCATTCCCGTTGAGTACGGCCACTGGATCGACAGCCATGTGTTGGGCGGCCGCGAGCTGACAACGGAGGAGTCTGTTGAGATGCTGTGCCGTGATATCCGTCTGGCTCATAGATTGGGCTTCACAGTCATGCGTACAAAAATGCCGGTTATTAACGATGCACTCGAGCCGGTCGAAAACTGGAGAGAGATCATTAAAGGTGCGCTGCCTTTGGCCGAGCAGCTGGATATTAAGATGTGCCCGGAAATCCATACACCGTCCAATCTGAACGGCAAAATGGTTCATGAGTACGTCGAGTTTATTGAAGAAACCGGTACAAAGCACTTTGGTCTGAACATCGACTTCTCCGTGTTCCGCTGCCGCTTTGCAGAGGGAGAATGGAAGGACCCGCATTTTACGCCCAATGTTCCGGAAGACATTGTTCCGCTGCTGCCGTATGTGTATTGCTGCCATGCAAAGTTCATCCATATGAACGATGATTTTGAAGAGACGACCATTCCGTATCCCGAAATTATCAAGCTCCTGCAGGAGCACAATTGGGACGGATATCTGCTCAGCGAATATGAAGGCGCAGACAAGTACGATGACGGATATGAGGTCGGTCTGACCCTGCGCAAGCAGCATATCATGCTCAAAAATCTGCTTGGAGATTAAGGGAAGGAGGACCGCATTATGGAAAGACAAGTTATTCAGTCTGTAGGGTTTAGAAATACCGTAAAAGACGGTGTCGTCACCGGCTTCCAGTTTAAAATCCGTCTTCCTTATTACAGAGGTATCTTCCTTTCTCAAATTCGTCCGGGTACATTGTTTGTAGACGATATTAGAATTGATAAAGAGCAGATCACCTGGTGCATTGGTGGGGAAGAATACACCAACGAGCAGATGGCGGTAGATTTCAAAACACACTGGATCCCGACGGAAACAGCTGTGCTGAAAGTAAAGATGCCCGGCGGTTTGAAACAGGGGTATCATGATTTGAAGTATGGATTCTGCTTTACTTCAAGCTACATGCCGCCTGCGCTGCAGAATATGCTGGACCCTGATAAAGAGAGCTTCGTTTTTCTGCCGGAGTTTGGCCGTCACGTCAATGAACGCAGTTTGATTATCGTTTGACCACCATACGCTAAAAGACAGAGTCACCGGAAGGCGGCTCTGTTTTGATTTTCCGTGTTTATATCGCAGATCTCGGCCTTGCACTGGGAATAAGCATACATACGGCCCATGTCGGTTATGTACAGGCAGTATCGAAGAGATCTATCCGGTTTGGCAGAATCCGTAGGTTTTCGGTTTCTTGACTCGGCCGAATATAGGATATATAATTATATATATGGATGATATAAACCGCAGGAGAGGAGTACAAGCAATGATTCCAAGAGATATAGCAAGAGAGGTTGTTGAAGGTTCAGCCGTTCTTCTTAAGAATGACGCGCATCTGCTTCCGCTGAAGCCTTCGAAACCGGTAGCTTTTTTCGGGTGTGCTGCGTATGACATGGTCATTTCCGGCAGCGGCTCCGGTGCGGCACGCGGTACAAAGAAAGATAATTTGATAGCCTGCTGCAAGGAGGAGGGGATCTGCACAGAAGCGGCTGTTGAGCAATTCTACGGCGATACATTTGCGGCGATGCCCCCGCCGGAATTGCCTGATTTTGCCAAGTTGGGCGAATTGGTCACGAGCGGCCTGATGTATGAGATTTTCGGTATCTACAAAGCACCGGAGGAAGAATTTGCAGTTCCGGATTGCGTGATTGAAAAAAGCTGTAGAAACACGGATACGGCTGTTCTGGTGATCGGCCGCAGCTCCGGCGGTGAAGAATGTGACAGACATTTGGACGGGGACTATTACTGTACAGCGTCCGAAAAAGCGCTAATTGATCAGGTTTGCAGCGCTTATGAAAATGTTGTTGTGGTTTTGAATGTAAACGGTCTGATCGATCTGAGCTGGACAGAGGCATATCCGTCCGTAAAGTCCATTTTGTTTTTGGGTCTGCCCGGTGAAACGGGCGGTTCAGCATTGGCACGGATTTTGAGCGGCAAAGTCAATCCGTCCGGCAAGATGGCGGTTACAATAGCGGAAAAGTATGAGGATTATCCGACCGCTCTGGATTTCTCATGGGATAAACCGAACCCCGAGCATTTGCTGACCTATGCGGATTATGGTCTGAGTGCCGCTGAAAACGGCAGTGTCGGCTTCGAAAAGAGCCTTGTTACCGTTTATAAAGAAGATATTTATCTTGGATACCGTTACTTTGAATCCTTCGGTGTGAAGCCTCTGTATCCGTTTGGTTTTGGTCTGTCCTATACGACCTTTGATGTTCGCTACACCGGTGCACAAAAGAAAGAGAGCGGTGTTCTCGTTTCTGCGGAGGTCAGAAATACCGGCGATACAGCCGGCAAAGAGGTCGTGCAGATTTATGTGTCCGCCGGAAATACAAAGTCCAACCGTGCGCATATAGAGCTTGCGGGCTTTGAAAAAACCGAACTTCTGCAGCCCGGTGAAATACAGCAGGTCGAGATTTTGATTCCGTGGCGTCAGTTGGGCTGTTATAAAGAAAAGAAGGCGGCCTATGTGATCGAAACCGGCCTGTACGGCCTGAAGATAGGCACTTCCTCCGCGAATACGGAAACGGTTGTGTCCGTTTATGTTCCGGAGGAAATCCTCCTTGAGCAGTGCAGCAACCGCCTGGCGCTGAAGGACTGCAACGCCGGAAAGATCGATTTTCTGCATACAGAAAATGCAGCAGCATCCGAAACCGAGAAAACGATTACCCTGCTGCCCGGCGATGTGAAACCGATCGAAAAGGCTGCGTATCAAGCAAAGAGTGAGCCGACACTCAAAAATCTCAGCACGGAGGAGCTTGCCGCACTTTGCGTCGGCTACGGACCCGGTATTCCGTTTGCTGCGTTTATGAACGTGGATCTGCCGAATACGATCTCCGATGAAAACGGAAATCCGCTTACGACAAACAGCCATCCGAAGGGCTTTAACGGTTTTGTTTCTCCTGCAATCACCGAGAAGGGTATTGAGTCTGTTTTTTATAAAGACGGCCCGGCCGGTGTCGGCTTGGTGGCATGGCCAACTGAAATGTTGGTCGGCTGCTGCTTTGACCGCGCGCTGGCGCGCAAGCTCGGCGATGCGGCAGCTTCGGAGTGTGAACCGGGACAAATTGACATCTGGTTGGCACCCGCAGTCAATCTGCACCGACATCCGCTTGGCGGACGTAATTTCGAGTATTACTCCGAGGATCCGTTTTTGAGTGGTGCTTATGCAGTGGAAGTCACAAAGGGCGCACAGGAAAATCACCCGGTGCTCGTCTGTGCAAAACATTTTGCTGTAAATGAACAGGAAACATACCGCAGAGGCAGCCTTAAAAAGAAATTCGATGCGGTGGATTCCATCGCATCGGAACGTGCGATCCGCGAGATGTATCTCCGTCCGTTTGAGATGCTGGTCAGAGAGGGAGATATGCACTGCATCATGTCTTCGTTCAATAAGATCAACGGTACTTTTGCAGGCGGTAATCAAGATCTGTGCACACACATTCTTCGTGAAGAATGGGGTTTTGACGGCGTGGTTGTGACCGACTGGGGTGACATGGACTACGTTGTGGACGGTGCAGATGCCGTCGCGGCCGGTAACGATATCGTAATGCCCGGCGGACCTCCGGTCATTGAGCAGATCCTGAAGGGATTTGCCGAGGATCGCGTGACCAGAGAAGAACTGGAAGCTGCGGTTTCGAATCTGTTCCGCGTTCTGCGGCGGTTTGGTCGATACAATACAGTTTGATAATTGAAAACCGAAAAACAGAGTCACCGGAAGGCGGCTCTGTTTTGGTTTTAGGTATTCACCCCGCAGATGAAAACCTTGCTTCGCTTCGATAGATAACCGTCGAAAAATAAAACAACAAACGAAAACAGAGCCGCTGAAGCCAGCAGCTCTGTTCTTTTTTTACAGGATCTGTTATATGAAAATAATCGTTCTGTGTCAGCGGCGGGCATCCACAGTCCATTCTCCGGTGATTTCTCTGTTTTCGGCGATCAGCGCCGCACGGTACAGGGCGGTGGTCGGGCAGACATGGGTGGGGATCACATAGAAAACCGTGCCGATTTCGGGACGTTCCGCTTCATGTCCGGGCAGCATACGGTAGGTCCAGTGCTCCTCACTCTGAAAAGCCGCTTCTGCGTTCTGCAGACCGACTACGGTGCCGCGGCTGCCGGCAGGGTCGCTGGCGATGCCCTTGCAGCCAAGATCCAGCGTGAACATACCGGTTTTCGGGTGGCTGATCACGCGCGTCATCACGGCAGCGGCGGGGATATACGGCAGGTCCGGGTAATTTGCGGCATAGCCGGCATCCCACAGGAAGACCGTGCCGGGCGACAGGAACACATGAGGATTTGCCGCATGGCAAGGGAAGGACGGGCTGCCGCCCGCAATGATCATCGGCACCGCGATGCCGCAGGCAGCAAGGCGGTCGATCTCCCCGGCGATGGCGGAAACCATATCGGAAACCTCGCCGCGGCGCTGCGTGAGGTCCGTGGTGTGTACATGCCCGTCATAGCAATGCAGACCACTGAAGGTCAGCGCACGCATCTCACCGGCTGTGGTGATGAAATCGTACAGCTTTTCCGTTTCCACACCGGTGCGGTTCATGCCCATATTCACGTCGATGAAATAGCCGATGGAGGCATGCTGCTTTTCGGCCTCCGTGTCCAGAAGGCGGAGCTGATCGAGGTCATCGGCGAGGGCGTAGAATCTGGTATTCGGGAAAGCCTTGGTCAATCGGGTATAGGCCGCAACATTCGGCCCGACCAGCAGGTAGGCCAAGAGGATATGTTCGGCGCCGCATTCGGCGGTCATGCGGACCTCGGACAGCGTGGCGCACTTGAAGCGTTTGATCCCCATAGCGATCTGCATCACAATCATTTCCTTCATTTTATGGGATTTCACATGGGGCCAAAGCCGGTCGGCGCCGCCCGCAATGCGGATGGTCTGCCGTGTGTTTTCTTCAATTTGTTCTTTGTAATAGATCAATGCCGGTGTGAAAACGCGGTCTTCGTTTTGGATGGTATAAAGCTCCGGATACATACGGACACTCCTTTTCTTCAGGTAATTTCAGTATACGATAGCGGGCAAAACCTGTCAAGGACTTGACAGCGCGCAGACCCCGGGGTACACTGAAATAGAAACGAGGTGGGAATATGAATGTGCTGATCCGGGCTGTAAAAATTCTGGACGGCAGCGGAAACGAGCCGTATGTGGGCGATGTGCTGCTGCGTGGGGAGTCCATTGCGCAAGTCGGCGCCGGGCTTTGTGCGCCGGAGGATACCGTTGTGGTGGAAGCCGCCGGCAAAGTGCTTTGTCCCGGGTTTATTGACGTGCACCGCCATGCAGATCTGAAACCGCTTTCGGATTGGGACGCGGCGGCGGAACTCAGGCAGGGCATTACAACGATGGTGTCCGGAAACTGCGGAATATCCCTCACACCCTCCGATGTACGGTACGCAGAAGAGCAATACGCGTTTTCTGCTGCTGTGCTGGGCAATGTGCCCTCTGACGCACCGATCCCCATGACCTACAGTGCTTACCGGGAGCACCTGCTGAAGAAGCCGCTGCCGCTGGATTTTGCGGCGATGATCGGTACGGGCGCGGTGCGCATCAGCCTGAAAGGGTTTTCACCGGCGCCGTTCACAAAGCAGGAACTGCAGAAAGCGGAGGCTATCGTGGAAGAAGCCCTGCAGCTTGGCGCACCCGGCATTTCCTGCGGCATCATGTATATTCCCGAATGTTACACGACGGTCGAAGAATACACGCAGATCCTGCGGCCGCTCGGCCAATACGGCCGGCCGCTCACCGCGCACATCCGCGGCGAGGGGGATGGCCTTGTGGACAGCGTGGAAGAAGTCATCCGCATCGCGGAGGCGGTGGGGTGTCCTTTGCAGATCAGCCATTTTAAGTCCTGCGGGATGCAGAACTGGGGAAGAGAGATCCACCTCGCCATTGAAAAGATCGATGCAGCGCGGGCGCGCGGTCTGGACGTGACCTGTGATTTCTACCCGTACTGCGGCGGTTCTACGATGCTGACCACGATGCTGCCGCCCGTGCTCTGTGCAGAAGGGGTGGAAGCCGCCTGCTTGGCGCTCGGAACGCCGGAAGGCACGGACGCTTTCCGCAAAGCTGCGCGCGTGACCTATCCCGATTGGGACAATTACGCCGTGACCCTTGGGTGGGACCGCATTCTGATCACCACGGTCTCGCTGCCGGAAAACCGGCGGTTTCTTGGGCTTTCCGTTTCTGAGGCTGCGGAGCGTTTTGCGTTCGAGGATGCCGAAGCCTTGGCGGCGCACCTCATGCACACCGAGGGCAACCGTTGCGGCATCATCAACCTGAGTATGGATCAGGCGGATGTGGACACCGTGGCGCGCCTGCCGTATTCCATGCTGATCTCCGATGCCCTGTACGCCGAAACCGATACGCCGCATCCGCGACTGTTGGGCGCGTTCCCGCGTTTCCTGCGGGAATATGCCTTTGAGCGGGGCGTAGTTTCCCCGCAGATGGCGGTGCGCAAGATGACAGCTATGCCGGCCGAGCGATTCGGCTTTACGGACCGTGGTTATATCCGCCCCGGATATCGGGCGGATCTCCTGCTGTTTGACCCGGCGCGCTTTACGGACAACGCCGACTTCAGCGGGCGGAGCGATCCGGCCTCAGGCCTGTACCGAAGCTGGATCGGCGGAGAACTTGTGATCGAAAATGACCGGCTG
>JAFQWC010000111.1 GCA_017407665.1 Clostridia bacterium | reverse complement strand
CTGGGGAGCGGTGAACTCCACCAGAGTGTAGTAACCCTCGTGCAGATCGTTGATGGCGTAGGCCAGACGGCGCTTGCCCCAGTCATCGATCTTGGCGATCTCACCATTCTCAGCGATCATATCGGTGAACTTCTTGACCAGGGCCTCACGGCTCTCTTCATTCAGCTCGGGATTGACGATGAAAATTGTTTCGTACTTCGAGTTCTGCTTCATAATCTCTTTACACCTCCTTATGGACATAAGGCCCCGCCTCTAAGCCGGGGCAAGGATGCACGGGCTCACACGCACAGCCCATGACCATACTATTATATCTTTCTTTTGAAAAGCTGTCAAGCCTTTTTGTCCGTTTTTTCAATTTTTGAGTAATTTTCATCTTTACAGAGCGTGTCAAGTCCTGTATAATGGCAAAAAGGAACAACGATGACACAGGAGAAAAAACTGATGACAGATAAGATTGCGATTTTTGATCTGGACGGCACGCTGCTGAACACGCTGGGTGATCTGGCGCACGCCGCCAATGAAACCTTAAAGACCTTCGGCCTGCCCACGCATCCGGTGGAGGCCTACAAGCACTTCATCGGCCGGGGGCGCACAAACCTCATCCGGAACTGCTCGGGGCTGACGGACGAAGCGCAGATCGAGGAGCTGTGCAAGGTCAACGACCGCCTTTACGGCGAGTGCTACCGCGACCGAACGGCTGCTTACCCGGGCGTGCGGGAGTCTCTGGAAGCGATACAGGCGGCGGGAATCCCGATGGCGGTGCTGTCGAATAAGAATCACGACATGACGTGCCGGCTGGTGGAAGAATGTCTGGAAGGCATCCGGTTTGTGGCAGTGTTTGGCAAGCGCCCGGGACATCCTCTCAAGCCCGACCCTGCCAGTGTTTTTGAGATTCTGGACACGGCGGGAATTGCGCCTGCGCGCTGCATCTACTTTGGCGACAGCGGCGTGGATATGCAGACGGCGTGTGCCGCCGGGTGCTACCCGGTAGGCGTGACGTGGGGCTTCCGCGATGAGCAGGAGCTGCTCGCGGGGGGCGCCGAAAAAATCCTGCATAGCGCCGTGGAGATTGCCGAAACGGTCAAGGCGTTTCTGGAGACCTGAAAAAGAGGAAATGCGAATGCATTTCCCCGGGTCAAGGGGCCTGTGAAGTGAACGCACAGCGTTCACTTTCCTTCGCGGGGGTTGAAGGGGGCAGAGCCCCCTGAAGTGGTTGCTGAGGCGAGGAATCTGTAACAAAAAAGCTGAAATTCAAAAAAGAAAAATTAAAATCGAAGCCTTTTTCGCCAGATCATATCTTCTGTCGCCTGCGCGTCGATGCGACGCGGGAACGAGTTCCCTAGTCGCGAGCCACGATATATGCCGTCTTCTCCAACCTGCACGTGTAAAAAGAACCCGTTTTCTGTTGCGCCCCTCATCTCTCCCCGCCGAAGCTGCGCTCCCGCAGGGCGTCGAGGAGGATCTGAATGCCGAAGGAAACACCCGTGACGAAGGCATCCTGTTCCTCCATTACCCACGCCTCGTCGGAGGCGCTCTCGAACGCATCCAGAAGCTTGCGGTTGTCGGGGCCAAGGAGGTCGAGGAGCTGCTGTTCCAGCTCTTCGGTGCGTTTCATAGCGGCGCGGTACTCTTTTGTTTTCAGCGCGCTGCGCTCGAAGGGGAAGATGTTGCCGTTCCAAAGGTTCTCGAGGATTGACATGGGGGATTCCTCCGGTGTTGATTGGGATAGGTATATTCTACACAGTTTTACTGCGCAATTCTATTCGCAAAATCTACAATCTATTGACAGGTTTTTGGGTGATTTTGCACACCGTTCATCTGTGCAATCGATATAACACTATGGTAGAGGAGATACTATTATGGCTTTCCGTTACAAAATCAATATCCTTTCTGCCCTGAAAGATGCCGGGTACAACACAAATCGAATCAGGAAAGAGAAAATACTCGGCGAATATACGCTCCAAAGCTTCCGCTGCAACCGCATGGTTTCCTGGGAAACCCTCAACTGGCTCTGCACCCTTTTTAACTGCCAGCCCGGGGATTTATTGGAGTTTGTGCCGGATGATACCGCCGAAGAATCCGGGAAATAAACTATGCCGTTTCGCTATAAAATCGACATTATTGCCGCACTAAAAGATGCCGGGTACAACTCTGTCAGAATCCGAAAAGAAAAAATCATGAATGAAACCATGCTCCAAAAGATTCGGCACGGAGAAATGGTTTCGTGGGCGACCCTTGCCGCGCTCTGCGCCATCCTCAACTGCCAGCCCGGGGATTTGCTGGAGTTTGTGCCGGATGAGCCGGAGCGTGATCTTTCCGACAGGTAACGTGCCTCCCGATGACCCCATACACGCAAAAGAGCCGCTGCACTGGGGCAATGTTTTATGAACATTGCCCCAAGCAGCGGCTCTCGTATTATCCTTACTCGGCGGAGATCATGAAGTAGTAGATCGGCTGTCCGCCGTCCACAACGTTGACCTCGGCATTCTTGTATTCCTTCTCCAGCAGCGCCTTCATCTGCTCGGCCTGCTCAACACTTACGCCTTCGCCGTAGAACACGTTGACGTAGGTGATGTTCTTGAGCTTGCCCATGTGACGCGCCAGATGGCGGTAGGCATCGGCTTCCTTGCGGTCGGTGTCCACCAGCTTGCCGTCCACCAGAGACAGATAGTCGCCCTCGCGGATACGGCGGTCGTCGTAGGAGCTGTCACGGGCAGCGTAGGTCATCTGGCCGGTGTGCACGCCGGAAGCCGCTTCCATCATGGCCGCACGGTTGTCCTCGTCGGAGGCATCCGGGTCAAAGCTCAGCATCGCCGTGATGCCCTGGGGGATCGACTTCGTGGGCAGCACGATCAGCTTCTTCTTCGTCAGGGGAGCTGCCTGCTCGGCTGCCATGATGATGTTCTTGTTGTTGGGCAGCACAAAGACGGTTTTGGCGTTGACACGCTCCACCGCCTGATAGATGTCCAGTGTCGAGGGGTTCATCGTCTGGCCGCCTTCGACCAGCTCGTTGACACCCAGATCACGGAAAACACTTGCAATACCGGCGCCCGTGCACACGGACACAAAGCCGTACTCTTCTTCGGGCTCTGCGGGCGCGGCAGGAGCCGCGGCGACATCCTCCATCACCTTCTCGGTATGCTGCAGGCGCATGTTCTCGATCTTCACCGTCTCCAGCGCACCATAGGTCAGCGCCTCTTCCAGCACCGTACCGGAGTTGTTGGTATGAACATGAACCTTGATGATCTCGTCGTCAAAGACCACAACAGCACTGTCACCGAGACCGTCAAGGAAGGCATTGAGCAGTTCGGGATCCTTTTCGGTGCTGCGGCCCACGATGAACTCGGTGCAGTAGGCAAAGCGGATGTCCTCGGTGTCAAAGGCGGCCTGCGCGGAGGCAGGGGCGGCCTGCACCGCAGGGGCAGCTTCCGCGCTGACGGTAACGTGGCGCTCCTCGCCGCGCATGATGGACAGCATGGCAGTCAGGACCTGCACCCAGCCGGCGCCGCCGGCATCCACAACACCGGCCTTTGCAAGGACGGGGTTCTGGTTGGTGGTCTCCGCTAGCGCCTCGGTAGCAGCGGCAAGCGCTGCAGCGGTGACGCTCTCCACGTCCGCACCGTCGGCGGCACTGGCGGCAGCCGCCTCGGCTGCCAGACGGGAAACGGTCAGGATCGTACCCTCGGCGGGCTTCATGACCGCACGATAGGCCGTCTCGGTGCCCGTCTGCAGAGCCTGCGCCCACAGAGCCGCATCCGCTTCAGGAGCGCCCTTGAGGGTCTTGGCAATGCCGCGGAACAGCAGCGACAGAATAACGCCGGAGTTGCCGCGCGCGCCGCGCAGCAGAGCCATCGCGGCGGTATCCACCGCCGTGGCCAGATCTTCCGTATTCTTGTTCTCCAGCGCACGGGCCGCCGCACTCAGCGTCAGGCTCATGTTGGTACCCGTGTCGCCGTCCGGCACGGGGAATACGTTCAAGTCATTCAGCTTCTGCTTGTTTTCTTCGATCATCCATGCCGCTTCCAGGAGCATCTCCCGGAAAAGGCTGCCGTTTATATTCGCACTCAATTCCCTGGTCCCCGCTTTCAGTCTGTCATTAAGCCATCTACGCAGATGGTCACCTTACCGACTTTCACGCCGGCCAGTTCTTCTACCTTGTATCGGATTTCGCTGGAAATGGATTCGCCGGTCGCGGCGATATTGATGCCGTGGCGCACCACGATGTGCAGTTCGATATCGACGCTTTCGTCGTTGAAGGTCAGACGGACACCCTTTCGGAAAGAGTCGCGCTTGAGCAGCTGGACGAGTCCGTCGGTTTTATTGGTATAGGCCATGCCGCGCACGCCGAAGCAGTTGTTGGCGCACTCGCTGACAATTCCGGCGATTACATCGTCGGAAACATTGATCAGACCATGTTCTGTCTGCAGCTTCATCGATTTCACTCCTTAGCCTGAGCTGTACCCTTTATTTTACCGCAAATCCGCGGGTATTTCAAGTCTGTCAAGCGTGTTTTTTACGCGTTTTCCAAAATATTTATGACTTCTTTTTTCTTTTTCAGCGCGTACTGCACCGTATGGTACGTACCGCCCCCCGTCGTACCGGGCACCATGGCGGCGATGCAGGCGTCGGCGTGATCCACCATGTAGCGGTTGCGAACCATCATGACACCGTTGAAGTAGTGCCGAGCAAGCACCGTGCGGGTATCACAGGCCTCCAGAATCGCCCGGTAGGCAATCTGCACACTCTCGGGCCAGCGCTTCTCCTGTCCCGGATGAGGCACCGCTGCTTCCAGCGTGATGCCAAGTTCGGGCAGTTCCTCACGCAGCTTCAGCACCACGCAGGCCGCCCACAGATCCATTCCGGCACACATGCCGGTGATGAAATGGCGTGTTCCCCGGTCGATTTCGGTGCGCACGGCATCCTCCAGCCGTTGGGCAAAACATGCAAAGCCCTCGTCCCCTTCGACAGCCCGGAAGGGCATGGCATCCGGCCTGTGACCTGTAAAGCAGCAGCTTCTGACCGGCTGCGGGTGTTGGCTTGACAACATGGCGTTCTCTCTTCCTTCAAAAAGCGGGGCCGCGCTCACGACCCCGCTTCTGTTTTGACTATGTGCTGCGTCAGATGCCCGCGTCCTTGTTCAGGGACACGTTCTTTTTGACGAAGGTGGATTCCCGGATGTGCTGCTGCAGCAGTTCGTAGTACAGATCCTCGTCCATGTTGGCGGTCTCCACGGTCTTACCGGTCCAGGCGGACAGGTGCATGGCGTTGGAGATGGTCAGGCCGCGGATGCCCTCAACGCCGGGGGCCAGCAGGGGCGTACCGTGCAAAATGGCGCTGACCCAGTTGTTCATGACCTCCACATGGCCGTTGGGAGCCGGTGGGCAGGGGATCTCGCAGTGCCAGCAGCCGGGCGTACCCCAGGTCATCTTCTTCTCGGCAGTCATCCGGCTGTACTCGGGCTCGGAAACCTCGAGGCGGTCAAAGATGAGCTTATCGTTTTCGATGATGATGCGGCCGCGGTCGCCGGAAATTTCCAAACGGTTGGTACCGGGGCATTCGTGGGTAGAGGTCACGAACAGACCCGTAGCGCCGTTTTCGTACTCGACGTAAGCGGTCACGTCGTTTTCGACCTCGATATCGCGGCCCTTGCCGAACTGCATGAAGGCATGAACCTTGGTGGGCATACCGCAGATCCACTGCCACAGGTCGAGCTGATGGGGATCCTGGTTGAGCAGCACGCCGCCGCCCTCGCCGGACCAGGTGGCGCGCCAGCCGCCGGAGTTATAGTAGCCCTGACCGCGGTACCAGTTGGTGATGATCCAGACAGCGCGCTTGAGCTGGCCCAGTTCACCGGCCTGAATCAG
>JAFQWC010000019.1 GCA_017407665.1 Clostridia bacterium | reverse complement strand
GCAGCAACCAGCTGCACAGCGGCCCTCACGGACTGCACCAGAAGGTGTGGGATTGGCAGCAGCGGGAAGAGAATGTTGTCACGCTGCGGACCGTTTCCCCGGACGGAGAGGACGGATATCCCGGCACGCTGGAGGTGGCGGAGACCTATACGCTCTGCGACGGTGCGCTGGTCATCGACTACGAGGCCCGGAGCGACCGGGACACGGTGTGCAATCTCACCAACCACGCCTATTTTAATCTGGCAGGGCAGGCAAGCGGGGCCGTGACCGGCCACGTACTGCGCATCAACGCCGACAGCTACACGCCTTGCGGAGCGGGGACCATTCCCACCGGCGAGGTGCGGGCGGTAGACGGCACGGCGCTGGATCTGCGGCAGGGTGCGATGCTGAGTGAGCGATTGGGTGCGGCGGAGCTGGCGGAATACTGCGGCTATGACCACAACTTCTGCCTTAGCGGCAGCCCTGCGGCAGTGCTGTACAGCCCCGAGAGCGGCATCTGCATGGAAACCGAGACCACGCTGCCGGGTCTGCAGGTGTACACCGCCGGATTCCTGACGGAGCGGCGGGGCAAGGACGGTGCGGTGTATGGCAAGAACCATGCCGTGTGTCTGGAGACCCAGTTCTGGCCCGATGCGATGCATCACGAACACTTCCCCTCACCGGTACTTCGGGCGGGAGCGGTATATCGGCATCGGACGGTGTATCGGTTTACGGTGACCGATACCGAACGCTGATGCTGAAAAAGGATTATTCGATGCAGGAAAGCATCCGTACGGAGAAAACCTTAAGCTTTCATGCGGCGTGATGCCGTTTGATCGCTTGTCGGCGACTCCATTCTTATGGTATAATATAAAACAAAATCGCAAGGAGGGTCAATCATGATTTGGAAATCTGAGGAAATGCTGGATCTGAGCGAGGAAAGCGTCCAAAATCTGTTTTCTTATTGCGTAGTTGCGCAGGGCGACTCGCCGGAAAATACCTGCTGTGTGTCGTTTATTTCCCCGGCCTGTCAGCTCCCTTTCCCACCCGTGTATTTTTATCGTCACAAATTAGAAGAGATAAAGAATACCATTGCTTTTCTTCTGGGACAACTTTTGGTCGTACATCTGCGAAACGACCGCTTCCCCATCGGATACGGTTTTTTGAAATATGACAAAACACGGTGGACGGAGAACAAATACGCCCTGTTCAGCCTTTGCTATCTTGCTGTTGGTGCAGGACTGCTTCCGCCGTTTGAGCCCGCTGAGAAAAAAGAGAATATGCTTGACTGCGCTCTTAGTTCGCAAAATGTTCTGCGGAAAACCATATCCCCCAGTGATCCCGCCTTTCAGGAATTCTGCGAGGACTTGGAATATCACGAAATGCTGCCCCGCCTGATTGCAGAAAAGAAGAAATATTACGCCTCGCCCGAGTATAAGCGGCGGAAAGAAGACGCATTGGCGCTGGCTGCAATTATGCAGGGAAAAGGATTTGCCGCAACAGCCAGAAGCGCACAGGATCGGTTGGAAGCTTTTGATACTGACGAGGAGATGCTGCAGGCTTTGTCAAAAAAAGCAGCAGAGAAGGCTCGGGCAACAATGAAGCTATATGCCATTTGCGAATAGTTCACGCTCGTTCTGCGGGCAGGAGAGGTATACCGGCACCGGACGGCATATCGGTTTACGGTGAAGGAATAAAACAGGAGAACACCATGGCAAGAGAAATCCATCCCCAAGAGACCAGCCGGGCGGCAGCCTTCGAGCTGTGGATGAAGGCACCCAATCCCATGGTCACCTTCTTCAAAACGCTGGATGTGACGAATCTCATCCGCATAAGTAAAAAACGGGGCTTCAAGTTCAACATGCTGCTGGATTACTGCATCGGCAAGGCTGCGGTAGGGATCAAGGAGTTTTATCTCCTGCCGGTAGGCGACAAGCTGATGCAGTACGACACCATCGCAGTGAACACCATTGTAAAAAACAAAGACGGTGAGGTCAGTTCCTGCGACATCCTGTTCACGGATGATCTGGCGCAGTTCAGCTGCGAGTATCTCCAATCTACGGCGCAGGTGGCCCAGACGGCGCAAGACCGGGATCTGTCCGATGACAGTATGGTGATCGGCACCTCCGCCATTGTGGCTACGGAGCTGGACGGTGCCGTGGGTATGAACAGCGGCATTTTCAACAATCCCTTTATCATCTGGGGTAAGTACCGCAAGCGCAGTTTTCGGTATGAGCTGCCCATCTCCTTTCAGTTTCATCACACGCAGATGGACGGTGCCCATGCGGGACAGTTTCTGGAGAATCTGCAGAACGAGATCAAGAAACTAAAATGACAAAAACGACCTGTGGCTGCAGCCACAGGTCGTTTTTTCTTTCGGGGATAAAAATCACTCGCTGTCCAGCTTGAGGACGGCCATGAAGGCTTCCGTAGGCACCTGCACCGTACCGAGGTTGCGCATCTTCTTTTTGCCTCCCCCACAAAAGCCTCGCTTTTGCGGGGTCCCCGCATTTGACTCAAACGGCCGGAAATGAATTCCGTCCGTTTCAAGGTTTTGCCTGCGGCAAAACGCTTGACGCTGCTTATCGCAGCGGAGAAGGCAAAAATTACTCGCTGTCCAGCTTGAGGACGGCCATGAAGGCTTCCGTAGGCACCTGCACCGTACCGAGGTTGCGCATCTTCTTTTTGCCTTCCTTCTGCTTCTCCAGCAGCTTCTTCT
>JAFQWC010000110.1 GCA_017407665.1 Clostridia bacterium | reverse complement strand
GCCTGCTGCCTAAAAATACAAAAAGGACAGGCCCTGCAGATATTCTACAGGAACCTGTCCGATTATTTTGCCGTATGGTGTCGGCTGAATTTATTTTTTTACTTGTAGCTTTCCAGTGTTTCGAGGATCAGCTTGATCTTCGCGGAAAGCTTCTCACCGTTGGCCTTTACGCCGTCGATGATGTTCTGCGGTGCCTTGGAGATGAACTTCTCGTTCGTGAGTTTGGCTTCCACGCTTTGCAGCTGCTTCTGCGCGCCGGCCAGCTCTTTTTCGAGGCGGGCGATTTCGGCAGCCTTATCGACGAGGTCATCCATCGGCAGCAGGGCCTTGGCGTCGTCGGTCACAGCGGTGACGGCACCGGCCACGCTGAATGCGGTGCCGATCTCCACCTCGGAGCCGTAGGCCAGGCGGGCGATGAACTCGCGGCCGTTCTCGTACGGTGCGGGCTGTGCGGTCTCCACATAGATGTGTGCCTTCTTGGACGGCGGCACGTTCATCTCGTTGCGGCGGACACGGATGGCACGGATCACAGCCATGACCTTCTCCATGTCGGCGGCGTCAATCGGGAAGGAGAGGGCTTCGTCATACTCCGGCCACTTCGCGACGATCAGAGCCTCGCCGTCATGCGGCAGAGTCTGCCAGATCTCCTCGGTGATGTACGGCATGAACGGGTGCAGGAGCTTCAGGGTGTTGCTCATGACCCAGACCAGCACGCGGCGTGCGCTGTCCGCACTTTCGACGTCGTCGCCGTTCATGCGGATCTTCGCGAGCTCGATGTACCAGTCGCAGAAATCATCCCACAGGAAATCATACAGCTTGCTGACCGCCATACCGAGCTCGAATTTCTCGAGGTTGTCGGTAACAGCTGCGGTGACGTTGTTGAATTTATTGAGGATCCACTTGTCGCTGACTTCCAGATGTGCGGGCACAGCGCAGTCGATGTCCTTGCCTTCAATATTCATGAGGATGAAGCGGGCGGCGTTCCAGATCTTATTTGCAAAGTTTCTGGAGGCGCTGACCTTCTCCTCGGAGAAACGCATATCGTTTCCGGGGCTGTTGCCGGTCACGAGGGTAAAGCGCAGGGCATCTGCGCCGTACTGATCGATAATATCGAGCGGGTCCACGCCGTTGCCCAGGGACTTACTCATCTTTCTGCCCTGTGCGTCACGGATCAGGCCGTGGAAGAATACGGTATTGAACGGAATGGCATCCATATGCTCCAGACCGGAGAAGATCATTCTCGCGACCCAGAAGAAAATGATGTCATAGCCGGTAACGAGTGTATCGGTGGGATAGAAATACTTGAGGTCCTCGGTCTGTTCCGGCCAGCCCAGTGTGGAGAACGGCCACAGCGCGGAGGAGAACCAGGTATCGAGGGTATCCTCGTCACGGCGCAGGTGTGTGCCGCCGCACTTCGGGCAGACGGTGGGCTCATGCTCGGCCACGATGACTTCGCCGCAATCGCAGTACCATGCCGGGATCTGATGGCCCCACCACAGCTGACGGGAGATGCACCAGTCCTTGATGTTCTCCATCCAGTTGTAATAAGTCTTGTCCATGCGCTCCGGGATAAAGCGGATGTCGCCGTTCTTAACGGCATCCACAGCCGGCTTGGCCAGCGGCTCCATCTTCACGAACCACTGGGTGGAAACGCGCGGCTCCACGACGGTGCTGCAGCGGTAACAGGTGCCGACGTTGTGCTTCATCGGCTCCACCTTCACGAGGTAGCCGCCTTCCTCCAGATCCTTCACAATCTGCTTTCTGGCTTCTGCAGCGGGCATACCGGCGTACTTGCCGCCGTTTTCGTTGATGACCGCACTCTCGTCCATCACATTGATGACGGGCAGGTTGTGGCGCAGGCCGACCTCAAAGTCGTTCGGGTCGTGTGCCGGGGTGATCTTCACCACGCCGGTACCGAAATCCATCTCAACATAGGTATCCGCAACGATCGGGATCTCCTTGTTGACGATCGGCAGGATGACGGTCTTGCCGACCATATCCTTGTAGCGCTCGTCGTCCGGATGCACGGCCACGGCGGTATCGCCCAGCATGGTTTCCGGACGGGTGGTTGCCAGCTGAATGGAACCGGAGCCATCCGCGAGCGGGTAACGCAGGTGCCAGAAGGAACCTTCTTTTTCTTCAAATTCCACTTCCGCGTCGGAGATGGAGGTCTTGCAGTGCGGGCACCAGTTGATGATGCGCTCGCCGCGGTAGATGAGGCCCTTGTCATAGAGCTTCTTGAATACGTGATTGACGGCCTTGTTGCAGCCTTCGTCCATCGTAAAGCGCAGACGGTCCCAGTCGCAGGAGGAACCGAGCTTCTTCAGCTGCTCCACGATGCGTCCGCCGTACTGCTCCTTCCATGCCCATGCACGCTCGAGGAACTTCTCGCGGCCGAGATCTTCCTTGGAGACGCCTTCCTTGCGCATGGCTTCCACGATCTTCGCCTCGGTGGCGATGGAAGCATGATCGGTGCCCGGCAGCCACAGTGCGGAATAGCCCTGCATTCTGCGCCAGCGGATCAGGGTATCCTGCAGAGTTTCGTCCATGGCATGGCCCAGATGGAGCTGACCCGTGATGTTCGGGGGCGGGATCACAATTGTATACGGTTTCTTTTTGGAATCGACTTCTGCATGGAAATACTTTCCCTGCATCCAGAAGTCATAAATTCGGTCTTCAACTTCTCTCGGCTCGTACGCCTTGGCAAGTTCTTTGGCCATCCTTTTTCCCTCCATTTATATACATATATAAGAATAGTCCATTTGACTTCTTATTATCGCATTCCCGCGGCTTTTTGTCAAGCACAGCGGGGAAATATCTGACTTTCGGCGCAAAATCTCTTCCCCGGGTATATCCGGTAAACGGAGTGTTGTTTGCTTTCCAAAATATCACCGAAGGAAAACGATTCCCCCGGAGTGGGAAGCTGCCGGGCGATCTTTTCGGTATAGAATAAGGAAATCTGCAGAACTTTTTTGAAAAAAGCTTTCGATTTCTCCGGAATAAGGCTTGCATTTCTGTAATCCTTGTGTTACAATGTAACCAGATTGTAACTATCTTGTAACTCTTGTTAATTAAGTTTCCCATTAAGATATAGAATTTGAATTGGAGGTTTTGAAATGCAGATCATGAAAAGAACCCTGCGCGCAGCGACCGCGCTGCTGCTGGCCCTCGTTCTGGTTGCCGGCGTTGTTGTTCTGCCCGGCACCACACTGAAGGCAGAAGCCGCAAGCAATCTCACGTCCATCGGTCTGGCCGAGCACGGTCTCATGGCCTACCGGGATGGCTGGAAGTACGCCTACGCTACATACGGCAACAAAAACGAGGACGGCGTGCGCACCACGGACTGCAGCGGACTTGTCTATGCCTACCTTTGCTGGGACGAAAAGACAAAGACCGTAAAGCCCAACTACAGCTATCCCCGCACCGTCAGCCAGCTGATCAACAACTCCAGCGTTTCCGGCTCCATCGACACCATTCCGCGCACACACGGCCTGCTGGTCACCGTCGCGGACGGCAGCCACGTCGGCATTTATGTCGGCAATGAGATGGTCACGGACAACAGCTCCTGGAAAGTCAACATGCGCTATCAGTCTGTGTGGAAAAACCGCTGGGCAAAATGGCATAAGCTGGACTGCATTACCTACCCCACTACGGGCTGGTATCTCTTTGACGGCGACTACTATTATTACGAAAACGGTCAGTACGTGGTGAACACCACCCGTACGTTTGACGGCGTTACGTACACCTTTGGTGCAAGCGGTGCTTCCGACAAGCAGCCGGACAAGGCCGTGAACGAAGGTTACGGCAGCTCCGCCGCGAACACCAATGCCAAGGTGACCGCCGGCGTGCGTCTGCGCAAGGGCCCCGGCACCAATTACGACACGATCACCGTGCTCCCCGAGGGCACCCGCGTGAATGTCATCAACACAAAGACTTCCGGCTGGTATGCCGTGAACACCGTTTCCGGTCAGACCGGTTTTGTCTCTTCCCAGTATGTGAAGATCACCGGCACCGTGAAGGAAACGGATGTAAAGATCCCCGAACCGGATACCGACAGCAGCAGTTCTTCTGCGACTGGTGAGACCGGCAAGGTGACCACCGCCGTGCATCTGCGCAGCGGCAAGAGCACCGATTCCGCTTCCCTTGGCGTCATCGCCGCGGGCACTTCCGTAACCGTTACGGATAAGAGCAACAGCAGCTGGTACAAGGTCTCCGTAAACGGCAAGACCGGCTACATCTTCAGTGAGTACATCCAGCTGGGTAAGGCTTCTTCGAACAGCTCCTCTTCCGGTTCCGGCAGCAAGGAGAAACTCTCTGCAGTCACCACCGCCGGTGTCTACCTGCGCAGCGGCAAGGGCACCAATTACAGCTCCGTCGCTCTGCTTGCGGAAGGCACAAAAGTCACTGTGACCGACCGCAGCAACAGCAGCTGGTACGCTGTCACCGTGGACGGCAAGAGCGGCTTTGTTTCCAGCCAGTATCTGGAGATCACCGGACAGAGCAGTTCCTCTTCCGGCGCCTCCGGCAGCACGACAGCTTCCGCCATGACCACCGCCGGCGTGCATCTGCGCAGCGGCAGGGGCTCGGAATATGATTCCATCGCACTCGTCAACGCCTATACCCCCGTCACCGTGACCGATACCAGCGACAGCAAGTGGTACGGCGTTACGGTGGACGGCAAGAGCGGCTATATCGCCAGCCAGTACATCAAACTGGGTGACACGGCTGCCGCGCCTGCCGAAACCAAAATCACCACCGCATACCTGAATCTCCGTGAAAGCGCCAGCACCGATTCCACTGTGCTCATTGTGATTCCGGAAGGCGCGGAGGTCACCATCGTGGAAAAGACCAGCGACCGCTGGTACAAGGTCTCCTACAACAACAAGACCGGTTACGTCTCCACGGAATATCTTAAATAAGCTTAAGACCGTAAGCGGTGCAAGGTTTTTTCACATTTCCTTGTACCGCTTACTTTGATTTTACACCGTAAGAACTGTCCAAATCGACAAAAACAGGCGTCGGGTCTCCCCCGGCGCCTGTTTTGTTCTGTGTATGGAATTTTACAGCATGAGATCGCGAATGTACTTGATGGTGTACTTCACGCCCTTCTCTCCCTTTTCGCCCTGCCATGTGGCGGAATGCGGCTCGATGGAGAGGTAGCCGTCGTAGTTGTGCTGGTAGAGCGCGGCAAAGAACGCACGCCAGTTGATGGAATCGATGCCGGCGGGCGGGTTGTCGTACAGATTGTGGTCGGCCTTCATGTCGTTGAAGAACTCTGCAGCCAGCTCCGGATGCGCCTGCAGCACATCGGCATGCTTTGTGGAGAGTTCGCGGTACCACCAGTGCTTGGCTTCCTGAGAATCGCCCAGCTGAATGACGCCCTTCACGTGGCAATAGGTGAAGCGGTCGCCCCAAAGCAT
>JAFQWC010000018.1 GCA_017407665.1 Clostridia bacterium | reverse complement strand
GTGAAAGAGGCTAAGGAAGCCAAAAAGCATACCGTATACTCTCTTGCGGATAATGAAACTGAAGAGCAGGAGGAGAGCAGTGCGCAGCAGAAACAAATTGTGGAAAGCGGCTCCATTGTAACGCGGGGCGGCAGGCATACGATCCACTGCCTGACCGTGATCGGGCAGATCGAGGGGCATTACATCGCGCCGTCGCAGAATAAGACGACCAAGTACGAGCACGTGATCCCGCAGATCGTCGCGATCGAAGAAGACCCGGAGATCGATGGCCTTCTGATGATCCTCAACACGGTGGGCGGCGATGTGGAGGCGGGGCTTGCCATTGCGGAGCTTGTAGCCGGCATGAAAAAGCCTACGGTCTCTCTGGTGCTCGGCGGCGGGCATTCCATCGGTGTTCCGCTGGCGGTTGCGGCAAAGCATTCTTTTATTGTGCCGTCCGCGTCGATGACAATCCACCCTGTGCGCATGAACGGTCTGCTGCTCGGCGTGCCGCAGACCTTGGAGTATTTTCAGCGGATGCAGGACCGCATCACGAACTTTGTGGTGTCGAATTCGCATATTTCCTATGATCGGTTTATGCAGCTCGCCATGAACACACAGGAGCTCGTGATGGATGTCGGTACGGTTCTGGACGGCGATGAGGCGGTCTCGGAAGGCCTGATCGACACGCTCGGCAGCCTGCATGAAGCGATGGCGTGCCTGGATACCATGATCACAGCCGAAAAGAAAAAGAACCGCAGCGCTGGCGGGAAAAAGAAGAAATAAGCACAACGGCCAACGGATTTTCGTCTCTCACGAAATTGAAAATCTGAGGTCCTCGGTTAGGAAGTTTCTCAACGATCCACAACGGCTTCGGCCGTTTGTACATATTTAATGTATTTGAAAAGGAGATTCTACATAATGACGATTTTTGAAGCCATCATTCAGGGTATCGTGCAGGGGCTGACGGAGTTTCTGCCCGTGTCCAGCAGCGGCCATTTGTCCTTGTCCCAGCACATTCTGGGGGTGCAGCTCGACAGCCTTTTGTTTGATATTCTGCTGCATCTCGGCACGCTGCTTGCCGTATGTGCGGTGTACTATAAGCTGTTCCTGCGTCTGATCCGCGCGTTCTTCCGGCTCATAGCGGATGTTTTCCGCGGTCGCTTCAAATGGAAGGATATGGACGAGGACAGACGGCTGCTCATCATGCTTGTGATCGGCCTTCTGCCGCTGTTTCTTCTGTTTGTTCCCGTGCCCGGAACCGGCATGGATATAAAGGACCTCTCGGAGCAGTGGTCCAAGGATACAAATCTCTGGGTAGAGGGTTTTGCGTTCCTCGCCACAAGCGTTCTGCTGTTCCTTGGCATCCGTGCCATGAAGAGGGCAAGGCCGCACACCGTCCGGGACGGCAAGGGGACAAAAGAGATCAAGGGCCGCACAAAGCTGCGTACTGCGGATGCGGTTACGATCGGCCTGACGCAGTGCTGCGCCGCGGTTTTCCCGGGATTGTCCCGCTCCGGTTCCACCTTGTGCTCCGGTCTTCTGCGCGGCGTGAATCAGCAGACGGCGCTGGACTATTCCTTTGTGATGGGCACACCGTCCATTTTGGCGGCGGCTGTTCTGACCATCGGCGATGCGGCAAATGAACCGGTCAACATCGGCATCGGCGTCATGATCGCCGGTGTACTTACGGCGGCTGTGGTCGGTTTTCTGGCCATCAAACTGCTCAAATGGATCGTAACCACAAACAAACTGGAGATTTTTGCGTACTATACACTGGTACTCGGCGCGGTGACGATCGTCGTCAGCATTATTGAAACAATATCCGGACAGAATATCTGTTCCGGTTTGCCGCTTTGATTCTGCGGCGTAATTGAAAAGTCAACGAGAAGGAGGGGGCGCGTTTGGCAGCCAAGAAAACGACATCGACCAAAAACACAAAATCACCGGGACGTCCGGCGACGAAGAAGTCGTCCGGGACCTCTAAAACCGGAAAAGCTTCCGCGCCATCGGGCGGGAGCAAAGTAACCAAACAGGATTTCCAGAAAAAAGAAGCACCTTCTGCGGAGCAGGTTCGCCAGAAGAACCAGATGGAGGCTGTGCTGTGGTTTGCAAGCGCCATTCTCATCGGCTGTGTGGTGCTGATCCCTGGCGTCAATGTGTGGCTCTGGATCCACAATGTACTGCGCGGTTTCTTTGGCAATTGGGCCATTCTGCTTGCCTTGCTGATGATTTATGTTGCACTGTCCAAGGCATTCGAGAAGCCGGGATTGTTCCGCGGGGCCAAAATGATTTTGGTCTGCATCATACTGGTGTTCTGGTGTGCGGCGGTTCATGCGTTCGGCGGATATACACTGCCGGAGGGGATGAACCTCTTCAAGACCATCGGCTATCTCTACACCCGCGGCGTGGAGTTCGGCGGCGCGGGCCTCATCGGCGGTGCTGTGGGTGAGCCGCTGATTCAGGCGGCCGGTGTCAACGGCGCGCGCATCATCGTCGCCCTCATTCTGTTTGTTTCCGTTATGTTCCTCACAGGAACTTCCCTTGTAAAACTGTTCCGTACGGTTTCCAAACCGGCGGTAAAAATTCATGAAGTGGCCAAACGCCGCCAGGAAGAACGGCGTGTTCTGGAAGAAAGCCGCTCGAACAGAGACAGCTTTGTGGATATTCCTCTGCCGCAGCACCCGGTACGGTCTATTCCGGAAACCGCCGACTCCGAAAACGGCAGGAAGAAAAAGGGGAAAAGCCCGCAGCTTGAAAAGCTGGAGAACGTCTTCGGGATCCCGTCCACGGAACCGGATCCAGAGCCCGTGGTGATTCAGGAAAAGCCGGAGGAAAACCGTTCCGAGCGAAACAGAAATCTTCTGGTTGACGCCAATCTCCATGTTCCGGACTTTAAAGTGCCGGTGTCCGCCGAAAAGGATCCGCCGAAGGATGATTTCCCAGTGTCGCCCGTTGTCTCGGCAGAGCCGCTCACAGCGGAGGAGCCGCACATCCCGGTGACCCATGAAGTAGTGGAAGCGGAGCCCGCCTCCGTGCCCCCGGCCGAACCGGTCAATCCGCCCGCTGTGCCGCCCACGCCGGCACAGCCGCCCGTGCCGTCCTCCACGGTTACGGTAACGGACAATGCAGCGAAAAATCTGGAAGCGGCACGCGATGCGGAAAAAGCCACCGCAGAATTCCTGAAGAAGAAAATGGAGGCGGACAAGCGCGAGAGCCAGCCGCCCGCCGGTTTACCGAAGCCGGAGGACAGCACCTACATATTCCCGCCCGTGACCATGCTGACTTCCGGCAAGAAAGCGGACGCTAATCTGGAAACCGAGGAGCTGCAGACGAACGGCAAAATGCTCGTTGAAACGCTCAAGAGCTTTGGCGTGCAGACCAAGATTCTGGATATCTGCCGCGGTCCGGCCGTTACACGGTATGAGCTGCAGCCGGCAGCCGGCGTGAAGATCAGCAAGATCACGAACCTCGCCGATGACCTCGCCATGAATCTTGCGGCGACCGGCGTGCGCATCGAGGCGCCGATTCCCGGAAAAGCCGCGGTCGGCATCGAGGTGCCAAACAAAACCAAGAGCATCGTGCGGATGCGCGAGCTCATAGAATCCAACAGCTTTATGACGGCGAAGAGCCGTTTGACCGTGGCCCTGGGCCGCGATATTGCCGGTCAGGTCACCGTGGCGGATCTTTCCAAAATGCCCCATGTGCTCATCGCCGGTACGACCGGTTCCGGTAAGTCCGTCTGCATCAACTCTCTGATCGTCAGCCTGCTCTATAAATCCGGGCCGGAGGATGTTCGATTCCTGATGATCGACCCGAAGGTCGTTGAGCTCGGCATCTATAACGGCATCCCGCATCTGCTGGTGCCCGTCGTGACCGATCCCCGAAAGGCTGCGGGCGCGCTGAACTGGGCCGTGACCGAAATGCTCAAGCGTTACAAGATCTTTGCGGAGAACAATGTGCGTGATCTGAAAGGCTACAATGCGTTGGCCGAGTCCAACGGATATCAGGACGAAAACGGTCAGCCTATGCACAAGATGCCGCAGATCGTGATCATCATCGATGAGCTTTCCGATCTGATGATGGCGGCGCCCAACGAGGTGGAGGATTCCATCTGTCGTCTGGCCCAGATGGCCCGTGCGGCGGGTATGCACCTTGTGGTTGCCACACAGCGTCCTTCCGTGGATGTCGTCACCGGTCTGATCAAGGCCAATATCCCGAGCCGTATTGCCTTTGCGGTTTCCTCCGCCATTGACTCCAGAACCATTCTGGATACCGGCGGCGCGGAAAAACTGCTCGGTCAGGGCGATATGCTGTTCTCGCCGGTCGGTGCGCAGAAACCGCTGCGTATTCAGGGCTGTTTTGTCAGCGACGGTGAAATCGAATCCGTTGTGGATTTCGTTAAAAACGCCAAGGCGGTCATTTACGACGAATCCGTTGCGCAGGAGATCGAGCGCAGTGCCGCCGGGGAGGGCAAGCTGTCCGGCGGAGAGGAGAACGGAGAGGAATCCGGTGACCCGATGATGAACGAAGCCATCAAGGTGGTCGTGGAAGCCGGACAGGCCTCCACATCCCTGCTGCAGAGACGCCTGCGTCTGGGTTACGCCCGCGCCGGCCGTCTGATCGATGAAATGGAGCAGATGGGCATTGTCGGTCCGCATGAGGGTTCCAAGCCGCGGCAGGTGCTGATCACCTACGCGCAATGGCTGGAGATGAATATGCAGAAGAGTGATGCCTGATGAAGCACGGAAAATACGGCAAGAAGTTCTGGACAGTACCGCGTGTTCTGCAGATTATTTTGGTCGTCCTATTGTGTGTGTCCATGGTATTTTCCTGTACGTCGTACGGAAAACGTATGTGGAATGCTCTGTTCCGCGCGGCACATCTTTCGCACTTTACAGCAGACCTGCCGGAAAACAAGCTGCATATCCATGTGATTGATGTCGGCAAAGCCGATGCGATCCTTGTGGAAAGTCCTACAGCTTCCGTTCTGGTAGATACCGGAACGCAGAACAGCGCCGGGGACGTTCAGCGTTATCTGAAAGCGCGCGGTATCGAGCATCTCGACGCCGTGATCCTCTCCCATGGAGACGCGGACCATGCGGGCGGTTTATCGAAAATAATGGAAGAGATCCCGGCTGAAGTCCTGCTGTGTTCCGCGTATACCAAACTGCCGGATACGGATGACCTCGTACAGACCGCCCTGCCGGGGACGGAAATCTTCCTGTCCGATCTGACGCTGGAAATTCTGGCGCCCACACAGTCTTTTTCGGAAGAAAACGATAATTCTCTGGTGTTCCGTCTGCGGTACGATGATTTCTCCATGCTGTTCTGCGGGGACATACAGGAAAACGCGGAAAAAGCGCTTCTGGAAAGCGGGGCGGATCTGCGTGCCGATGTGCTGAAAGTGGCGCATCACGGCAGCAATACATCTTCGTCCACCGCATTTTTGCAGGCGGTTCAGCCGCGCTATGCGGTGATCTCCGCCGGAGAAGACCGCAATCTTCTGCCCAGAAACGCGGTTTTGAAGCGGCTGCAGACGGAAAACATCCGGTTCTTCCGGACGGATCTGGACGGCTCCGTGGTGATTTCCGCGGACGGATCCGGAGAAATCTTTATAACAACAGAAACCGCCGGTCTCTGCGGCGGAGAATAAGAGGAGCGAACAACATGAAAAAACTGATTATTGATCGTTTCGACGGCGTATACGCGATCTGCGAAGATAAGGATAAAGCGTTCTTTGCCATCGAGCAGACAGAGCTTCCGGCTGGTGCCAAAGCCGGTGACGTGCTGAAGATCACGGATGACGGCACACTGGAGATCGACGTGGAAGAAACCGAGCGCCGCCGCAATCGCGTTCTGGAAAAACAGAAGAAACTGCTGGGTCAGTAATTGCTGTTTTCTGCTGCGGGCGCATTTTCCGTCTGTTTTGCCTTGCCTTCCAAAAAACGTTCCGTAAATCGGCTGCACATCCGGCATAAAAACGTAGCCGGAAGCGTCAGAACGAACCAGATCAGGGAAAAGGGCAGGCAGATTTGTCCAAAGACATTCATCGGCAGATGGGAGTAATCCCAAACCCCAAGATGCAGGATGCGGTTTACAAGCACCCCAAAGAAAAATTCAACACCGGTTATGATCAAAGAGCCTGCTGCGCATTTTGCGACAAGGCTCTTTTTCTGCATTTTTTCGCAGCAGACGCGGTTGATGAGCACGAGGCTGATCCCGCCGGCCAAAGACATGGAAGCGTGCGTGTAGCCGCGCCAAAAAATCTCCAGCAGTGGATAAACACAGCTGCCGGTCAGAAAAATCAAACTGTTCTTTTTCATTATGATGTCCTTTCCAAAGTGGATTCCCGTTCAGTATGCCCGGCTGCGGCACGTTTTACACTGTATAAAAACATTTTTGGAAAGAAACAACAAAACGACAACAAATTTGCATCAAATCCGAAACGGTTCACTCTGTACAAATGACAAAAAGCTCTGTATAATAAGAACAGAACGTGCTCGACTTAATTTTGAAAGGATGGCTAGTTATGAGAATTCTGGTTACCGGCGGAACAGGTTATATCGGCAGTCACACCTGCATTTCCCTTCTGGAAAAGGGATACGATGTGACCATCGTGGACAATCTTGTGAACAGTAAGGCATTGGTCGTCGACCGCATCGAAGCGCTCAGCGGCAAGAAAGTGAAGTTCTTTGAAGCGGATGTCTGCGACGAAGAAGCCATGCGGAAGATTTTTGCAGAGGATGAGATCTTTGCGGTGATCCACTTTGCGGGCCTTAAGGCCGTGGGTGAATCCGTGCGCATCCCGCTGCGTTATTATGAGAACAATCTGGTTTCCACACTGAGCCTTTTGAAGGTGATGGAAGAGTTCAAGGTCATGAATCTTGTGTTCAGCTCCTCCGCTACCGTATACGGTGACCCGGCTTCCGTGCCGATCCGTGAGGATTTCCCGAATTCCACAACGAATCCCTACGGCACCACAAAGCTGATGATCGAGTGGATCCTGAAGGACTACGCAAAGGCCAATCCGGGCTTTAACCCGATCATCCTGCGTTACTTTAACCCCGTCGGTGCACACGAAAGCGGCACCATCGGTGAAGACCCGAACGGCATCCCGAACAACCTCGTGCCGTACATCACACAGGTTGCCGTGGGCAAGCTCGAGTGCCTCGGTGTGTTCGGTGATGATTACCCCACAAAGGACGGCACCGGTGTGCGCGATTACATC
>JAFQWC010000109.1 GCA_017407665.1 Clostridia bacterium | reverse complement strand
GACATTATGGGCGGCAGAAATGACTACCGCCGCCGTCAAGACGAGTTTTATGAGCAAGTGGGCAAGCCAAGAGGACTTGAGCGTGGTGAAGTCCACGACCCCGAACATACCCGAAAGCATCTTTCGGTACAGGCCTACAAGAACGAACAGCTTGAAATTGAGAACGAGGAGCTACGCAAGCAGAGCAAGGAGCTCCAAAAAGAGTGCAAAACCCTGCTTTTGAAGAATCAGCAGTTACAAGATATCAATCAAGCGCTTGCCCAACAAGTGGAGCAGCCGTTTTTGACTTACTGCATGATGGAATTTATTCGCAATGCCAAAGTCCGTGGCGAACGAGGTGAAGTAAAACACATTATTGATGGCTTCCAATCCTATATGGCACGCAATGCTGAACAGCTTCGTGCAAAGTGGGAGCAGCAGCTATTACCGAACTATCTGCCACCACAGGAAGAAGAACTTCATCATGAGCGGGAGTATCAACAAGAACCCGAGTACGATGACCGAGAGCGTTGATACAGACCAATTACAAAAGGAGTGCTCCAGTTTTGATTGGAACACTCCTTTTACTGCATAACCTTTATCATATACGCACCTTGTATATATTTATTCTGTAGAGAGAGCTTCGTCGGGTTGCCGAACTCCTCAGCTCTCTTTCAAAGTTGGTGGCATATATCCATTGACCATCCTGCCAAGAGGAGAAGCCGTTAGTTGTTCATCCATGCTCTCAGCTTGAACACAACCAAACAAAACATATTTCCAAACCCCCACGCTGCGAGCCTGGAAACGTTGCGTGGACACATAATAGGAAACGGCTTCTTTTGGGCAGACTTCTCCTGTAAAAAGAAAAGAAGTCACCCAAAAGAAACCGTAACCTAACCCCCCACGCCGCTTCACCATTGTATCGCTATTGTATCAACGAGGTATCCGTAATTCTCTAACCGTCTAACTGCTTCCTCAATGGATTACCCATTGATTCCACTACACTTTCTACACGCGCCAAGCCACACTTTTCCACGTGCGTAACCTTTCGGTTTATCTGTGCATCTCCTGCGCTCTCCATACATGAGCACGGTGGCAATGCCATCCTCTGGGATAATTTTAACCATAGACTTGCGCCCTTAGGCTTCCCTTACTATCGGGGGAGATAATCCCTATCTCCACGAGGTCTTCTTCCAGCTTCAACCCCTCTCGAACACATCAGCATGACAGTTGGGCTGCTTCTGCGCCGAGCAACATTCTCTGAATTGGCTGTGCCATACCATCGTTTTTATACTGGTATCGTCATCCAGTAGACAATCGGCAGCTTAATGTACGCACTACCAACAACTCTCCCTTTTCACCCAAGGGCAGGTGCAATCGTTGGCTGCGATTGCTCACACCTAAATGGTGAAAACAATATAGAAGACGAAAAAGCCAGCAAAATGAACGGGCGAAAGATGTAGAATATCATGCCGATTTTGCCCCTGTTTTTCTACGCCCATCTACGGCGACTCGCTGACGGTTTCAGCTATATCAATATTAGAAAATAATATTGATAGGAGATACGGAACTATGGGTAGAAAGAAGAAACTGATTAACAACACGAATATTCCCCAGTATGCGATTGAGAGATTTGCCCGCTGCGTGTTCGATGATATTCGGGCAGCATACGAGAATGAAGAAATCCAAAAGGAGTTTGCCGAGTGGCAAGCGGAACAAGCGGCAAAGAAAGCCGAACTAAAACTACATAAGAAAACGAGAGCTGCCAACACGGCAGCTCTCGTCGTTTATTTCAGCTTCTTCTTTCCTCTCGGTCCTCGTGGCTTGGATTCTGGGCGTATCTTCCACCCATTCGCAAAATATGTTTGCTCATACCTTGCGAAATAAACAATAAATCCGAACCCATCCCCAACGGGGAATAACTGGTTCGGATTATATTGCTTTGGTGCCGCTAACCGGGGTCGAACCGGTACGGTATCGCTACCGAGGGATTTTAAGTCCCTTGTGTCTGCCAATTCCACCATAGCGGCGTATTTGTTCTGACAAGTTTCAGATTGACTGAATAATCATAGCACACGAGGGGGACAAAATCAAGGGCGGGAAACGTAAAAACCTGCAATATTTTTTCCCGATTTGCATTTACAAACCCCCAAGTTATATTGTATACTATTAATAGTGACCGGGGCTCTGTGTGCAGCACCGGAATAATTTTAATGCTAAAGGAGTTCGTATTATGTACTATCTTGGTGTAGACGTAGGCGGCACAAACATTGCTGTCGGTATCGTTGACGAAAACGACAAAATCGTTGCTAAGGCTTCTGTCAAGACCCCGGTTCCCTGCTCTGAGGAAGTGTTCTGCGACACGATCATTGCAACCTGCAAGGAAGCACTCGGCAAGCTGGACCTGACTTTTGACGACGTGCCATGGATCGGCATCGGCTGCCCGGGTACCATTAACCGTGCTACCGGTATCGTAGAATTTGCAAACAACCTGTATTTTGAAAACTTCAAGCTCCGTGATATGGTTTCCGAGCGCGCAGGCGGCAAGCCGGTCGTCATCGAGAACGACGCTAACGCAGCTGCATACGGCGAGTATCAGGCCGGTGCTCTGAAGGGCGCTAACCACGCTCTGGCCATCACCCTCGGCACAGGCGTCGGCGGCGGCATCATCATCGACGGCAAGGTATACTCCGGTTCCAACTTCGCCGGCGGCGAGCTGGGCCACACCGTGATCGTTGTGGACGGCCGTCCGTGCACCTGCGGCCGTAAGGGCTGCTGGGAGACCTATGCTTCCGCTACCGGTCTGATCAAGACCACCAAGGAGCATATGGCTGACGCTCCGAAGGATTCCCCGCTGTGGACCATCGTTGAGGGTGACATCAACAAGGTTAACGGCAGAACTGCATTCGACGCTATGCGTGCAGGCGATCCGAACGGCAAGGCAGCTGTGGATGAGTACATCAAGTATCTCTCCGTTGGTCTGGCAGACATGGTCAACATCTTCCAGCCGGCTATCCTCTGCATCGGCGGCGGCATCTGCAACGAGGGCGAAACACTGCTGGCTCCGGTTCGTGAGTATGTAGCAGCTGAGTCCTACGGCCGCAACCCGGAAAACAGAACCAAGATCTGCAAGGCTGCTCTGGGCAACGACGCCGGCATCATCGGCGCTGCTCTGCTCGGCAAGCAGGGAGATTAATTTGCTATGGCACTGAAGATCTCCTCTTTCGGAATCTGCCCGCAGGGGCATGATGTGCCGGTATACACGCTGGAAAACGCTTCCGGCATGGCGGTCTCCGTGATCCCGTACGGCTGCCGCATCCTGAAGCTGCTGGTTCCGGACAGAAACGGCAAGCTTGGCGACGTGATCCTCGGCCATGCTACACCGGCAGAATATGCCGGCGGCAATTTCCACGGTTCTTTCGTGGGCCGTTATGCGAACCGCATCGGCGGCGCCTCCATGGTAATTGACGGTGTGGAGTATAAGCTGGACAAGAACGACGGCGAAAACACGCTGCACGGCGGTAAGGGCGGCTATCATCAGATCCCCTTTACCGTGAAGGAAACGGTGGACGGCGATGAGCCTTCCGTCACCTTCATGTATACCAGCCCGGACGGCGAGGAAAACTATCCGGGTACCCTGCAGGTGGAAGTACAGTACACCGTGACCAAGGACAACGCTCTGGAGATCACCTATCGCGGTGAGACCGACAAGAAGACCGTCTTCAACCCGACCAACCATGCTTTCTTCAATCTGAACGATTGGACGAAGGAAATGTACGGCACCGAGCTGCAGATCAACGCTTCTTACGTCACCGCTGTTACGGACGACCTCATCCCCACCGGCGAGCTGCTCCCCGTAAAGGGCACACCGCTGGATTTCACCACGCCGAAGACCATCGGTCAGGATATTTTCGCGAACGATCATCTGATTCAGCTCTGCGGCGGTTTTGACCACAACTTCTGTGCGGACGGTGAGGGGCTGCGCTCCATCGCTACAGCATATGAGCCGGAAAGCGGCCGCGTGATGGAAGTCATCACTGATATGCCCGGCGTACAGCTGTATACCACCAATCGTGTAGGTCCGTCTCTCAACAAGGACGGCACACCCATGATCCCCCACGGTGCATTCTGTCTGGAGACCCAGTTCTACCCGGATTCCGTGCATCACGAGAACTTCCCGTTCCGTTATGTGGAGCCCGGTGTCCCCTTCGTTTCCCAGACGATCTACAAATTCTCCGTAAAATAAAAACTTGGGGACTGTTTTCTGCAGTCCCCTTTGTTTTCCGAGAAAGGTTCGATAGTTTATGAAAATGGAAAAATCCTGCGGCGCAATCATTTCCCGCCCCACGGATACCGGCCGGGAGATCCTTTTGATCCGCCACACGAACGGCGGTCACTGGGCATTCCCCAAGGGTCACGTGGAACAGGATGAAACCGAGGAACAGACCGCCCGCCGGGAAATCCTGGAAGAGACCGGTCTCACCGTTCAGCTGGACACCACATTCCGCGTGGTGGTCACCTACTCCCCGAAGCCCGGCGTGATGAAGGACGTGGTGTACTTTGCCGCGGAAGTCACCGGCGGCACGGCACAGCGGCAGGTGGAGGAAGTCTCCGATATGCGCTGGGTCGATCTTGGCAGCACCGACACTTACGTCACCTACGAAAACGACCGCGAGATTCTGCGCAAATACCGCACTTATCTGGAATCCAAATAAACGTACAGCCTGCAGTTTACCATAGCTGCAGGCTGTTTTTGTATAGGAAAAGAGCACACAGCCGAAAGCCGTGTGCTCTTTTTTAGCTTTATGTAAACGGATTAAGCGATGATCTCGCCGTCCACGGTGCCTGCCAGAGCAGCAGCGTTGGACTCGTCGGTATCGATGTGCATTGCAGCAGCGTACTTCGGGCTAACGCGAACGATAACGTCGCCGAAAATGGTGGTGCGCTCGCCTTCCTTGCCAACCTTAACGGAAACGATCTGCTTATCGACAACGCCGGCCTCAGCAGCCTCTTCCACGTTGAAGTGGATGTGGCGCTTTGCAATGATAACGCCCTTATCGATGGTGATCTCGCCTGCCGGGCCCTTCAGGGTGCAGCCGGGAGTACCGTCCAGATCGCCGGACTCACGGATCGGAGCGGTGATGCCGAGCTTACGAGCGTCGGTCAGAGCAACTTCGATCTGGGTTTCCGGACGGGTCGGGCCGAGGATGGACATGACGAGGGAACCCTTCGGGCCAACAACCTCAACTCTTTCGTTGGTTGCATACTGGCCGGGCTGGGACAGATCCTTCTTGTTGGAGAGAACAGCGTTTTCGCCGAAGAGAACCTTCAGGTCTGCCTCGGAGATATGCAGATGACGTGCGGAGGTTTCAACCATTACTTTCATGAAATTCACCAATCCTTAAATAGAATTCTTTTGCCGGAGATTTGAAATTCCCCTAAAATCCGCCCCTGCTGCGACACAGGCACAGACTTTTCATTTTTCTGATTCTATTTTACTATACTCCCGCCAAAAATACAATAATAAATGACTATGTTTTTTTGAAGATTTATGGTATACTGGCCTTACATGAGAAACCGAAAACGGAAAGCAGGATCTGTTATGTACGATAATTTTGAAGAACTCAAACAAAACTGTCTCAACTGCCGCAAATGCGGTCTTTGCGAAACACGCACCAACGTGGTGGTGGGTGTGGGCAATCCGCGCGCGAAGGTGATGTTCATCGGCGAAGGTCCCGGCGAAAACGAAGATCTGCAGGGCGAACCCTTTGTGGGCCGCGGCGGTCAGCTGCTCGACAAAATGCTGGCGGCGGTGGATCTGGACCGCAGATCCAACATCTATATCGCCAACATCGTGAAATGCCGTCCCCCGAAGAACCGCGATCCGCTGCCGGAAGAGCAGGAAGCCTGCATCGAATGGCTGAGAAACCAGGTGGCATTGATTCGCCCGAAGATCATCGTGTGCCTCGGCCGTATTGCCGCCATGCGCATCATTAAGCCGGATATGAAGATCACGAAGGAACACGGCCAGTTTTTTGATAAGAACGGCACCCTGATGATGGCTACCCTCCACCCCGCCGCGCTGCTGCGCAATCCCAATCAGAAACCGGCGGCTTTTGAGGATTTTCTGAAGCTGCGGGAGAAGATCGACGAGCTGCATCTGGACATCTCAAAAGAATATTAACGTCCCCAAACGCCCGTTTTTTTGCATTTTACGGGCGTTTTTTTCTGCACTTCGGAACCGGATAACTTCCTGACCAACGGTTTTCTCGCAATAATTATGATGTTTTCACAAAAAGTTCTTGCAAACCGGCGTAAAATCATGTAAAATAGAAACACCAACCAGACAAGGGGGATTTTCACATGCCAACCAATCAGATTTTCAAATACGAGACCAAACGCAATAACCTTTACCTGCGTGTTGCCAGAGGTCATTTTGCTACTGCAAACAGCCACAGCAACTATTATATCGACGTCGTTGCCCAGAAGGCACGTGTATCCGAAGCTAAGGCCGTAGCGGAAGAACTCCGTTCCTATTTCTATGCCAACACCGTAGTCGATACCATTCTCTGCCTGGACGGCACGGAAGTGATCGGCGCTTTCCTTGCGGAGGAATTGACTTCCGCTGATTTCGTCAACCTGAATGCGCATAAGTCCATGTATGTGGTCACTCCGGAGACCACCAGCGCGAGCCAGCTTTTGTTCCGCGACAATATCGTTCCGATGATCGCCGGCAAGAATGTTCTGATCCTCGCAGTTTCCGTTTCTTCCGGCAGAACCGTTGAGTCTGCCATTGAAGCTGTCAGTTACTACGGCGGTAAGGTGGCCGGCATTGCCTCCATCTTCTCCACCGCAGAGACCTGCGGCGGTTTCCCGGTTCATTCCGTATTCAACCCGGAAGATCTTCCGGATTATGACAACTACCCGGCACGTGAGTGCCCGCTGTGCAAAGCCGGCGTAAAGCTGGATGCACTCATCAACAGCCACGGTTTCTCCAAGCTGTAATCATTCATTGCATCAAAAAGCGCGAAGAGCGGTACCCAGAAGGGTACCGCTCTTTTTTGCATAAAACAGCCCGCTGCGAAAAACACAGCGGGCGAAAGATTTACAGCAGGGTTGCGCGGAGTACGTCGCCGCTTTCCGGATGGAGATACGCCGGGGCGATATCGAACACGGTTTTGCAGCCGCTCTGTCCTTCTTTGTTCAGGCGATAGGCCGCACGGGCATAGGCCACCAGAACGCTGGAGGTAAACTCTGGGTTGGAGTCCAGCGTCAGCTTATATTCGATGAGATGCTTGTGCTCGTTGTTGAGGCCGGTCGTGCCGGTGCGAAACACGACGCCGCCGTGCGGGATGCCGGCGTGGTCGCGGTTCAGCTCTTCCTGAGAAATAAAATGCACCGTGGTATCATAATCGGCAAAATAGTTCGGCATCGTAACAATCGCTTCTTCGATAGCCTTTTTGTCCGCGCCTTCTTTGGCGACGACAAAGCACTCGCGGGTATGCTTCTGACGGGTGGTCAGTTCCGGATTCTCACCGCGGCGCACGCTTTCCAGAGCAGCTTCCACGGGGATCGTGTACTGGCGCGCGTCCTGTGCGCCGGGGATGCGGCGGATGGCGTCGGAATGTCCCTGAGAAACGCCCTTTCCCCAGAACGTGTAGTCGTGGCCGTTCGGCAGAATGGCCTGCCCGTAGAGGCGGTTGAGCGAGAACATACCCGGGTCCCAGCCGGCCGAAATAACGGCCACCTTGCCGCCCTCTTTTGCGGATTCATCCACTGCGGCAAAATGCTGCGGGATTTTTGCATGGGTATCAAAGCTGTCCACGACATTATAGAGCTTAGAGAGCTCCACCGTCTGCTTCGGCAGATCATTGGCACTGCCGCCGCAAAGGATCATCACGTCAATATCATGTGTCATGCCCAGCGCATCCTCCATGGAAAAGACCTTCGCGCCGGTCAGGGTTTTCAGTGTTTCCGGAGCACGGCGGCTGAATACGCCCACAAGCTCCATATCCTTAGAGGAGGCCAGCGCGCACTCCACACCGCGGCCCAAATTGCCGTAACCGGCAATACCGATTCTGATCATTTCTGTTTCCGACCTTTCTGCACGGCCCCACGCCGCGCGTTAGATTCACGCACTTATTATACGCAAAACCCAGCGAATACGCAATAGTTTTTATTACGCTCATTACGCCTCCGGCGGCTCAAGAATTGCAGTCACATCTGTTAAGGTATGCAATGTATATTTCGGTACAACCGGAAGATCTTCGCACCTAAAGATTCCATGATCCAGCCAGGCACAATCCATCCCTGCGCGATTTGCACAAAGAACATCAAAGGGATGATCTCCAATGTACAGGCATTCTGTGGGCTTCACCTGTATCGCCTCACAAGTATGATGCATAATTCGCGGGTCAGGTTTTTCAAGACCAACCTCTGCTGAAATGGTAACAACCGCAAAATACGGAGTTAAATTGAACTCCTGCAAAATGTTCCGTACTCTGGTGCTGTTATTGCTGACCACACCGAGAATATACTTTGTCTGCAATGATTCCAACAAAGTGTAGACTTCCGGCTCCGGATTTGAGGGGGAACGCTGAAGGATCGCTGCATCGATCAGCTCTTTGGCCGCATCACTGTGCACATTGGATTCTTTTCTGTATATGGAAAGCACCTGCTCCAGAAAGAGATCATCCTCCATCCTCGTGTTGGTTTCCAGTTCATGGAGTATTTGTCGCGCTGTCCAGAGCTCCGCCTGCCGGTGTGCCTCACGAGCGGATGCCGCATCATATAAAGGCTCCCCTGCCACATCCAATGCCAGCAATTTTTCCTGAACGGAAACCTCCGGCATCAAAAGTGTATGATCCAGATCAAAAAGAATCGCCTGATACATAAATCTCCCTTCCCCGCCTTACGCCTCCACCGAAATCAAATAATCCAGAATGACATTGCCGTTTTCGTCGGGTGAGGTGAAGCGCGGGCAGTTGCAGCGCTCGATGCACCAATCGTCCTCGCGGCGCTTGAAACCACGGTTTTTAAGCGCCTCAAGGCACAGATTGTGTGGCGTGAGACCGAACAATTCCCCGCTCTCTGTGCTGCCGTAGAGAAAGCAAACCGCATAATGCATGGGCTCTATATCTACAAAATCAAATCCTTCCGGCACCGCTGTATCCGCCGGGAACAGCATCCCGATCCAACGCTCGGGTGCGCCGTTCACGATGCGCACCGCACCGAGATACGCGTGGTCGTTGATCTCCAGCTGCGGAAGCTGCTCCAGAACATCGAACCAACCGTTTTCCCACCATTCGCCCCAATTCGGCATATCCAAATACCGTTTTCCGATGAACCGTGCTGCGGGGCAGAGTTCTGTTTTAACATCCACAATTTTCGCTGCCATTGCTCTTCCTCCCTGGTTTCCTGTTTTGACAAAAGGGAGACGCACCGCGGCGTCTCCCTCATACTCATTCATGGGCTTTCCACTTGCATTCCGTCACTTCAAAATGGCTGAACGTCGCCGTGAAGGAGGACTGCTCCGGGCTGCACGCATAGATACCGAAGGAGATCTCTCCATCGCCCTTGAACAAATGGCAGATGCGCATCTGCTTGAAGTTTTCGCCGTCCGTGCTGCACTCCAGGCAGTAATCGGACTCGCGGCGGCTGAGACGGTACCACATTTCCTTAATGGAGGCATCGATGTCCGTAGTGGCCCAATCCGAATAACCGAGGTTGGTCACCACACTGCCGAGGCGTTGGAATTCCTCATTTTCATATTCAATGGAGGCTTTCAGCCAGTTCTCACTGTCGAGATAGATCGCCACGCCGCACTGGTCAAACCGGTGCTTGCTGTCGAACTCGGTTTTTACCGTGAAAGAAAAATATTTTTCATCGGTTTTGATCTGCAAAACCGGTGCGTTGTCGTTTTGGAACCCGTAATAGGTGCGCTGCCAAAGGTCCGTGCCCGGCTCTGTGATCACCACGATTTTCTCGTCACTGATTTCATAGCGCTTGGAAACGGTCAGAATGCCGTCCTCCAAATGAAACTGTGCCGGCGGACGAATCCAAAACCGATTTTCTCCCGTAAACTGCTTCATTGTCATGCCCCCTGTTTTTTATATTCATGCGGGATAACCATCGTTATTATACGTTATCTTTCTGCGTTTGTAAAGTCTCCGCAGAACTTGACTTTGCCGGACGGACTTCCTATAATATTTCTGAGATCCATCTTTTTTAAGGGAGTGTTGTGCGATGTCTTTGACCATTGCCACGGTTGGCGACAACTGCATGGATGTCTATGAAAATATCGGGAAGGCGTTTCCCGGCGGTAACCCGGTCAATGTGGCCGTATACATTCAGCGTATGGGCGGCAAAGCCTCCTATACCGGTGTGATTGGCAGCGATGCCTACGGACAGCAGCTTCTGTCTGCCGTGCGGGACAAGGGCGTGGATGTTTCCCATGTGCGCGTAGTGGAGGGCACGACCGCTATCACCCACGTGGAATTGATCGACGGCGAGCGTGTGATGGGCGAATACGAAGAAGGCGTTCTGGCCGATTTCGTACTGACACCCGAAGAAATCGATTATCTCGGCAGTCAGGCTTTGGTGGTTTCCGCGCTGTGGGGCAACTGCCATCCGTATTTCCCCGCCATTCGGGAAAAAGGCGCCAAAATTGCCTATGACGCTGCGACCCGACCGGAATCCGAAACGGCACAGGCCGCAATCCCCTACACAAATTACTTATTCTATTCCGCAGAAAGCGATACCCCGGCACTGCGCGAGCAGATGGCCGCGTTCCATGCGCAGGGGCCGGAGCTTGTGGTTGCGACCTTGGGTGAACACGGCAGTCTGGCTTTTGACGGTGAAACCTACACCGCACACGGCATCACCCCGTGTCCTGTCGTGGATACGATGGGTGCCGGAGACAGCTACATCGCCGGATTCCTCCTGGGACTTATGCGCGGTGAGACGCTCTCCGCCTGTATGCAGTGCGGCGCGGACAACGCCGCTGTGACCATCGGTTATTTCGGTGCGTGGTAAAGAAAGGAACGAATTATGCTGAAATTCAACGAAATGGAGAAAATCGCCTCCGTGCGCGGTGCACTGCATCTGCGCACGCAGATCGAAAAAACAGCCGACAGCATTCTGGCTGACGGCTTTGACACGCTGTTCTTCCTCGGCATCGGCGGCACATGGGCCTCCGCTCTGCAGGTTGAAAGCTACATGAAAGGCCGCAGCGCGCTGCCCATCGCGGTGGAAAACGCCGCGGAGTACATCACGACCGGCAATCTGCGCCTGACAAACCGCTCCGTCGTCGTGTTCTCTTCCGTCACCGGCAGCACGCAGGAAATCGTGCAGGCGGTGAAAAAAGCCAAGGCGGTCGGCGCACGCGTCTTCGGTTTTATCGATAAAGCGGACGCGCCTGCGGTGCAGCTGTGCGATTGGTGCATCTCCTATCCCGGCAACGAACAGCTGAAATTCTTCATGCTGGCCAATTACCTGATGTACAAAAACGGCGAATTTCCAGAATATGACGCTTATAACATCGAAATGGAAACCTACCTGCCGGAAGGTCTCGCGGAAATTGAGAAATCCGTAGACGACTGGGCCGCGGAATACGCCCGCAGCAAATATCTGCAGCACAAGGCCAATCCGGACCTACCCCACTATTTTGTGGGTGCCGGCACACAGTGGGGTGCCACCTACTCCTACGCAATGTGCTACTGGGAGGAACAGCTTTGGATCCGCACCAAGTCCATCACAGCCGGTGAATTTTTCCACGGTATGCTGGAGATCATCGAAGCCGAAACGCCGGTCACGCTGTTTATCGGCGAAGACGCGCAGCGTCCTCTGTGTGAACGCGTGAAGAACTTCCTGCCGAAGGTCTGCCGGAATTATCTCGTCATCGACTCCAAAGACTATGCCCTGCCGGGTATTCGCGACGAATTCCGCGGCAGTATTGCACATTTGATCCTCCGCGCTGTGAATAACCGCGTGGATGTGCATATGGAAAAGGAATTCTGCCATCCGATGGAGATCCGCCGCTATTACAGACAGTTTGACTATTGATCCGCCATATGGAAAGGGTCTGTTGCAAAATGCAACAGACCCTTTTTTATACCAGCAAACTATAGTTATCGATATCGAGATACCGGCCGAACTTCATGCCCACGGCGGGTATGGTACCACAAAATGTAAAACCAAACTTCTCGTGCAGCTTTACGCTGGCTGCATTTCCGGACGTGATGACGGAGACCACATTGTGGATGGTCGGGTCGTTTTTGGCTTCCTCCAGAATGAACGCCATCAAAGCCGTGGCATAGCCTTTTCCGCGGTGCTCCGGGTGGATGTAGATGGAAAGCTCCACCGTGGAGCGATACGCTTCCTTTTCCCGGTATGCCGACAGGCTGACGTACCCCGCCACCGCACCGGCTTCCTCCGCCACATACAGCGGGTGGTTTTCTTTGTTGTGTGCGTCAAACCACACCTGCCGCTCCGCGATCGTACGGGGTGTGAGGTCCAGCGTCGCCACGCCGTTGAGCACCTCATAGTTGTATATTTCAAGAAGCGCCGGAAGATCCCCCTGCACCGCTTTTCGAATCTGCATCTCTTTCTCCTTTATGCCATGGTCTCCAGCATTTTTACTGTTACACTGTACCGCGTCGGCTCTCCGGTTTCATAGCGCTGAAGCTCTTCCAGCATATATTCCGCCATGCGCCAGACTTCCTTGCCGGCACTGCCCGCAATGTGCGTCGTGATAAAGCAGTTCTCACACGCAAAGAACGGGTGATTCTGCGGGAGCGGCTCCTCCACGGTGACATCCAGCACGGCGGTACAATCCGGCCGCTCCGTGAGGAATTTTGCCAGATCTGTTTCCACCACCTGTGCGCCGCGGCCGGTGTTCAGGAACGTGCTGTACGGCTTCATGCGGCAAAACAAATCGTAGCCCAGCATATTTTTCGTCTGCGCGTTGTTTGCAAGATGGTTGGAAACGACATCGCAGCTGTCGAAAATCTCTTCCAGTGTCGTTTTGCGCACGCGGAGCGCTTCCGCCTTCGCATCGGACAGGAACGGGTCGAACACCAGAACATCCATTTTGGAATCCCAAAGCCGCTGCGCCACCATAGAACCGATCATGCCCGCGCCGATCAAACCGACCCGCACACGGTAATTGCCGGGATGATTCTTAAAGTGCGCCGCTGCGGATGTGCGGTCGCCGCGCTTATACATCTGCTGATTCTGATAAAATCCCTTGTTCGCGAGGACGATCTGCGCCACGGTATACTCCGCTACAGGCACCGCATTGGCAGCCCAGGCGCTGAAAACCTGCACGCCGCGGTTCAAAAACGGGCGGGCAAATCCCTGCACAGTGCCTGCCGCATAAAATACGCACCGGAGATTCGGAAAACACAGCGCGATCTCTTCTTCGGAAAACGCGGGCATCCCCCATGTGGAGAAAATATAGGCTACGTCATGAAAATCACCGGGCACTGTCAAAACCGCTTCCCGGGTGAAGACTTTCTCCGGCAGATCGCAATGCTGCAAAAGCGCATGGTACACATCCTCCGGAAAAACATAGCGTATGTTCTCCGCACTGCCCAAAAAGATACCTCGTTTCATAATCCACTCCCCGTTTCCAATCCAGATCCTGTACCTATAGTATATCGCTCTGCACATGGCTTGTAAAGGCAAAAAAACAGGCGGCCATAAGCCGCCCAGAGACTGTCGAAAAAGTCTTTTCTCCAGTCTCGACGGATTTTGTGCTTTCTAAAAGAAAATACAAAATCCTACCCGATTATACGCGAAAGACAACCCTGACGGTTTTCTTTCACACTATCTTTCCCTCCGAAATCTTCGGACAGAGGGTTTATCGACAAACTGCGGGCGGCTGCAAGCCGCCCAACATATTTAGTATATCAAATTCGAGCGAAAAGGTCAATCCCTAAATTCGCAAAAATAAATAAAATCTACTTTTTCTATAATTAAATTTTATATAGTTTATACAATATTCCATATTGAAAAAGTGAAATTCGTGTGGTATAGTATAGACAACGAAGGAGATACAGGAAAACAAAAGAAAAGTAGATCCTTCAAAAAGGCTCAGAAAGCTGCAAAAGAAAAAGGTCGGATCAAACAGAAAGTCAAGTCTGGAAAGATCAAAAGACCAAAAGAAAAACCGATAAGGAACTGAACGGAAAACCGAAATCCCCAAAGGCGCAAAAGAAATAAAAAGGAACCAAAGAGGATTTAGGAACACCACAGTAAGAACCGAAAATCCAAAACGGAAGCACCAAGGATCCTTGATAGGAAAACAAGGGAAATATCCCAAGAAGATCCCAAAGGGATAAAGGCAGATCCGAAATAAGATTCAAATCGGAAAAGAAAAGCAGAAAAGAGCCGAAGAACAGTTCTTTCAAAATCGTGTAACGGAACGGAAGGAAATGTTCAATCTGAAGAAAGAGAGGTAAACAAATGATGCTAGATAACAAGAACGAACAGAAATGACCCTTAACTGTTTTGATGATGAGACAGTTAAGGGTCATTTCAATTTATCCCGTCTTCCCTGTGCTGCGCCGTTTGGGCGCTTTTTTTATGCCTTTTTAGAGCACACGTAAGTTTTGACAAATCCGGCACAGCCGATTATAATAAAATTAGACTACCCTTTTCAATATACAGGAGGCCCCTATGCGTGAACGTGCATTCCACTTGATGAAAACCTGGTGCGATACGCTGCTGACCTATCGCGTTTCCTCTCCCTCTCCGCATCTGAACGGTGCACTGTTGTGCCCGGCGTGCCATGTTGTGCACGGCCGCATTGCGGATCTGGCCTTCCCGCTTACCCTTTTGTACGTCCGCACCGGGGAGCGGCGTTATCTGGACACCGCGGATGAACTCATTCGCTGGACACAGGCGGAGCTTTCCCGCCCCGACGGCAGCTGGCGCAACGATGCCGGCAACGAATGGAAGGGCATCACTGCATTTGCGGCGCTTTCCATCGGCGAGGCACTTCTGCACTTTGGCGACCGGCTCCCCGCCGAACTGTACGACCGCTGGCTGGCACAGGTCATTCAGCTTTCGGACTTTGTGTATTCCGGCATACAGAAGATTCGGCCGGTCGTGAATTACTACGCCGGCGGTGCCTGTGAACTGGCCATGGCCTGGAAACTGACCGGTGAAAAGCGGTATCTGACCCGCGCGAAGGAACTGGAGGCCGTCTGCCGCACGCAGTTTGACGAAAACGGCCTGCTTTTCGGTGAGGGTCACCCCATTTCTCACACGACCAAAAAGGGCTGTCATTTTATTGATATGGGCTACAACATGGAGGAGTCCCTCCCCCTTTTGCTCCGTTATGCCACGCTGACCGGCGAGCAAATGGATTTTTACCGGGCACGCTATCGGGATCACATGGAGTTCCTGCTGCCCGACGGCGGCATTGACAATTCCTGGGGCAGCCGTCACAACAAATGGACCTGGTGGGGCAGCCGCACATCGGACGGTGCCATCGCGGGACTGGCTTTGGTGCTGGACGAACCGCTCTTTGCGGACGCCTGCGCGCGTGTCCTCTCCCTTTATGAACGCTGCACGCATGACGGGCTTTTGTCTCTGCCCATG
>JAFQWC010000108.1 GCA_017407665.1 Clostridia bacterium | reverse complement strand
TACGATTACTGCGACACCGGTATGATCTGCCCGCTCGCCAAGATGTACACCCTCGGCAGCAACTATATCCCGGCACCGAACCACGCCGGCGGTCTGCGCTACCACGGCATGAACCCGATCCTGTCCCAGCTGTACGCGGACGGCCTCATGGAAGCCCGTTCCGTCAAGCAGACCGAAGTGTTCGCGGCAGCGGAAGAATTCGCCCGTGTGGAAGGCATTCTGCCTGCACCGGAAAGCAGCCATGCCATCAAGGTGGCCATCGACGAAGCCAAGAAATGCATCGAGACCGGCGAAGAGAAGACGATCGTTTTCGGCCTCACCGGTACCGGTTATTTTGATATGTATGCCTATGAGAAGTTCCACAACGGCGTGATGGAAGACTATCTCCCCACCGATGAGGAGATCCGGAAGTCCCTCGATCAGCTGCCGAAGTTCTGATTACGATCATTAACGGAAGCCATAAGTGAGAGAGCCCCCGCGCGTATCGCAGATGTGATACAAGGCGGGGGCTCTCGGTTTTTGCCAAAAACAAACCCCCGCCGGAAAACCGACGGGGGACAGCTTGTGATTCGGATTTGAGATGTATTACTTCGCGAAATCGACCGCTCTGCTTTCACGGATCATATTGACCTTGATCTGACCCGGGTATTCCAGATCTTCCTCGATCTTCTTGCAGATGTCGCGGGCGAGGAGCGTCATTTTCTCATCGTTGATCACTTCGGGCTTTACGATCACGCGGATCTCGCGGCCGGCCTGAATGGCGTAGCAGCGATCGACACCGTTAAACGATGCAGCCACAGCTTCAAGCTTCTCAAGACGCTTGATGTAGTTTTCGATGTTTTCACGTCTTGCACCGGGACGGGCAGCGGAAATGGCATCGGCAGCCTGTACGAGACAGGCGATGACTGTCTTGGCTTCAATGTCGCCGTGGTGGGCGGCAATCGCATGGATGACAGCTTCGCTTTCCTTATACTTTCTGGCCACGTCAACACCGATCTCGATATGGGAGCCTTCGATCTCATGGTCAAGGGCTTTACCGATATCATGCAGAAGACCGGCTCTGCGGGCAACAGTGGGGTCAAGGCCCAGTTCAGAAGCCATAATACCGGACAGGTAAGAGACTTCCAGAGAGTGGTTCAGCACGTTCTGGCCGTAACTGGTGCGGTAACGCAACCGGCCCAGCAGCTTGACAAGCTCGTGGTGAACACCGTTAACGCCGGCTGCCAGCACGGCGCGTTCGCCTTCGGACTTGATGGTGGCATCAACCTCACGGCGTGCTTTTTCAATGGTTTCTTCGATTCTGGTCGGGTGGATACGTCCATCGGCGATCAGTCTTTCGAGTGCGATTCTGGCCACTTCACGGCGTACGGGCTCAAAGCTCGAGAGTGTAATGGCTTCGGGTGTGTCATCGATGATCAGGTCAACACCGGTGAGCTGTTCGATCGCCCGGATGTTGCGGCCCTCACGACCGATGATTCTGCCCTTCATTTCATCGTTCGGCAGCGGCACAACGCTGATTGCGGCCTCCGAGATGTGATCGGCGGCGCAGCGCTGAATGGCGAGAGAAATAACCTCGCGTGCCAGCTTTTCCGATTCTTCCTTGGTCTGCTGCTCGTATTCCATCACTTTGATGGCCTTTTCATGTACGAGCTCATCCTCCAAAAGCTTAAGCAGATAATCCTTGGCCTGATCCACAGTGAACGAAGAGATTCGCTCCAGCATGTCGATCTGGCTCTTCTTGACGGCTTCGGCCTCCTTGAGGCGTTCTTCCGCTTTGCGCATCTTGTTATCGACGGCGTTCTCCTTGTTTTCCAGATTCTCGATTTTCTTATCGAGAGATTCTTCCTTCTGAGAAAGCCGGCGTTCCTGACGCTGAATTTCTTTTCTGCGATCGTTCAGTTCCTTCTCAGACTCGTTGCGCATACGGTGGATCTCGTCCTTACCTTCCAGAACGACTTCCTTCTTCTTCGCTTCCGCAGTCTTGATGGCATCGCTGACGATACGCTTGGCTTCCTGTTCCGCCGAGCCGATGGTGGCTTCCGCTTCACGCTTACGATGACTCACACCCGCAAGGAAAGCGACAACAGCACATGCGACCGCTGCCAGGACGGCAATCAGAACACAAAGCCAAATGGGGACTTGTGGCATAGGGCACCTCCTTTGCTAGGTTTTCATATTCAATTCTTCAAATTAAAGTCAGGCAGGGTGCGTTAAGCCCTGCGGCGGCAGTCTGCATAAAATAAGCAAAACATACCGTGTACAATTTTATCGCGTTTCTTTCCATATGTCAACCGAAAATTTCCGGATAAAGTGGTCTGTTCTTTGTAGATTCTTAATAGAATTTGCAGATTTCCTGCATAATCACTGGTTTTTTTAAGCGCTTAAGTATAGAAAAATTTTTTTCTGTGTTGACATTTTGAGAAAAGGGTGCTAGTATGAAAAAGACAAAACGGCATGGAAAAGGACGTCCTTTGTTCCCGCCTTCCAACAGAGAGCAGCTGCCGCCGGCTGAAAGCGCTGCGAAGGAGAACATACGGAAAACCACCTTGGAGCCGCCGCTGACCGGGAAGATCCCCTAAAGCGGACGTTTGGCCGCGTTAAGGCTGCGAATGAAGCCGGGTGCAGTATGCCCGGAAATTCGGGTGGAACCGCGCAGTGTCGCCCCGAGATCCTGTTTTTGCAGGGTTTCGGGGCTTTTTTATTTATTTGAAAGGGGTTATAAAAATGATCAAGGTTAATCTGAAAGGAAACGAAAAGGAATTTGAATCCGGCATTTCCGTTGCGGAAATTGCAAAGAGCATCGGCATGGGTCTGTATAAATCCGCCTGCGCCGCCAAGGTGAACGGCGAGGTCTGCGACCTGCGCAGCGTGCTGACCGAGGACTGCGACGTGGAGATCCTCACCTTCGACGACAAGGACGGTAAGAAGGCCTACTGGCACACCGCATCCCACATCATGGCACAGGCGGTCTGCCGTCTGTTCCCGGGCACGAAGTTCGCCATCGGCCCGGCCATCGACAACGGTTTCTATTATGATTTCGATTTTGAAACACAGGTCTCCGCGGATGATCTCGAGAAGATCGAGGCTGAGATCAAGAAGATCATCAAGGAAGACATCGAGCTGGAGCGCTTTGAACTGCCCGCAGACGAAGCCATGCAGAAGATGGAAGGCCAGCCCTACAAGCAGGAACTCGTGCAGGAGCACGCCGGCGAGGGTCAGAAGATCTCCTTCTACGCACAGGGCGATTTCACTGACCTCTGCGCCGGCCCGCATCTGATGCGTACAGGCTTTGTGAAGGCTGTAAAGCTCACCTCCATTACAGGCGCATACTGGCGCGGCGATGCCAAGAACAAGATGCTGCAGCGTATCTACGGCATTGCCTTCCCGAAGCAGAGCGCACTCGACGAGTACCTCAATATGCTGGAGGAAGCCAAGAAGCGCGATCACCGCAAGCTCGGCCGCGATCTCGGCCTGTTCATGCTGCGCGATGAGGGTCCCGGCTTCCCGTTCTTCCTGCCGAAGGGCATGGTGCTGCGCAACACCCTGATCGACTACTGGCGCGAAGTCCACAAGCGCTACGGCTACGTGGAGATCTCCACCCCGATGATGATGAACCGTACACTGTGGGAGCGTTCCGGTCACTGGGGTCATTATAAGGATAATATGTATACCACCGTCATCGATGACGTGGATTTTGCCATTAAGCCCATGAACTGCCCGGGCGGTATGCTGGTGTATGCATCCGAGCCGCATTCCTACCGCGACCTGCCGATGCGTGTCGGCGAACTCGGTCTGGTACATCGTCATGAGCTGTCCGGTGCTCTGCATGGCCTGTTCCGTGTGCGCTGCTTCACACAGGACGACGCACACATCTTCATGACCTGGGAGCAGATGAAGGACGAGATCAAGAATGTCGTCAAGCTGTTTGATGAAGTTTACTCCGTGTTCGGCCTGACCTATCAGATCGAAGTTTCCACCATGCCGGAAGACCACATGGGCGACGAGAAGGATTGGGACTTCGCCACAGAGACCCTGAAGCAGGCTGTGGAAGAGATGGGTAAGGATTACATCATCAACGAGGGTGACGGCGCATTCTACGGCCCGAAGCTCGACTTCCATCTGGCCGATTCCCTCGGCAGAACCTGGCAGTGCGGCACCATTCAGCTGGATATGCAGCTGCCGGAGCGTTTTGAGCTCGAATACACGGGCGAAGACGGCCAGAAGCACCGCCCGGTCATGATCCACCGTGTGGTCCTCGGCTCCATCGAGCGCTTCATCGGCGTCATCACCGAGCATTTTGCCGGTGCATTCCCGCTGTGGCTAGCTCCGGTGCAGATCAAGCTGCTGCCGATCGCTGACCGCCACATTCCGTACCTCGAGAGCCTGAAGGAGAAGCTCGACGCAGCAGGCTTCCGCTGCGAGATCGACCGCCGCAGTGAGAAGATCGGCTATAAGATCCGTGAAGCACAGCTGCAGAAGGTTCCGTATATGCTGGTTTGCGGCGACAGAGACGTGGAGAACAACACCGTGGCTGTCCGTAAGTACAGAGGCGGCGACCTGGGCGGCATGAGCCTGGAGGCATTCCTCGAGATGGCGATCCCGGAGCGCGACAGCAAGTCTATCTAATCTAATATAGTATAATGAATAAAGGCTGCAGTCGGTGTGTTGCACATCGGCGGCAGCCTTTTGACATTTCGGGACAAGTATACTATAATATAGATGAAAAAAATAGAGATGAAGAAAAGCAGCGATTTGAAAACGAACCGGTTTCTGCGGACCTCACCGCTTCTGGTATTCGGAAGGCGTGACGCCATAGTATTTCTTGAACATACGGCAGAATGATGTGCTTTCGGAGAATCGGAACAGGTCACTGACTTCGCGTACGGTCAGACCTCTGGCGAGATGCTCTGCCGCGGCATCCATGCGTGTGCGGTTGATGTAGTCGTTCGGAGAGGTCTGGAAATTGCGGGTAAATATGTAGAAAAGAGAACGGTCCGATACGGAAAGCAGCTTGGCGAGATCACGGACGGAAATTTTCTGTGTGACATTGGCCTTCACATAGGCGGCGATCTTTTCGGCGTCAGTCTGCGTGACGCCGGTTTCCTGTAAAGCATAAATACTATCTATCAGAAGTGCCATCAGGACGTTTTCAAATCCATGGCGGGAAACAGAGGTGATCCGGTGCTGCAGGAAACTGCTGTATTCACAGAGGGAAGGATCGTGGGAGATCAAGCCTTCATCCAAACCGATGAGTTCCCTTTGCCTCTGAAGGAAAGCATGAAGCATGCGATTGTGCACAGTATCATACAGCGTGGAGACGGAAGACACGGAAAACGGTATGCGCAGGATCAGGGTCTCCGAGCGGTTGTATTCGTGCCAGTACATGGATGTGGCCTGACTTGTGATCCACACGGTGCCGCGCTCCACGCTGTAAACGGAGTTGTTCAGCTCCAGCCGGCCCTTGCCGCGCAGGCAAAGATGCAGATCCATGCGCCCGAGACCGTGATGATACAGTGCGAGCTCAGGGGTATTCGCGGGGCCGGAGAAATGACCGGTGCGTTCAGTATCCGGCGATTCCCACACGGGATCCAGAAAAAGTATGGCAAAATTACCAGTATGTACGGCATTGGTGTCTGCGGATTCCGCTGTCGATAAAGGCAGATTTTGGGAGTTTTGCATCAAGTTATCACCTGTTTTCGGATGTTTTCGTTCGTCTATATACATATTGTACACACTTTGCACGATTTGTCAACCTGTATTGCGCGATTTGTCCTTGAAATGTGATCGAATCATGTGTATAATTTGAACAAATTATGAAGCATTTGTGCGGAGAATTTAACGAATAGGGCAAAGCGGAACCAATATAAAGCCGCTTTTTTTCTTGATTTTTTGGAGATTTTTGACCACCGGCAATTGTGCCGTATTTCTCTTTTGGACACAAGCCGAACGTCCCCAGTTTGGCTTTTGTATTAAAATTTATTCCAATGTAATTGTTGGAAATGGAGCGTGATGAGATTGAAAAAAACGCAGGCAAATGGGCAGGCTGCTGTCAAGCGCCAGAAGAATGTCTTTCTCAGAATGCTGGATCAGTGGGATCTTCAGATCCTGATCATCCCGGGCATTCTGTTGACGTTTGTCTTCAGCTACCTCCCGATCTACGGTATTATCATGGGCTTCCAGGAATACAAGCTGGGCGACTTCCCCGGCTTCAGCCAGTGGGTTGGCTTCAAGTACTTCATTGAGCTGTTCACTGCAGACGCATTCTGGAAGGTTATGAGAAATACGCTGGCTATCAGTGTCATGAAGATGTTCATCAGCTTCCCGCTGCCGATCCTCTTCGCTGTTATGCTGAACGAGCTGACCTGGGAACCGCTGAAGAAGACGGTTCAGACCGTTAGCTACCTCCCGCACTTTATCTCCTGGGTTGTTGGTGCAACCCTGATGTTCGACTTCCTCGCAGTTGACGGCGGCGCCGTGAACGAAGCTCTGATGGCTATTGGCATCATCAAGGAGCCGATCGGCTTCTTCATGAAGGGCGAATACTTCTGGGCGATCGTGATCTGCACAGACATCTGGAAGGAACTCGGCTGGAACTCCATCATCTTTATCTCGGCTATCACAAGCATCAGCCAGGATATGTACGAAGCTGCTGACATCGACGGTGCAACTCGTCTGCAGAAGATGTGGTACATTACCATTCAGTCCATCATGCCGACCATCATCCTGATGTTTATCTTCCAGGTAGGCGGCCTGCTGAATGCAAACTTCGACCAGATCATGCAGCTGACCAAGCAGATGACCAACGCTATGCTGAGAGACTATGCAGACGTGCTCGATACATACATCTACAGAATGGGTATCTCCCTCAACCGTTTCTCCTACGGTACTGCAGGCGGCCTGTTCAAGTCCGTTGTTAACTTCGCACTTCTGATGCTCGCTAATAAGATCGCTGACGTAGTCGGTGAGACAGCACTCTTCTAATCGATAAGGAAAGGAATGAATTAAATGGCAAAAGATCCCAACAAGATTAGAGCGAAGCGCGTAGCGAGTGACTATGTCCTGGATACCATTTTTACAGTAACGATCATTCTGGTCTTTATTATGACCCTGTATCCGTTCCTGAATTCGCTTGCGATTTCTCTGAACTCTGCTGATGATACCATCAAGGGCGGCATTACAATCTTCCCCCGTGACTTTACCCTGCGTAACTACGAACTGGTATTTACCAATCCGAAGATCTGGAAGGCATACGGCGTTACAATTGCACGTACCGTTCTCGGCACCGTTGGCGGCCTTCTGATCACCGGCGGCATGGGCTTTGCAATGTCCAGAACCGGCTTGGTTGCCAGAAAGTTCTACGTATTCTTCTGCCTGATCCCGATGTACCTCGGCGGCGGCCTGATCCCGACCTACTTCGTTATGAAGTACCTCGGCCTCATCGACAGCTTCTGGGTATACATCATCCCCGCACTCGTTAACCTGTGGAACATGATCCTCATGCGCTCCAACTTTGCTTCTCAGCCGGAAGCTCTGGAAGAGTCCGCAAGAATCGACGGCGCAAACTATCTGACCATCTTCTTTAAGATTTACTGGCCGATCTCCACACCGATCATTGCAACCATTGCTCTGTACTTCGGCGTGCAGCACTGGAACGCATGGTACGATGCCAGCGTTTACATCAACAGCCAGGATCTCAAGCCAATGCAGTCCGTGTTGATGTCCATCGTTAATGAGGCAGCTTTCGCAGAGCGTATGGCAGCCGCTTCCGGCGGTGCAGCCAATGCCGGCGATATCGCCAACATGGCTAAGGGCAAGAACACCAACGTTCGCTCCATCACCATGTCTACCATGATTGTTACCATTATCCCTGTTCTGATCGTTTATCCGTTCCTGCAGAGATACTTCGTTAAGGGCATCATGGTTGGTTCCGTTAAGGGTTAATCTCTTATCCGTTCCGTTACTTAATGTATTATAGTCAGCTCCGCAAGGGGCTGACTCATAATAAATCAAAGTTGGCAAAAGCCAACAAAATATCCTATCAAGGAGGCACATTATGAAGAACAAACTCTTCAAGGTACTGTCCCTGATCCTTGCTCTCGCAATGATCCTGACAGTTGCTGGCTGCGCAGGCAAACCCGCCGAAGAAAACGAGCCGGTAGAAGACAAGCCTTCCGACACCCAGACTTCTACTCCGGTAGAAGAGGGCACCGAAGAAGGCGACGAAGAGCCGGAAGCTACCGTCACAGAGTGGGGTAGAACCGGTCCGGATGACACCACCGAGCATTATGCATTCGAAATCTATGCAAACTATGACTGGTGGAGCATTCAGCCGTGGGGCGAAGACGCTGCCACTGCACATTGGAACGAGCTGTTCAACATCGAAGTTGAATGGACAAAGCCGGACGCTGACGCAGCTGCTAAGCTGAACCTGATGGTTACATCTGGCGAACTCCCGGAAGTTATCTACATGGATAGAAACTCCGACTTCGAAAAGCTCTGCAAGATGGGCATCTTTGTTGACCTGAATACTCTGAAGTATGAAGGCAACCCGTACGACGAAGCTCTGACCCAGGCTACCCAGAACCTGCTTCTGGTTGACGGCGGTCTGTACAGCTTCCCCTGCTGGCCGCGTAAGGGCGCTACCGGCGGTAACGACACCTGGCAGGTCCTCGGCTCCGTTTACGAGCAGCTTGGCAAGCCGGAAATCAAGACCATGGAAGACATGCACGACTATGTCGTAGCTGTTAAGGAAGCTGGCGCAAAGAACACTAAGGGCGAAACCCTGATCCCGTTCATCACCGGCGAAACCTCCAACGGTTCCAAGATCATCAACGCTTTCCTCCGTGCTCAGGGCCGTCCGAACCGTCCGCAGGACTGGTGGTCTCAGCAGCAGGGTGGTTCTGAGGCTGACTACTGCTTCGCTCTCGAAGACGAGTACATCGTAAAGGCTATCAAGGAAGCTAACAAGTGGTACAACGAAGGCCTGTTCCCGCAGACTGTTTTCACAGACTCTGTTGACCAGACCAAGGAAAAGATGTCCACTGCTAAGGCTGCTGTTCTGTACTACGACTTCTCTCAGGACTCCGTTTACAAGTACAACCAGCTCGTTGAGCAGGATATGAACGACCGTTACCTCGTTCTCGGTTGGGACGTTAAGGAATCCCCGATCTTCGTTACACACGAGTATGCTGAGTATCCGGCATTCGGTGACGAAAACGGCACCACCGGCGGCGGCGGTCCGTGCATCACCACATCCGCTGAGAACCCGGGCCGTATTTTCGACCTGTTCGGTTACATGTGGTCCAAGCAGGGCTCCATCGAGATCATGTATGGTCCGGAAGGCCTGCTCTGGGAAGGCCTCGATGAGAACGGCAACCCGATGCTGAAGAAGCCGGAAGCTGCTTTCACACCGGAAGAGAAGAATGCTGCTGGCTGCTGGCTGTGGGCTACCCCGGCACACTCCGACAACATCGACTCCACCAAGTTCGCTGTTAATGAAATGGCTCCTGAGGATCAGAGAGACTGGACAATCTCCATCCAGGCTAACCTGATGAGCCCGAACGAGTCTGACGACGATCCGATCTCCCTGCCTGGCCAGAAGTACATCTGCGACGATAACACCAACGTTTACAACGTCATCGACGCTGCATCCGATCTGGGTGTTTCCCGTCAGCTGATCCACGACGAGTGCAACGCTAAGGTTCCGATGATGCTCATGGCTAAGGACGAAGCTGAAATCGATGCTCTCATCGCTGATCTTATCGCATTTGCTAACAGCAATGGTAAGGATGACATCCTCGCAGCTTACAACGAGAAGCACGAGGCTAACATCGCAACTGCTGGCTACTCCTACTACGATCTGTTCTACGCAGCACAGGGCTAATTTCTAGCTTACTGAGTAGTACTTAATCTTCTGTAAGAGTCGAACCCCCACCTTTCGAGGTGGGGGTTCGTTTTTTTTATATGACTGAAAATTATATTTAAGATATGAATTCAGAACTAGGTTAAACTACAGTATATGTACATATTTGTCCCATCGCGTCGAGTTTTTTTATGAAGCAAAGAATTCAGTTCATTCTAATTTGTTCGCCGCAGCACTTGAAATATTAGGCCGAATAAAAAGGCAGCGTATCCAGAAACCGATACACTGCCTTTATGTATTTATATCGAAGAGATATATGTAATCAGAACAAACCGAAGAACCAATCCAGAACGCCCAAATGCTCGAGCAGGATCTTCAGACCCATGCAGATCAAAACCAGACCGCCGAACAGTTCCGCTTTGGATTTATACTTGCAGCCGAAAATGTTGCCGATGCGAATGCCAATCGCACAGAATATAAAGGTAATCACACCAATGAACAGAACAGCCGGAACAATATTGACCTGCAGGAACGCGAATGTGACGCCTACAGCAAGAGCATCAATACTGGTGGCTACCGCCAGAGGAAGCATAGTGCGGAAGGAAAAGGAATCGTTCAGTTCCTCTGCGCATTCTCTGGATTCTTTGATCATGCTCAGACCAATGAGAGAGAGGAGTACAAAGGCGATCCAGTGGTCAAAGCGTTCAATCAGGGACTGGAAATTGACGCCCAGCAGGTAACCAAACAGAGGCATCAAGCCCTGAAATCCGCCGAAATACAGGCCGGCGATAATCATATGTTTCGGTTTGACCTTTTGTACGGATAATCCTTTGCAAATGGATACGGCAAAAGCATCCATAGAAAGCCCAACGGCGACAATAAATAATTCGAACAGGCCCATTGCATCAACTCTTTCTTTATGTTTGGGGCAGACACGAAAAAAGACTTACCCGAAAAGCTTCTGCCTATCCGGATCAGTCTCGTTATTTCGCGCAGAGTCTGAAGCGATGCTTCAAAACGGTTGACCGTGCAGCGCAATGCGCCGACTGCGCCCCTGAATCTTCATAAATTAAAGCATATCTGAATCGGCTTGTCAAGAGAAAACTGTTGACAGTATCATTGCCCCATGCTATAATACAACTGTACTAATACGCATAGTACAGATAATACGCAAAGAGGAGGGAGAAAATGCTGTACATCGATTATAAAAGCGGATTGCCGATTTATGAACAGGTCTACAAGGAGATCATTCGCCTTGCAGCTCTGGGTGTGCTGCAGCCGGGCGCACAGCTGCCCAGCGTCAGATCCGTTGCCGCTGAGGTCGGTGTAAATCCAAACACCGTGCAGAAAGCCTATGCCATGCTGGAACGGGACGGCATCATTGTGTCCGTACCCGGACGCGGTTCGTTTTTGGTCGAGCAGGATGCACTGGTAGACAACCGCAAACGCGCTGCACTGGATGACATCCGGCAGGCAGTATGCGAAGCGCTGCAGACCGGTGTATCCGCACAGGAGATTTTGCAGATGGTGAATTCCTGCATTGAAAAAGGAGATTTGAGAGAGGAGAGTGAATCGAAATGATCGTGATCAATGGCCTTGTTAAGCAATTTGAGAACACCACAGCGCTGCAGAATGTGACGCTGACCGTGGAAAAAGGCCGAATTATGGGCGTAGTCGGCTCCAATGGCGCGGGCAAAAGCACACTGCTGCGCGCAATTTCCGGCATTTATCGGCCGGATGGCGGTTCGGTTCTGGTGGACGATGAGGAGACCTATGAAAATGTTGCTGTGAAATCCCGCATTTTCTTTGTGCCGGATAACCCGCATTTTGAGCCGGGTGCAACGGTGCAGAGCACGGCGAAGCTGCATTCCATGTTCTACCCGCATTTTTCCTGGGAGAAGTTTGACCGGCTGTGCAATATTTTTCAGCTGGACCGGAAGAAGAAAATTTCCACAATGAGTAAAGGTATGCAACGGCAGGCAGCACTCATTTCCGCGTTGGCCACTATGCCGGATTACCTGCTGCTCGATGAAGTTTTTGACGGTCTTGACCCCGTTATGCGCCGCCTCTTAAAGCGCGTGATCGCCGGTGAGGTGGCAGACCGGAATATGACTGTTCTGATTGCCTCCCACAATCTGCGCGAATTGGAAGATTTCTGCGATACCGTCGGTTTGCTTCACAAGGGCGGCGTGCTGCTGGAAAAGGAAGTGGATGAACTGCGGCTGGGGATGCACCGCCTGCAGGTGGTGTTCCGGGAACCGGTGGAAGACAGCGTGCTGCGGAAGACCTTTGATCTCGCTTCTTTGTCGCGGACAGGTTCGCTTTGTACGCTGGTTGTTCGCGGAGAGCGCGAAGCCATTGAACGGCAGATCGAAGTCTTTGCGCCTCTGTTCTGTGAGTTCCTCTCTCTTTCTCTGGAGGAAGTATTTATTCGGGAAATGGAGGCAGTCGGTTATGACTTTGAAGAAATCGTGTTCTAAATCTGTACTCTGGTCCGTATTCAAAACACAGCTCGTGCAGATGCGTCTGCTGCTCGTTCTGTTTGGCTTGCTGATTCTGATCGTGCCCAATCTGGCGACATTGGCGGAATACACGAACCGTTACTGGACGCAGACTGAGCCGGAATATGTGATGTCCTATCTGTTGGGCTCCGTAGGCATCTGCGGTTATGCACCCATGGTCGGGTTGGCTCTGGGTATGTCCGTGATGAATTTCGGATATCTGCACAAGCGCAAGAATCTGGATTATTTCCATGCGCTGCCCGTACGCCGCTCCACACACTTTTTCGGCCGTGCATTGGCTGCGCTGGCGGTGCTGATGGGTGCTGCCGCGGTGATCGGTTTGGGGCAGACGCTTTCTCTGGGCGTTACACTGGGCTTCCAAATGCCGGAGGTTTATGGTTACATCTGGTACATCTGCCCGATGATCGTACTGCCGGCCTATGCGTCGTACCTGTTCACTTCCTTGATGATCATTCTGACGGCGACGCTTTGGGAGTCGATCTTCTCGTTCCTCGCGGTATCCGCTGTTCATCCCGTGGTTATGGCGTTCACAACGGCGATTGTGGAGCGTGCGATACCGGTTTCGAGATTCTATCTGGAATGGGAAAACGCGACCGTGTTTTCTCCGGTGCTGTACGGCATTGGGGCCGTGACCATGCTGGATGCGGACAATCCGTGGCATCAGGTTCTGATTACATATCTGTTGACCCTGCTGCAGATTCTGGTCTGCGGGGCGCTGGCCTGGTACTTCTTCAAAAAGAGAAAGAGTGAACAGGCGGAATCGGGCGGCGCAACAAAGTTTAAGCTGGTGGTTCGCTTCTGCACCGCGGTTTGTGCCTCCACACTGCTTGGCCTAGCGCTCCTTTACATCACCGAAAACTATGCGGGATATATTGCAGGCAGTCTCCTTGGCCTTGCCATCGCGTGGCTGGTTCTGGAACTCCTGTACAGCCGTACACTGCGCCGCGCCATGAAGTGTCTCGTGCCGAATCTCATCGGTTACGCGGTGTTTGTGGGGATCAATCTGCTGGTGGCCTTCGGTATGGTTGGCGTTCCGCGCCTGCCGGACCTCGCACAGATCAATGCGGTCAGCGTGGATTACAATCAGGATGTTTGGGTGGACCCGGAACATGTCCATTCGGAACACTTCAGCAGCGTCGGCGAGTATGTCTATACCGATCAGAATGCCCGCCGTGTGGAGATGGCTTCCTTTGCTGAGGCAGATGTGCAGGCCGGTTATGACCTTGCCAAAGCGATTCTCAAAAATCAGGAGGAGCTGTATTTCCCGTATATGCCGGCCGAATGGGGGGGATACAGAGAAAGTGTGCCGTCCGACTTACCGGATCACTGCTATGTCCACGTGGCTTTGTATCTGGATGGTGAGGCGCTGCAGCTCAGTTACGATGATTTCAGCACCCGCGGCCGCATGGAGGAGATGTACAGCCTCGCGAAGACCGTTGCCGCGTCGCCGGAATACAGAGAGAGCAATCCTTCTCTGGCGATGATGGAAAATCTGTCCTATGTGATGTATGAGAACTACATGAAATACGACAGCAGACTGCAGTACACGCTCGAGAATGTCGTGGACCGCGAGGCGTTCATCCGCGAATTGCAGGCAGCATATCTGGAGGATCTTTACAGCAGCAGAACCTATGAGGAAGAGTACCTGTATGACGGAAAGTATGCGGCGGAAACGGAACCGATTCCTGCGGAAAATGAAGGACATTACGTTTTGTGCTTTGATTCCACCGACCCGCTCCGGTACTTTGATCCGGAAACCGCCATCACGCTGAGGGGCGGCATCATCGATAATTTCTATCCTGCAGCGGGCCTTCAGTGCTGGCTGACACCGCAGTACACGGAGGAAGATATGGAATACCGGGACGATTATACGGATCGGGGCGTTGCAGAGATCTACCTCTACCGGGGAGATTACCCGAATGCCTGTGCCGTACTCGACCAGCTCCGCATAGAAGAAACTGAATAAAATCTTTGCAAAGCAGCTTCGGGCAACCGGGGCTGCTTTTGTGCTATAGAAAAATCGGAAGAATTTTTGAGCAAATTACAATCTATCTTTTTGCCGTGGATTTTGCTATACTGATATTGACTATGGTGCCCTGCACCGCAGATGCTGTGTATGGATTTCAGAAAGGAAAAGTTCTTATGAAAATTACCAGAATGAAAACGAACCGTGTGGTGAATCCGCTCGGTTTTGATCTCAAGACCCCGACCGTCTCGTGGACTGTGACGGATACCGATGCCAAGAAGCAGGTTTGGGCGCGCGTGGAGGTTTCCAAGTGCCCGGAGTTCTGCGAACTGATTTTTGATACCGGCGAGGACGAAAAAGCATCCTCTCTCGGTGTACCGGTGAAAATTGAACTCGAACCCCGCACCCGCTACTACTGGCGTGTGACGGTCTGTGCTGACACCGGTGAGACCGTGACCAGCGAGAACGCCTGGTTTGAGACCGCAAAGATGGACGAACCCTTTGCAGGCATCCGCATTGCGCCGCAGCTGCCCCTCGAGACCGCACCGTATATGCGCAAGGCGTTTCACATCGACGGCGAAGTGCTCTCCGCCCGTGCCTATTTCACCGGTCTTGGCATTTATGAGCTGTACATCAACGGTCAGAAGGCGAATGACGAGTACCTCACCCCGAACTACAACGCATACAGCCTCTGGATGCAGTACCAGACCTACGACGTGACCGCTCTGCTGCACAGCGGTGACAATGCCATCGGTGCCATTCTGGGCAACGGCTGGGCGAAGGGCCGCTTTGGCTTTGACGGTGGTCGTGCGAGCTTCGAGACCGGCGAAATCGGTGCTCCGGCCAACAATTTTACAGAAGAATATATGCTCTACGGCGAGCTGCGCGTGCAGACCGACAAGGGCGAGACCGTCATTGTGACCGACGAAAGCTGGCAGTGCGCGCCGAACCCGATCACCTTCGGCAACATTTATGACGGCGAGCGCTATGAAGCCGCGATGGAGATCGAAAACTGGGCTTGTGCTGACTGCGCTTACACCGATTGGAAGCCTGTGAAGCCCTATACAAAGGAGCTTGGTGTTCTGACCGAGCGTCTCTCCCTGCCGACTGTTGTCAAGCACGTTCTGGAGCCGAAAGTCATCACCACACAGAAGAATGAACTCGTCATCGACGTGGGACAGGTCATGACCGGCTGGCTCGTGTTCGAAGCAGATTTACCCGCAGGCACACAGCTGCGCGTGCAGTTCGGTGAACTGCTGCAGGATGATTGCTTCTACCGCGACAATATGCGCTCCGCACTATGCGAGTACCGCTTCATTTCGGACGGCAGAAAGATGTTCCTGCGCCCGATCTCCACATTCTATGGCTTCCGCTATGCAAAGTTCTCCGGCATCGAAAACTTCGACTGCATTTCCAATATGAAGGCTTGGGTCCTGTATTCCGATCTGGAGCAGACCGGCGAGATCGTAACCGCAAACGAGAAAGTGAACCGCCTGTACTGGAACTCCGTTTGGGGTCAGCGCGGCAATTTCCTCGACGTGCCCACCGACTGCCCGCAGCGTGACGAGCGCATGGGCTGGACCGGTGACGCGCAGGCTTTCTGCCCGACCGCAAACTACAACATGGACTGTCTGGCCTTCTACACCAAGTACAGCCGTGATATGTACGAGGAGCAAAAGGTATCGAACGGCAGAACGCCCGACGTTGCCCCGCTGATGGTCAATCGCGATGAAGCCAACAAAAATATCATGCTGTCCGGCGGCCATGTGGGCTGGGGCGATGCCGCGGCCATCGTGCCGTGGGAGACCTATCTGGCCAGCGGCGACAAGGCGATGCTGGAAAACGGCTACGACAGCATGAAGCTGTGGGCGGACTGGATCTACCGCTACGATGAAGCACACGGCTCCACACGCCTGTGGCTCGGTCTCGAGTTCCACTTTGCCGATTGGCTCGCGCTCGACGGTGCGCTGTCCGGCTTTGATCCCGAATACTGCCTCGGCGGCACGGATGTTACCTTCCTGTGCTCCGCGTATTACTATAAATCCACCACGCTCGTGGCTAAGGCTGCACTTGCACTCGGCAAGACCGAAGATTATGAGATTTACAGCAAGCGTGCAGAGGAGATCCTCAAAGCCATCCACCACGAGTTCTACACGCCGGGCGGCCGCTGCGCCGCAGCCACCCAGACCGGCAACGCGATCTCGCTCAGCTTCGGTTTGGCACCGGAATCTGCCAGACAGCATATTGCAGCGGATCTGCACGAGCTGCTCCTCAAGACCAATATGCATCTGAAGACCGGCTTCCTCGGCACACCGGTACTCTGCCGCGCGCTTTCGGACAACGGTCTGAATACCGATGCTTACGCGCTCTTCCTGCAGGAGGATTACCCGAGCTGGCTGTATGAGGTCAATATGGGCGCCACCACCGTTTGGGAGCGCTGGAATTCCGTCAATCCGGACGGTAAAATCAGCGGCACCAGCATGAACTCCATGACTCACTACGCTTACGGCGCCGTGTTCGAGTGGGTCTACAAGAATGTGTGCGGCCTGAATCCTGTGGAAGACTGCCCGGGCTACAAGCGTGCCGTTCTGAAGCCGCAGCCGGATCAGCGCCTCGGTGCTGCAAAGGCGATGGTGAACACCGCAGCCGGCTACTATGAATCCGGTTGGGCATACGATGGTGACGACGTAACCTATACCTTCGTTGTCCCGTTTGATGCACAGGCGGAAGTAATCCTCACCGATAAGAACGGCGAGACCGTCCGCAAGACGCTCACCGCCGGTACATACACCTTTACACTTTGATAGGATCGGCCTGCGGGGCGGCATAGCAGTCCCCAGACGATACAATAAGGAGGATATCATGAAGATTTTGGATCTGCTGCCGGAAAACCGGCATGAAAAATGTACACCGGCGCGTCTCGAAAAGCGCCTCAATGATGTGGTCTGTGACATTCTGGAAAAGGGTGTGTGGTTCCACAAGGGCCGTATGGTCATGACCGGCTATGCCTACCATGAGCTGTACGACTGGGATCTCTATTTTGAGACCCTGTTCCTTTCCTATATCGGTATTACGGATTACTGCCGCAACAACGTGGAGATGTTCCTCGATGAGCAGCATCCGTCCGGCTTTGTGGCCCGTACCATGGCCATCTGTTTCCCGCGTCCGCGCCATCATTTCAAGCCGTTTTTGGCGCAGACGGCATTGCTCGGCTGCCGACAGGATCAGGATTTCCGCTGGCTGAGCGGCAAATACTACGAAAAGCTGAAGAAATACCTCGATTACTGGTTCTGGCACTGCGATAACGACCGCAACGGCCTTTGCTTCTGGGACGGCGCCGACCACAGCGGCATGGACAATCAGGCACTGCGTCTCGGTCTCGATAACGTGATGGAGTTTGAAGGTGTGGACCTCAACGTATATCTTGTGCGTGAACTGCGCGCCATGGCGGAAATCGCAGCTGAGCTGGGCAAGCCGGAGGAAGCTGCGGAATTCACCGCACACGCAGAAAAGCTCTGCAAGCTGATCGATGAAACCTTCTGGGATGAAGAGACCGGCTTCTATTATGACCGCAGCGAGCGCACCGGCAAGCTGAACAAGGTGAAGTGCATCACGGGTCTGCTGCCCCTGTGGCTGGGCACGATCCCGCAGGAGCGCGCCGAGCGCCTTGTGCGTGAGCATCTGATGAATCCGGAAGAATTCTGGCTGCCGTACCCCGTGGCGACCTGGGCCAAGAACGAAGTGGGCTATTATCAGGAGCGCAAGGGCGGCGAGTGCACCTGGATGGGCGCCACATGGATCCCGACAAACTACATGGTCATGCACGGTCTGCTGCTGCACGGCTTCACGGAAGAGGCAAAGCTCCTGGCAGATAAGACCTTTGAGATGGTGCTGCTCGAGAACAACACCCGCGAGTACTACAACGGTGAGACCGGCGTAGGGCAGGGGCTGTGCCCGTTCTGGGGCTGGAGCACGCTGGGCTACATGATGCCCGTGGAAGTGCGCACCGGTTACGATCCGTCCGACCTGAAGCGCACGACCTTTGAAACCGTGGACGAACTGATGAAGTAAAGAAAAGGGGGCGTGTTCTGCGCGCCTCCGTTTTCGTTTGGGAGGATAGGATATGAAAATCATCAACGGTCTGGTGTTTGGCACGGACCACAAAATGCACAGGCAGGATCTTTGCTTTGAAAACGGCGTGATCACAGAAACGGCGGAGGGCGAGATTTTTGACGCTGCCGGCTGCTATGTGCTGCCCGGTTTCATCGATACCCACATCCACGGCGCATATGGCGTGGAGTTTTATCATGGGGATCAGCCGCTGAAGCCCGCGCTGGACTGGCTGACACAGGAGGGCGTGACGAGTATTCTGGCGACGTTAGCCTCGGAACCGGCGGAAGATCTGATCCGGGATTGCGAGAAGATCGCAGAAGAGGGCGATGACCGCGTGATCGGTATCCACTCCGAGGGCCCGTTCATTAACGTGATCCGCAAGGGCGGCATGGCGGAAGAATGCATTCAGAAGCCGAATGCGGAGCTGCTCAGAACCATGTTTGAGAAAAGCGGCGGACTTTTGAAGATCATGACGCTGGCGCCGGAAATGGAAGGCGCAGACGAAGTGCTGGAAACCTGCAAAGCGCTCGGCGTGAAGGCTTCCATGGGGCACACCAATGCTTCTTATGAAGAAGCAAAAGCTGCGGTGGACCTCGGTTTCACCCGCGCGACGCACACCTATAATGCGATGCGGCCGTTTGGGCACCGGGATGCGAGCATTCTGGGCCTTGCGCTCGACGATGACCGTGTGATGTGCGAACTGATCTGTGACCTGCACCATGTTTCGGCACCGGCGGTACGCATTGCCGTAAGGTGCAAGAGCCCGGAGAAGATCACCATGATCAGCGACAACAGCTTTTACGCCGGTCTGCCCGAGGGCGAGTACTGCGACGAGGGTGGCCGGAAAATGTTCGTGAAGGACGGCTTCTGTAAGCTCGAGAACGGTGTCATCTGCGGCAGTGCCGTGAGTTTGGCTGTCGGCGCGAAGAATATGTTCCAAATGGGATATCAGCCGGAAGACATCGCCGTGATGGCCTGCGTCAACCCGGCGAAGGCGGCCGGCTGCCCGGACCGCGGCGAACTGAAGCCCGGTATGCGCGCAGATGTACTCGTGCTGGATGAGACCTTCACGGTAAAAGCTGTGTTCTCTGCCGGTAAGCGCGTGAAATAAAGTATAAAAGGAGGGAAGCGTGGCTTCTCTCCTTTTGGCTTATATGAATTTGTGCGGCTTTTCTGTTTGGTCGGCTGCGGTTTCCCGTCGCTTACGTCAAAGACAGGCCAAAAATGCGGTTGGCATTCTCATAATAGAGCAGGGCGCGTTCCTCGTCGGTGAAATCGATCTGCTCCAGCAGCGCACGCTCCGCCTCAATCGTGCTCCAGGGGAAATCGGTCGCAAAGAAGACCTTCTCCACGCCGTGCCGGCGAATGAGCTCGCCGCAGCGGGCGGCGTCCATGGAATAGGTGGTATAGGCTGTGTCAAAATAGACGTTCGACTTGCCCAACAGATATTTTTCTACTTCCTGATCCATGCGCATACCGCCCATATGTGCCGCAATGATGGTTAGCTGCGGGAAGCGGTCGGCCACTTCGGCCAGAGTCCGCGGCGGGCAGTGGACCACATCGGGGGAGTAGGGGTCGAAACCGGTGTGGAACACGATGGGCAGCTCCAAAGCGGCGGCAGTTTCATAGACCGGGAATACGGCGGGGTCGTCTACAAAAAAGCCCTGATAATCCGGGTGCAGCTTCACGCCCTTGAGACCGAGCGACTTTATGCGGTGCAGTTCCTCAACGGCGTTTTCAGCCGTGGGGAAGACGCTGCCGAAGCAGAAGATGCCGTTTCGCTGGCACGCGGCAGCGAAGTTGTTCACGGAGGTCATCTGCGTCGGCTTTGTGGCGATGTGCAGGATCATCGCGCCGTCGGCACCTGCTTCCTGCAGTTTCCTGCAAAGATCATCGAAGGTGCCGTCTCCGTAATACGGGCTCTTGCAGATGGCGGCCAGGGTGGGCAGTGCTTTCGGTGCAAGCGCATCGGGAAAGCAATGGGTATGCATATCAAATATCCGCATAGGGAAGTCTCCTTTCAATGGAAACGTTGTTTTCAAAAGAAAAAGGGAGACTTTTCAAACTGAAAAATCTCCCTCGTGATCTTATTTTACTGCCTGAGCTGCGAATCAGTCGCTGCTGAACGGCAGGAGAGCGAGGTGACGAGCACGCTTGATAGCGACTGTCAGGCCACGCTGATGATGTGCACAAGTTCCCGTAACTCTTCTGGGAAGGATCTTACCTCTTTCAGAAATAAAACGGCGAAGCTTAGCAACATCCTTGTAATCGATATATTCCGCCTTGTCAACGCAGAAGCTGCATACCTTTCTGCGGCTCTTGCGACCACCGCGGCGATTATCTCTCTCCGGTCTGTCTGCCATTGCGAAAGCCTCCTATCTAAAAATCGTTGTGTCCGAAATCATCAGAACGGCAGGTCGTCGTCGCCGATGATTTCCTCGAAGTCCCCGCTGCTGCCACTGGAATATGTGGGTGCGGGCTCACTGTAAGCCGGTCGCTGCATTTCATTTCCGGCTGCGCTGTTACCACCGTAGTTGTTGTAAGAATTGCCGTACGCGCTGCCGCCGTAGGAATTGTTGTTATAGGAAGAACCGCCATCATTGCGCTTGGAATCGGCAAAGTTGACATCATCCGCAACAATTTCAAAAGCCTTGCGCTTGTTGCCATCCTTATCTGTGTATGTGCGTGTCTGAATAGAACCGTGCACCGCCATCATCTGACCCTTGCGGAAGTATCTGCAGACAAAATCTGCGGTACCGCGCCATGCGACGATGTCGATGAAATCGGTCTGACGCTCTGTGCCGGATTTGACATAGGAGCGGTCAACAGCCAGCGTAAAGCTGGTTACAGCAACATCATTCGGGGTGTGACGGAGTTCGGGATCGGCAACCAGTCTGCCCATTACAACAGCAACATTCAACATAGGTAACAACTCTCTTTCGTTTCAAAAAACTTATTCAGCAGCGGACTCATTTGCCTCGACTTCTGCTGCGATAGCATCAACGTCGATGGTCTTCGGCTCAGCAGCCTTGCGGGTCTTTACGGGAGCGTTAGCAAAGCGCGGATCCTTCTTGATGATGATGGAACGGAGAACGCCTTCAGTAATCTTGAAGCGTCTGTCCAGCTCAGCAGTGTAATCCGGTGTGCTCTCGAAGTTGATGAGAGTGTAGTAGCCCTCAGTCTCCTTGTTGATCGGGTATGCGAGTCTTCTCTTACCCCAATCGTCAACGCTTTCGACAGTACCGTTTCTCGCAATTCTTGCCTTGAACTTCTCGACCAGTGCAGCTGCGCCTTCTTCACCAAGCTTAGTGGAGACGACGAACACGGTCTCATACTTGTTCTTTACCTCTGTCATGATTGCACCTCCTTTTGGACTTTGGCCCCGTACATTGAAACGGAGCAAGGATTTTAGGTTTGCATAAAATGTGAGCGCAAACCAACGCATCTATTATATCATAAAAAGCCGTCAAGTCAAGGTTTAAATTCCGAAACTTGGCGACTTTTTCATCTTTATGCATATTGCGGAAAAATCACAGACTTTTCGCGATTTCCTTGAGATATTTGCGGAAGGCTTCCCCGATCTCCGGGTGCTGCAGCGCGACTTCGATCTGTGCCTGCATGATGCCCAGCTTGTTGCCCATATCGTAGCGGGTGCCGATGAAATCCACCGCCACAACGCCGTCCCGTCGGGCCAGTTCCGCCATGGCGTCGGTGAGCTGGATCTCATGGTTTGCGCCGGGGGCGGTGTGCTCCAGAATGTCAAAAATCTCTGGCGGCATCACACAGCGGCCCAGAATGGAGAACAGGGAGAAAATGTCCTCTTTTCTCTGCGGCTTTTCGATCATATCGGTGCAGGTGTACCAGTTGTCCCGAAGCGGTTCCACTTTGAGGGAGCAATATCTGTGAATATCGCTTTCCGGCACAGCGTTCACACCCACAACGCCCTTGCCTGTTGCCTCATAGGCGCGGATCAGCTGGCCGCAGGCGGGGTCTTCACCGAGGATCACGTCGTCGCCGTATAAAATGGCGAAGGGCTCATCGCCGACGAAGGCTTTGGCGCAGGCAACCGCGTGACCGAGACCGCGGGTCTCCTTTTGGCGGATATAACAAATGTTGGCCAGATTGGCGATCGCGACGGATTCCTTGTAAGCCGACTGCTTTCCGCCCTGCAGAAGGCGATCTTCCAGCTCGGGTGCGCGGTCAAAATGATCTTCGATCAACCCCTTGCCGCGATTCGTGATGATCAGGATATCTGTGATGCCGGCGCGAACGGCTTCCTCCACAATATACTGGATGGCGGGCTTGTCCACAATGGGGAGCATTTCCTTGGGCATCGCTTTGGAAGCGGGCAGAACACGTGTACCGAGACCGGCCGCGGGAATGACCGCTTTTTTTACTTTCTGCATGATTTATTTCCTTTCTGCGTATGGCGTCCGCAAAGGTTCAACCATTTAGAGGAGCATGGGGAGCCACTGGCTGATCATATAGCAGAGCATCAGGACGAAGGCGACGGCAATATTGACACCGCCGCAGGAGAGATACGCGGCTTCCAGATCGGATTCGGTCTGTGCCTCGGCCTTGATCTTCTGTACCGTGCGGATGCAGTGATTCATGTACAGCCGGTTGCCGATGAATCCGATCACGACCATGACGAGGAGCATCAGGCCGGAGCAGATCAACGGGGAAGAGAACAGGAGAAACTCGGTCGGCTTGTCGACCAGATATTCCGTCAGATAGGTGTACAGTTGTACGTTGGTCATATCAGCCTGATTGACGGCGCCGAAGGAATCGAGCGCACGCATGGTGACTTCAACCGTGCCGATTTGAGAAAACAGCATCTGCAGAAGATACAGGACCACCATGATCCCGGTCACGATCAGGCCGGATTTGTATTGCTTGCGGTACAGCAGCCAACCGCCGGAAAACAGGAAGGCGGAGAAATTGAATTTGCGGTGATTGAATTTCTGCTGCATATGAAATACAGACATATAGTAGCTGGTGTTCTGCTGCACAAGCTTGCTGGCGTCGCCGTAGGAGACATTTTCCGCCAGAGGGTCGGCCGGGTTGACACCGCCCATGGAATCGAACTGGAACGGCATGGCGCCGAATCCGTGAAAGGTAACGCCCGGCGGCGGGGGATAGCTGCCGGTTTGCGCGGCATCGCGGCGTTCTTCCTCTGCGGCGGAATGCGGCGTGTGGTGATTATAGGGCGAGTTACGGTGCGGCGTCGGCTCTCCGGTCAGAGAAGTACCGCAGATGTTGCAGAACATGGCGCTGTGCGCGTTGAGCACACCGCAGTTCGGACATTCCTGATCCTTGATCTCGCTGACGGTATTCGGTGCGGTGGGCGGAGCGGGCGGCATCCAGTTTTCGCCTTTTTCGTGCAGCTCCGTGAAGATGCAGCTTCCTTTTTCCATGTAGCAGGCCCTGTGATACGGTGCGCCGCATTCCGGGCAGACGACAATATCGTCGTCCTCCAGCATCGGCTTTTCACAGACAGGGCACTTAATTCCTTTATAGTCCAAAACAGATCCTCCAAAATCGGATTTATGATTTATATCGTAAACTCATTCTACAATAGAATTGCAAAAATCGCAACGAAAACACACGGAATTTTCACTTCGTTAACAATTTTACAGGAAAAACGCAGAATTTCACATCGCGGGCAGCGTCAAATTCTTGCAACACCGGTGGCGATTGCCGCTTCTGCGACGGCTTTGGCCACGGCAGGACCGACGCGCGGGTCAAACGCCTGAGGAATGATGTTGTTTTCGTTGAGCTCCTCATCCGGGATCAGAGCGGCAAGTGCCATGGCAGCGGCTACCTTCATTTCCTCGTTGATATCGGAAGCGCGTACATCGAAGGTGCCGCGGAAAATACCGGGGAAGGCCAGTACGTTGTTGATCTGGTTCGGGTAATCGCTGCGGCCGGTGGAGATCACCTTGGCGCCGCCTGCTCTGGCTTCTTCCGGGAAGATTTCCGGCGTGGGATTGGCGCAGGCGAAGATGATGGCGTCGCTGTTCATGGAAGCCACCATTTCGCGGGTGACAATACCGGGGGCGGATGTGCCGATGAACACGTCGGCGCCGACCAGAGTTTCGGCGAGCGTGCCGGGGGTCTGGGTGGGGTTGGTGATCTTCGCCATCTCCGCCTGTGCCCAGTTCATACCGGGGCAGCCGTCGTACAGCGCACCCTGTCGGTCGCACATGGTGATGTTTTTATATCCGGCGGAGAGCAGCATTTTGGCAATGGCAATGCCGGCTGCGCCTGCACCGGCGGTGACGATTTTTACGTCTTCCTTTTTCTTGCCGACGACTTTCAGTGCGTTGGTGAGGCCGGCCAGAACGATCACGGCTGTGCCGTGCTGATCGTCATGGAAAACAGGAATATCACATTTTTCTTTTAATTTCCGTTCGATCTCAAAGCAGCGCGGCGCAGAGATGTCTTCCAGATTGATGCCGCCGAAGGACCCGGAGATCAGATATACGGTATTGACGAATTCATCCACGTCCTTGGAGCGTACGCACAGCGGGAAGGCATCCACGCCGGCAAAGCTCTTGAACAGGGCGCATTTGCCCTCCATCACAGGCATACCGGCTTCGGGACCGATGTCGCCCAAACCCAGCACCGCGGAACCGTCGGTGATCACCGCGCAGAGGTTGTGGCGGCGGGTCAGTTCATAGGATTTGTTGATGTCCTTCTGGATCTCCAGGCAGGGCTGTGCTACGCCGGGTGTGTACGCCAGCGACAGTTCCTCTCTGTTGCCGACCGGCACGGTGGCGACGACTTCGATCTTACCTTTCCATTTTTTATGGAGCCGCAGGGATTCTTCCGCATAATTCATAACAAAATCTCTCCTCTGAAAAAGGCTGTACGCCTGAAACTTACATATAATAATTCATTATACAATGGTTTTCGTGATTTCGCAACGAAAACTGCCGAAATTTGGCGGGAACCGTGACTGCGGGGCGTTTTCGGAGGTGACGGGGCTGTCAAAACAGTCTTGTGCACGAACGAAAACATCCGTGGATTTTCCCTATTTACAAATGCAGGAAAATTCGGTATAATATCAAAAGATATGCGTATTTGGAGGGTGAACCTCCGCTTAACGAATAGAGGAACATTTTCGTTTGGAAGGATGAACGATTTATGCTGCAATTTGAAGAACTGAAAAGACTGCTGGGTGAGCAGGAAGCTGCTCTGGATGAGCTGAAGGATGCTCTGGGCCTGGAAAGACTTCGCGAAGAAGTGGAAATGCTGGAAAACAAAGTCGCGGAACCGGGGTTTTGGGATAATATGGAAAGCGCACAGAAGGTGCTGCAGCGCACAGCGGCACTGAAGCAGAAGGATGAGACCTACCTGAAGCTTTGCGCCCGTGCGGAGGATACCCTTGCGCTGATCGAAATGGGTGACGAGGCAGAGGACCTTTCTCTGGTGGATGAAGCCAAAGCGGAGATTCAGGCCATCGCGAACGAAGTGGAGGCCATGCGCCTGACCACCCTGTTGACCGGTGAATACGACAACAAGAACGCCATTCTCACATTCCATGCCGGCTCCGGCGGTACGGAGGCGCAGGACTGGGCCGAGATGCTGTTCCGTATGTACAATCGCTGGGGCGAGCGCCACGGCTTTAAGGTCTCTACACTGGATTATCTCGACGGCGACGAAGCCGGCCTCAAGAGTGCATCCATTCTGGTGGAGGGCGAAAATGCCTACGGTTTCCTGAAGAGTGAATCCGGCGTGCATCGTCTCGTGCGTGTGTCCCCGTTTGATGCGGCGGGCCGCAGACAGACCTCCTTCGCTTCTCTGGAAGTTATGCCGGAAATCGATAAGGACGTCAGCGTGGAGATCAGCCCGGATGACATCCGTATGGAAGTGTACCGCGCCAGCGGCGCCGGCGGTCAGAAGGTTAACAAGACCTCCTCTGCTGTCCGTCTGATCCACATTCCCACCGGCATCGTGGTTTCCTGTCAGGTGGAAAGAAGCCAGTACCAGAACCGCGACATGGCTATGCGTATGCTGATGTCTAAGCTCGTGGAGATCAAAGAGCGCGAGCACCTCGACAAAATCTCCGACATCAAGGGCGAACAGAAGGAGATCACTTGGGGCAGCCAGATCCGCTCCTATGTCTTCATGCCGTACACCCTCGCAAAGGATCACCGTACCGGCTGCGAAAAGGGCAACATCAACGCCGTGATGGATGGCGAGATCGACGAGTTCATCACCGCGTACCTCAAGGCACTCAGCCAGGGCACACTGGGCGAGAATATTGAATAATGCTTTTTCGGCGCATTCCGTTTGGAGTGCGCCTTTTCTCTTGTTTTTTCGGATTTCTGTGGACACGGTTTGCGGCGCCGTGATACAATGATCTTGAAATCGGCGGTACTGCAGGAGTACCCGCAAAGGAGGAAGTTTTATGAAAAGAACGATTGGTATTTTGCTTGCGGTAACGATATTCATGACCTTGCTTTCCGGCTGCGCGGCAGGGCAGAGCGCCGAAAACACGCCCGCTCCAACGGAAGCCCCCACAGCAACACCTGCGCCCGCCACCGCTACGCCGGAACCCACGCCCGAAGTATCTGAAGATCCGGTTTATGAAGAGGATGAAGAATGGGCAAGAGAACTTATATTAAGTTCTGAATCGAACAAAGATAGAATCTATTCCATAGAGCATTTCTTTGATTTGCCTGTCGGTCGGTCTACGATGTTGGATACCATGGAAAAAGGTGTACATTCTAACAGAGGTCAATGGGGTGCTTTCCACCCGGCAGGGTCTTTTACGTATTTTACTGCCAATCCGGACATTTTCATATCTATTGCTCCGGAAGTAGAGTATGATGCATTGTATTATTTGAATTATCGGCATGAAGGTCTTAGTACATACGACAAAAATGTAAATCTTGAAGGTACCTATGTAGATGAAAACGAGATTGGTATTCATGAGGTCACGGAGGAGGAATGCAGGTCTATTTCCTTAGATCAAACGTATACCCTGCAGGATTTTGCATGGATTAAACCCGGTGAGACAACCTTTGAGGAAGTATGCAAGTACACACCGACCGAAGATTATTTCTATTTTAATACCAATGAGAAGGTTCTATGTTATCCGGCGGAAGTTCCCGGTGCGTATTTCTTTATTAGTGTCAATGCGGATGATGTAGTGTATAGTGTTGCAAATATTTGGAATGCGGAGAACGACCCGGAAAAAGAAGAGTTTTTCACAGAAGAATATATGGCGGAGCAGCAAAGAAAAATAGATCTAATTCTCAAAGAGTATGTGAAGATACGGGAGCAGCGGTAAAATATTCTATAGATTAAAAGGGAGGTAGCTTTATGAAAAGAACGATCTGTATTTTGCTTGCGGTAACGATGTTTATAGTTATGCTTTCGGGCTGCGCGGCAGTGCAGAACACCGAAAACACGCCCGCCCCAACGGAAGCCCCCACAGCAACACCTGCGCCCGCCACCGCTACGCCGGAGCCCACATCCGAGCCTACGCCCGAATCCACACCCTCTGTCACCCCGGAACCCAAACCTGAGGCATCCGAAGTTCCGGTTGAGTCAGTCGTGTCGAATGAAGGGAGAATCTATTCCCTGGAGGATTTCTTTGATCTGCCAATTGGTCGGTCTTCGGCTGCGGACTTGATAGTACAGAATTTACATGAACCTTCAAATCAGCTGTACAGTGATGTTCTGATCCCGGATTACGAGTATTTTACAGCGGATCCGGATGTTAAGATATATTTAGGTTACGGGACAAATGTTGGATATATCGCTGTAGATTATTTGAACTGTGTGCATGAGACATTTAATATATATTATGACGAGGATACGGATTTTGAAGGAACCTTTGTGGATGTAAACGAACTTGGTATTATTGAGATTAAAGAAGGTAAAGAATGGAATACGGTTGTTTCAGACCAAACATATTCACTGCAGGATTTTGCTTGGATCAAACTCGGGGAGACAACCTTTGAGGAAGTTTGCAAGTGGACAACGGCCGAAGACTATTTCTATTTCTATCGTGATCATAAAATTCTTTGCTATCCGTCAGAAGTTTCCGGTGCATTTTTCTATGTAGATACCAATGCAGACGGCATCGTGTGCCGAGTTAAAAATGTGTGGGAAGCAAAGTATGACCCTGAAGCAGAAGCTTTTTTCACAGAGGAGTATGACGAGAACGCATGTAAAATAATTTTGGAATATTTAAGAAAGCAGGGGCATGACGTGAGTCGTTTAGAAAAGCTATTATTTGAATAAAAGCCAAGATGCTGTTACTGTAACATCGTATATCAGTCTGGACTGAGCCAGCGATTACAGCTATGCGGCAAGTGCGGAAAGGGCTTTCGGCGCATCGACCAAAATAAGGCGATTTTTCTGTAAATCTTTTCGGTTTTCGGCATTGTTCGCGGGATAAAATCGTGGTAGAATTTGGAGCGGCGTCCGGGAATATCCGGACAATTTTCAGATCATGTAAATGAGGGAATGAACATGTTGAAAAATTACGTTTCTCTTCTGAAAGAAGAGTTTAAGGGCTACGGGCCGAAAAGCCTTTTGTCCGATGTCATGGCGGGTCTCACCGTCTGTGCGGTTGCCCTGCCGCTGGCTTTGGCGTTCGGCGTCAGCTGCGGCGCGGATGCCGCGGCGGGTCTGATCACGGCGATCCTGTCCGGTCTTGTGATCAGTGCGCTGTCCGGTGCATCGTTCCAGATTTCCGGCCCCACCGGTGCGATGACTGCGGTGCTTATCACCATCATCGCGAAGGACGGCGGCAATCTGTCCGGCGTTTTTCTCGTTGGCCTGATGGCGGGCGTGCTGATGCTGCTGGCCGGCCTTCTGAAACTGGGTAAACTCGTACATCTGATCCCGAAGCCGGTCATCACCGGTTTCACTTCCGGTATTGCGGTGATCATCGCACTGGGTCAGGTGGATAATTTCTTCGGTGTCCATTCCGAAGGCGAATCCGCCGTGCAGAAGCTGCTTTCTTACGGCGAACTGGGCTTTAAGCCGGATTGGCATGCGGTAGCCATTGGTCTGCTCGTCATGCTGATCATGATCTTCTGGCCGAAAAAGTGGAATGCCCGTGTGCCGTCCTCTCTGGTCGGCATCATTGTGGCGGCGATCGCCGCAGCGCTCCTGCATCTGGATATCGCAGAGGTCGGCGCCATCCCGAAGACCATTTTCCTCGAGAATCGCCTCAACTTTACGGAGATCAATTGGAGCGCTCTGCCGTCCTATATCAGCCCGGCGCTCACCGTCGCGATGCTGGGTATGATCGAAAGCCTGCTGTGCGGTGCTTCCGCCAGCGCCATGACCAAGGGCCGTTTTGAGGCAGATGTAGAGCTGGTCGGTCAGGGCATCGGCAACATGATCATTCCGTTCTTCGGCGGCGTTCCGGCAACGGCAGCCATCGCCCGTACCAGTGTGGCCATCAAATCCGGCTGCAAGACCCGTCTCACCGGCGTTTTCCATGCCGCTTTCCTTCTCATCTCCATGTTCCTGCTGGGCGGCGTGATGTCCCGCCTGCCGATGGCGGCACTGGCCGGCGTTCTGATGATGACCGCGTGGCGCATGAACGAGTGGCATGAGATCCGCCATATTTTCAAGCGCGGCTTCAAGAGCGAGATCGCGCAGTACCTGATCACCCTGATCGCGACCGTCGTGTTTGACCTGACCATCGCCATCGTGATCGGCATTGCGTTCAGCCTGCTGGCCTTCATCTCCCGCGTGCTGGAAGTGCGTCTTGACCACTCCATGGTGGATGAATCCCGCCTGCCGAATGTGGATATGGAGAAATATGCCAACACCTGCGTGGTGTATATCACCGGTGCTGTTTTCTTCGCGAACACCCAGAAGATCGTCGACTACATGAACAAGCTGCCGAAAGCAGACCGCATCGTGTTCTCCATGCGCGGCGTGCCGGTGATGGATCCGGATGCGGCGCAGGCCATCATGAAGCTGGCGGAAACGTATGATGTTCAGGGTGTGGAGGTCCTCATGTGCGGCCTGAATGACACCGTACGCAAGGTTCTCGACCGCGCCGGCGTTGTGGACCAGATCGGTGAAGAGCACTTCTACTGGAGTGTGGACCGCGCACTGTTCGACAAAAAGTAATTCCTGCATATAGAGTGACGAAGGACTGCGGTGCGCCGCGGTCCTTTTGTCTTGCAAATCTTTGTATATAGTGGTATGATTTTACCATAAGGCGTGAACGTCTTGTTTTGGAGGAACTTATTTTATGTACGCGTTTACAATGAATGAATTTACTTTTCAGCTGGTTGCAGACGATACCTATGCCATCATGGGTTACAGCGGCCATGCGGCGGAGGTGGAAATCCCGGCGATGCACGGCGGAAAGCCCGTGACCGTGCTGTTTGATAATCTGTTTGCCGGGCATACTGAGCTTGAGAAGATCACGATCCCGGATTCTGTGACGAATCTCGGCGAGTTCCTATTTGATGGCTGCATCAATCTGAAGCACATCGACCTTCCGCAGAGCATCACGGCGATCTGGCCGTATGCGTTTGTGCGCAGCGGCATTGAGGAGATCGTGCTGCCCGACAGCATGACGACCGTGGCACCGTTTACCTTCAAGGATTGCAAAAGCCTGAAGAAAGTGATCTGCGGCGCGGGCCTGACAAAGATCGGTGCGTATGCGTTTCAGGGCTGCGATGCCCTCACCGAGCTGCAGCAGGGCCCGAATGTGGAGATCAGCCCGAAGGCGTTTGCAGCAAAATAATTTGTAATTTATTGGATTTTGCCTGTTTTGCAGGTGTTATCTAAGAGAGGAGTTTTTTATTATGCAGAAATTCAGCGAACTGGTTTACGAGCGCCCGGACATCCCGGCTGTCGTCAAGCAGTATGAAGCGTACAATGCGGCCTTTGCAGCCGCCAAAACCTTTGAGGAAGCCAAGGCTGTTTTTGAGCAGGTTGAGGCGCTGGAAACACACCTCTACACGGCGGCTTCCCTCTGCAATATCCGCAACACTATGGACACCACGGACGAGTATTACGACGCCGAGATGGCCTATATCAACGAGAATATGCCGAACCTGATCCCGGCCTCCAAGGTGTTCAACGAGGCAATCGTAAACGGTCCGTTCCGTGCCGAGTTTGAGGCGGAGTACGGCGTGCATTTCATCAAGATCATGGAAAACAACCTGCGCATTCAGGATGCCCGCATCATCGAAGATCTGGTGAAGGAATCCGAGCTTTCCGTGGAGTATTCCAAGATCGCAGCATCCTGCCAGGCAGAGTTCCGCGGCGAGACCTGCAATTTCTACGGCCTTCTGAAGCACATGGAAAGCACCGACCGCGCCGAGCGCAAGGAAGCCTTTGAAAAGTGGGCGGAGCTGTATGCCGGTGTAGCCGATAAGCTGGATGAAGTCTACGACAAGCTGATCGAGGTGCGTCTGTCCATGGCGGAAAAGCTGGGCTTTGAGAACTACACGCAGCTCGCTTACCTCAACATGGGCCGTCTGGATTACACCCCGGAGCACGTGGCCAAGTTCCGCGAGCAGGTCCGCACGGTGATCACACCGGCTGTTGCCCGTATGCGTGAAAAGCAGGCAGAGCGTCTGGGCCTTGAGAAGATCCGCTACTACGACGAAAGCCTTGTGTTCCCGTACGGCAACGCAGACCCCATGGGCAAAAAGGACGACATGGTTCAGGCTGCAGCCGAAATGTACGCGGCGCTTTCTGCGGAGACCAAGGAATTCTTCGAGTTCATGACGAAGTACGAACTCTTTGATCTGGAAACACGTCCCGGCAAGCATCTGGGCGGCTACTGCACATCCCTGCCGGATTTCAAGGCACCGTTCATTTTCTCCAATTTCAACGGCACTTCTGCCGACGTGGACGTTCTGACCCACGAGGCCGGCCATGCCTTCCAGTGCTTCCTCGGCGAGCGCCTGATCCCGGTCAGCACGCTGCAGGGCTCCACGAGCGAGATCAACGAGATCCACTCCATGGCCATGGAGTTCTTTACCTACCCGTGGATGGAGAAATTCTTCGGCGACCGTGCCGACGAGTACCGTTATGCACACCTCTGCGATGCGCTGGCCGTTGTGCCGTACATGGTCACGGTGGACGAATACCAGCATGAGGTTTATAAGAACCCGAAGATGACCGCAATGGAACGCCGCGCTGTCTGGAGCGATCTGGAAAAGAAGTATATGCCCTGGCGTGACTACGACGGAAACGAGTTCCTCGAAAACGGTGGTTTCTGGATGCAGAAGCAGCACATTTTCCTGTATCCTTTCTATTATATAGATTACGCTCTGGCACAGATATGCACCTTCAGCCTGTACAGCGAGATGAAAACCGACCGCAGTGCGGCGTGGTCCCGCTACCTGAACCTCTGCAGGGCTGGCGGCACAAAGGGCTACTTTGATCTGCTGCACGATGCCGGCATCCCGGTGCCGTTTGAAGAAGGCGCTGTGGAATCGGCCGTTCGCGGTGTGATCGAGGAAATCGAAAACGCAGGATATTGATCTAAAGCATAACAAAAGGGGACGTTGCAAAATGCAACGTCCCCTTTAGAAATATGCAGGGGCAGTTTCTGTCCCTGCATATTTCATTCCAATTATACGCGAAAGGGGCTCCAAGACCGCCCCTTTCACACTATCCCCGCCAGGAGATAGCGAC